>JBJMQD010000153.1:0-7398 GCA_045802855.1 Myxococcales bacterium | reverse complement strand
GTGCTGCGAGATCACACCCGACGGCAAGCCCAACTTCAAGACGGTGATCGGGGTCGTCGGCGATGTGCGGTGGCAAGGTCCCGCGGAGAGCACCGGTCCCGAGTTCTACTTGCCCATGGCGCAGGCGCCGCCCCTCTCGGGGAAGTGGAACCAGCGCTCGATGACGCTGGTCGCGCGCAGCGCCGACGGGAACGCGACCTCGGCGGTCCCCGCCTTGCGCGCGGCAGTGGCGCAGATCGACGCGACCATCCCGCTCTACGACATCTCGACCATGGAAGAGCGGCTGCACGAATCGACCGCCACCTCGCGGTTCTTGATGCGCCTCCTGGCGGCGCTCGGGCTGTTCGGCCTGCTGCTCGCTGCCGTCGGGGTCTACGGCGTCGTCGCCTACGGTGTGGCGCAGCGCACGCGGGAGATTGGCGTCCGGATGGCGCTCGGCGCCACCGCGGGCCAGGTGCTGGCATTGACCGCGCGCGGCGGCTTGCGGCCCGTCGCGCTGGGACTCGTGACCGGCCTCTTCCTTTCAGTCGCCGCGACCCGCGCGCTGGGGAGCGTGCTGCGCGGCGTGAGCGCCACCGATCCGCTGACGTTCGCCGGCGTCGGCTTCATTCTGCTCCTGGCGTCGGCGATCGCGGTCTATGTTCCGTCGCGGAGGGCGGCGCGCGTCGATCCGGCCCGGGCGCTCGTCGCCGAGTAGCCGACTGACCCGGCGAGGTCAATCGCGCTCGGACGGCGAAGGCCGAGCAGGGCGCCGGCCAACGCGACTTCTCGCTTCTTCCAGACGAAGTACACGGCCGGATACACGAGCAACTCGAGTAGGAACGAAGTGACGAGGCCGCCTACCATCGGAGCGGCGATCCGCTTCATCACGTCCGCGCCGGTTCCGGTCGACCACAGGATCGGCAAGAGCCCCATGAACGCGGCGCACACCGTCATCGCTTTCGGACGGACCCGCTTGACCGCGCCGTGGACGATGGCCTCGACCAGATCGCCCTCGGTCCGCAGCCGTCCTTCCTTCTTCGCCGCGTCGTGGGACAAGTCGAGGAAGACGAGCATGAAAACGCCCGTCTCGGCGTCGAGCCCCATCAGGGCGATCATCCCCACCCACACCGCGATCGAGACGTTGAACCCGAGCAGGTAGATCAGCCAGACCGCGCCGATCGCCGAGAACGGCACTGCGAGCATCACCATCCCGGCTTTGAAAACGGATTTCGTATTCATGTAGAGGAGCGCGAAGATGAGCACGAGCGTGACCGGCACGATCAGCTTCAGCCGCTCCTTCACCCGCAGCATGTTCTCGTACTGACCGCTCCAGCCGAGCGAGTATCCCGGGGGAAGCGACAGATTCGAAGCAATGGCCTTCTTCGCCTCCTCGACGTAACCGCCGACGTCGACTTTCGAAGTATCGAAATCGACGAACACGTACGCGGCGAGGAGGCCGTTCTCGTCGCGGATCATCGACGGACCCTGGACGAGCTGGACGTCGGCGATCTCCTCGATGGGGATGTGTCCGCCGCCCGCAATCGGCACGAAGACGCGCTTCAACGCCGAGAGGTCTTCGCGGTAGTCGCGCTGGTAACGGACGTTGATCGGATATCGCGCGCGCCCCTCGACCGTCGTTCCCTGGTTGTCGCCGCCCACGGCGGTCATCACGAGCATGTTCGCGTCGTCGACGGAAAGACCGTAGCGCGCGAGCTTGTCGCGCTTCAGCACGAAATCGAGGAAGTATCCGCCCGCCGCACGTTCGGCGAAGACGCTGCGCGTGTTCGGAACGCGCTGGAGGATCGCCTCGGCATCGCGGGCGACCCGCTCGACCTCCTTCAGATCCGCGCCGCCGATCTTGAGCCCAACGGGAGTGCGGATGCCCGTCGAGAGCATGTCGAGCCGGCCCTTGATCGGCATCGTCCACGCGGTGGTGAGGCCGGGCGCCTTCATCGCGCGGTCCATGTCCTCGATGAGCGCCGCCTGGGAGATGCGATCGCGCCACAGCGGGCGTAGCGCTGCCTTCAGCCAGGGTGGCGCCCAGCCCGAATACCAGCGCGGGTTCTCGCGCCACTGCGATTCCTGCTTGAGGACGATGGTCGTCTCCATCATGGAGAAGGGCGCCGGGTCCGTCGACGACTCGGCTCTGCCCGCTTTCCCGAAGACCGTCTCCACCTCGGGGAAGCCGCGGAGGATGCGGTCCTGCGTTTGCAAAATCGCCTGCGCCTCGCCCACCGACATGCCCGGAAGCGTGGTGGGCATGTAGAGCAGCGTCCCCTCGTCGAGCGGCGGCATGAACTCCTTGCCGAGCTTCAGGTAGACGGGGATCGTCAGGAGGACGAGGGCGGCGGCGACCGCGATGGTCGCCTTCGCGTGCCGGAGAACGAACCGGCAGGGCGGCTCGTAGATGCGGTGGAGGAAGCGGCTGACCGGATGCTTCTCCTCGGCGTGGTACTTGCCGACGAGCAGCGTGTTCGCGAGCCACGCCAGAGGGCGGAAGCGGAGCTTGAACGGCTCCATCCGGCTGAACAGCATCCGCATCGCCGGGTCCAGGGTGATGGCGAGCAGCGCGGCGATCGCCATCGCCAGGTTCTTCGACCACGCCAGGGGACGGAAGAGGCGGCCTTCCTGATCGACCAGCGTGAACACGGGCAGGAACGCGACCGCGATCACGAGCAGCGAGAAGAAGACCGAGGGACCGACTTCGAGGAGCGCCTCGAGCCGGACCTCGTGGAAGTCCCGCTTGCGTCCGCCGGCCTGCCAGAGATGGAGCTTGTTGTACGCGTTCTCCACCTCGACGATCGCGCCGTCGACGAGAACGCCGATGGAGATGGCGATGCCCGCGAGCGACATGAGGTTCGCGTTCATCCCCATCGCCTGGAGGGGAATGAAAGCGAGCGCGACGCTGACGGGAATGGTGACGATGGGCACGATGGCCGACGGCACGTGCCAGAGGAAGACCAGGATGACGATGGAGACGATGATCATCTCCTCGATCAATTTGTCCTTCACGTTACCGATCGCGCGGCCGATGAGCTCGGAGCGATCGTAGGTCGTTACCACCTCGACCCCGGCGGGCAGCGATGGTTTCAGCTCGGCGAATCTGGCCTTGACCCGCTCGATGACGTCGAGGGCATTCTCGCCGTAGCGCATCACGACGATCCCCCCGACGACGTCCCCCTCGCCGTTGAAGTCGGCGATTCCTCGACGAAGCTCGGGGCCGAGCGAGACGCTGGCGACGTCCCTCACCGTCACCGGCGAACCGCTCACCGACTTGAGCACGATGGCCTCGAGGTCCTTCGCGCTCTTCACGTAGCCGCGCCCGCGCACCATGAACTCCCGGCCCGCGAACTCGACCAGCCGGCCGCCCACGTCGTTGTTCCCGCGCCGGACGGCCTCGATGAGATCGCTCATCGTCAGCCCGTGGGCGATCAGGTGATTGGGGTTCACGCTGATCTGGTATTGGCGCACCTGCCCGCCGACGGTGGCGATCTCCGCCACGCCGGGGACGGACTGCAGCGAGTAGCGCAGGAACCAATCCTGGTACGAGCGCAGCTCGTCGCTCGTGTGGCGGCCTGTGCGATCGACGAGCGCGTACTGGAACACCCAGCCGACGCTGGTCGCGTCCGGGCCCAGCTCGGTCTTCACGCCGGCCGGCAGCGAGCCCTGGATCTTGCTCAGGTACTCGAGGACGCGGCTGCGCGCCCAGTACAGATCGGTGCCGTCCTCGAAGATGACGTAGACGTAGCTGTAGCCGAAGTCCGAGAAGCCACGGACCGCCTTCACCCGCGGCGTTCCCAGCATGGCGGTGGTGATCGGATAGGTGACCTGGTCCTCGACGATGTCGGGGCTGCGGTCCCAGCGCGAGTAGACGATGACCTGCGTGTCGCTCAGGTCCGGCAGGGCATCGAGCGGGATGTTCTTCGCGCTCCAGAAGGCGGCGCAGAGCGCCACGAAGACCCCGGCGAGGACAAGGCCGCGATGCTGCGCGGAGAAGCGGATGATCTTCTCGATCATGGCTTGCTCCGCGCCTGCGGTTTCGATGCGGACCTGGAACCGAGGGCCGCGAGCGCGGCCTTCAGGCGGGATTCCGAATCAACCAGGAAGCTCGCCCGCACGACGACGCGCTCGCCGGCCTGCACCCCGGAGAGGACCTCGACCGTGTCGCTTTCGGCCTCGCCGGCCTCGACCTCCCGCGGCTCGAAGCGCCCGTCGCCGAGGGAGACGAAGACCACCTTGCGGTCGCCCGAATCGAGGATCGAATCGGCCGGCACGCGCAGACCGTCATGCGGGCGGGTGTGGAAGACCACGTCTCCGAACATCTCCGGCCGCAATTCCCCGCGCGGGTTCTTGAAGGCGAGGCGTACCTTGGCAGTGCGAGTCTTCGCGTCCATTACCGGATCGATGAAGCTCACTTTCCCGGTGAAGACCCGATTGGGGACCGCCTCCATGGTCAACGACACCGGCGTGCCGACACGGACGCGCGGCAGATCGCTCTCGTGTGCGTCCGCCAGGACCCAGACCTGCGAGAGGTCGGTAATCTCGAAAGGCGTATCTCCCGCCACCACGCGCGAGCCCTGCACGACCGTCTTCGCGGTGACCACGCCAGAGATGGGCGACACCAGCGTCATCTCGCGCAGCGGCGCTCCGCCGTGATCGAGATGCGCGATCTCCGAGCGGGGCACGTCCCACAGCTCGAGCCGGCGACGGGCTGCGGCGACGAGGTCGTCGCCTGTGGGACCTCCGCCGAGCTGCGCGCGCGTCGTCACCGCCAGCGCATAGTCGTTCTGCACCGCGAGGAGGTCCGGGCTGTACAGCTCGAAGATGGGTTGCCCGCGCCGGACCGGCTTGCCGACGAAGTCGACGAACAGCTTCTCGACGAATCCGTCGACCTTGACGTTGACCTTGCGGACCCGCGTCTCGTCCACCGCGACGCGACCCACCGTCCGCCAGTCACCGGAGATGGGGCCTTTCGTCACCTCCGCCGTCCGCAAACCGATGAGCTGCTGGCGCTGCGCATCGATGACGACGCCGGCGAGGCCGGGAACGCCGGTCTCGCGCTTTGGCGCACCCGCGCTTTCGATCGGCACCAGCTTCATCCCGCAGATCGGGCATTCACCGGGCTTGTCAGACGTGTATTCGGGATGCATCGGGCAGCGATAGAGAGGCTTGTGCTGCGAAGCGTTCACTGGGTCGCCGCGATGCACGTGCGGCAGGAGGAACGTCCCGCCTGCACCGAGAGCGGCACCGAGGAGAACGAGAACGATCGCGGTCTTGAGGTTCATGGCGTCCTCACATTCCGTTCATGCCGCGGGGCGCGCTCGACGCCGCGGCGCTGCTGGTCCGGTTGGGGGTCGACGCGGCGCGCGGCGCGCCAGCACCGGTGCCAGGCATCGCGGTCGCGCCGCCGCCCGCCATCGAAGCGGGTGCGTCGAGGCTCACTTCCCTCTGCGCGATGTCGACGAGATGGGCGTCGGCGATCGACGCCAGATGGCTCTGGCGATCGGAGACGTAGCCGGAGAGCGCTTCCAGGACGGCGGCGAACGGGACCCGGCCGACCTCGTACTGCGCGAGCGTGCTGCGCGCTGCCGCGGCCGAGAGGATCAGGATTCGCGTCCGGTACTCCTGGTTCGTACGGTTCAGCGCGGCGAGGGCGGATTGCCGCTCGCGGGTCCGGAGCCGGAGGATCTGTTTCACCGCCTCGGCGCCCTGGCTCTCGCCCATGCGCCGGTGGTCGTTCTCGTCGACGGCCCGGTTCTGCTTCTGGCCCGAGAAGATGGGGAGCCCGACGGAGAGTCCGAGCTGCCACATGGGTTGCAACCCGCCGCGCGGCATGACCGCGGCGGTGACCGCGAAATCCGGGAGCCGCTCCTTCTGCGCGAGCTCGGCGCGGCGTCCCGCCTGTTCCATCCCCAGCGAAGCGGCCCGGAGCTCGGGGCTGCGCGCCTCCGCGTCGGCCTGCGCTTCGCTTTCGGCCGGGAGCTCTGGATCCAAAAGGTCCGGAAGGCGGGAAGTCAGCGGAACTGACTCCTCGAGCGGATGCTGCCGCAGCCGGTTCAGCTCCGCGGTCCGCACTTCGGATTCCGCGGCCAGCGCGAACTTGCGCTGGGCGAGGCGCGAGCGTTCGAGCTGCGCCCGCAGGAGATCCGACTGCGGTACCTGCCCGGACTCGTAACGGGAGCGCGCGGCCTGCTCCGCTTTCGCCCAGAGCCGCTCCTGCTCTTCGAGGAGATCGATCTGGCCGCGCACGAGGAGGAGCCCGAGCCATGCGCGGCGCACGCGCGCTTCGAGATCGAGCCGGGTCCGCGCGAGCCGCGCCTCCGCTCGCCGCGCCTCGAGAGTCGCGACCTGCTCGCGGAGCCCGCGCTTGCCCGGCCAGTAGAAGGGCTGGGTCAGCCCGACGGAGAGGTAGCTCGTCTCCATCGTCCCGATCTCGATGCCCCCGAAGCCGTCGTTCTGGATCCCGAGCGTCAAGGTGGGATCGGGCATGGCGCCCGCCTGGGGAATCCGGGTGCGCTCCGCGGCGACCTCCGCGCGCGCCTGCGCGATCTCGGGGCTCGCGGCTTCCGCTTCTTCGATCAGCCGCGCGAGCGACGCGTCCTGCGCGTGCGCGCTCCCGGCGAGCGCCGCGGCGACCGCCGCGACGATTACGAATTTTCCAACCATGAAGTGCGTGCTCCCGATTCGATTGCCCGGACCACGCGGCGCGACGAGCGTGCGCCGCAGACGATTTCCTCGGCGGCTACGAGCCGCGGGAGGACCGGTCTCAGATCAGGAGTGCGTGGTTTGCCAGCACCGGGTCGGATGCCCGCCGCGGATCGAGATGCGCAATCCGAGGTGCTTGCTCGGCCACTGGTTGTGTCATCGCCAGCTGTCCGGCGACCGGCACCAGGTTCGGCACCGGCAGGGTCTGCGCGGATCGCTCCTGTGGCGCCTGGGGCGGCGCGGCCGGGAGGACCACGACGTCGCAGCACCGTAGCGCCGTCGGCTTCATCGTGGCGAAGGGCGAGGTCCCTTTCCCCGACGGGCACGCACACGAGGCTCGCACCGCCGAGTCGCAGGTTGCGAGCAGCAGTCCCCGCGCCCCGCTCGCAAAGACCAGCCCAGGCGCGAGCAACGCGGCGACGAGCGCTTTGCGGAGGCCGACCGGCATCGCCTCGAACAGATGCGAAGACCGTGCCGCTGTTGGCAATCAGAGAAGATGTGGGCGCTCGCGCGCGCAAGGATTGCGCTCGCCCGATGTGCAGTGCGCGCAAACCGCGCAATCCGCGCCGGCGTCAGCTCTCCTCGAACGTCCCGCGGTCGCGGTTCTTGCGGACCTTGTCGCCGGCGAAGTACCGCCCGTTCATGGCCACGTAGACGCCCGGCGGAAGCACCTGCACGAAGGAGAGCGCGGAGCCGAGGTTGAACAGTCCG
>JBJMQD010000370.1:0-2697 GCA_045802855.1 Myxococcales bacterium | reverse complement strand
GGTGGGGTTGACCGCCGGCGGTTTCTACCGCTATTTCGAAAGCAAGGAGGCGGCGCCCCATTCGAATCACCGCCAGCTTTCAGCGCGTCGACGTCGGTCTCGAGGCCGATTGGCACGGCGGTGGTATGAAATTGATCTTCGTCGGTATTTGCGCTGGTGCCGTTCTCGGGTGCGGGAAATCTCCAGCGAGTCCTCCGCTGAGTCTTTCGACTGCGCCTGACTGCGACGTCGGCCAGGTCAGATTGGTCGGCGCGCTCGACGGGATCGATCAGACCATCGTCACCCCCGCGACGGCCGGATTCATCGGATCGCCAAGTGTCGGACCGACGACCGTCGAGTTCGCCATCGGCGATGTGGCACCCAACCCTGGCGGTCGAGCTCGATGCCAGCGTGGGCGCGGCTGACTACATCAACGACTACGGGACCAGTCTGGTCGCGCTGGCCAGTACCGGCGTCGCCCTTCGATTCTAGGCGATGGATCCGGCCCATGAATGAGAGTCTCCGGAAATTCGCAAACTGGTATGACAGTGACTCGGGCTGCGTTGTACGTGCCGTGGCCGGAACCCGGGCCCGGGCGGCCAGGATCCCGGCGTCCGCCGAGCCGGTAATCGGGAAAACGAGGACAGCGGGGGGCCCGGCGCCGCGGTGAACGGCGCGTCGCTGCGGACAACCGTCATTGGCGGGTGGCTCTGAAGCGTAAACGCGTCCCGTCCCGGTACGACGGTACCGCGACGTCCCATGGATATTAGCTGATTCAAGACTACCGGAGCCGCACCCGGTACAGGACGCCCTTTCACCATGCCCTCGAGGAAGCGCTCGTCGACGTCGGCGAGACGCACGTCGCGTATCGGGGGCTCGTCGCCGCCGCCGAACGCATCGTCGAGCTTGCCGGCGAAGTCGTCGACGAGCAGTCCGACATGCTCGACTCGAACCTCTTCGAGGCCATGGCGCAGCCACTCGCGCCATTCGCGCGCATCGCTTGCGGCCGCGTCGGCCCTCTCCTTGGTGTGCCGATCCTGGTCCGCTTCGATCTGCGCGAGCCACCGCTCGATGCGATTGCGGCTCCAGCCCTTCTGCCCGAGCCGTTCGAGTTTGTGATCGATACCCTCGCGCTTGCGTTCGTCGGCGCGCTCCCTCCACGGTAGACCAAAGTAGACGCTCGCGGCGGGCCCCGTCTACCAAGGTCTGGGGGCTCTGGGACGCTTCCCGCACGTCGACCATTTCGTTCCGCCGGGCCTGCGAGCGGCTGGTCAGTTACGCAGGGACGGTCGCTTCGGATCGAACTTCCATCCTGGCACGAGGAACTGCATCTGCGCGGCGTCGTCGCGCGACCCGAGGCCGTGCTCCTGGTAGAGGCGATGCGCTTTCTCGATCTCGGCCATGTCGATCTCGACGCCGAGCCCCGGACGATCCGGCACGACCACCGCCCCGCCCGCGATCCGGAGCGGCTCCTTCGTCAGCCGCTGCCCGTCCTGCCAGATCCAGTGCGTGTCGATGGCGGTGATCCTTCCGGGAGCCGCGGCCGCCACCTGCGTGAACATCGCCAGCGAGATGTCGAAATGGTTGTTCGAATGCGATCCCCAGGTGCGGCCCCAGTCGCGGCACATCTGCGCCACGCGGACCGCGCCCTGCATCGTCCAGAAATGCGGGTCGGCGAGCGGAATGTCGACCGCGTCGAGCTGGATGGCGTGGCTCAGCTCGCGCCAGTCGGTGGCGATCATGTTGGTCGCGGTGGGGAGGCCGGTCGCGCGCCGGAACTCGGCCATTGTCTCGCGGCCGGAGAAGCCGTTCTCCGCGCCGCACGGATCCTCGGCGTACGCGAGCACGTCGTGCCGGCCGCGGCAGAGCGCGATCGCCCCTTCCAGCGACCAGGCGCCGTTCGGATCGAGCGTGATGCGCGCCTGCGGGAACCTTCGCGAGAGCGCGGTCGCCGCCTCCATCTCCTCCTCGCCGCTCAGCACGCCGCCCTTGAGCTTGAAGTCCTTGAATCCGTAGCGAGCCTGCGCCGCCTCCGCGAGCCGCACGATGGCCGCGGGCGTGAGCGCCTCCTCGTGCCGGAGCCGCCGCCAGTCGTCGGTAGCCTCCGGCTCGCTCGCGTAGGGCAGGCCGGTCTTCTTTCGATCGCCCACGTAGAAGAGATAGCCGAGCATCTCGACCGAGGTGCGCTGCTGCCCTTCGCCGAGCAGCGCCGCGACGGGAACGCCGAGGAACTGCCCGAGCAGATCGAGCAGCGCCGATTCCAGGGCGGTGACCGCGTGGATGGCGGTGCGCTCGTCGAAGGTCTGCAGGCCTCGCCCGCCTTTGTCCCGGTCGGCGAACCGGCGCCGTACGGTGTTCAGGATGCGCTGGTACCCGCCGATCGATTGCCCGACGACCTGGTCGCGCGCCTCCTCCAGCGTGTTCTGGATGCGCTCGCCGCCGGGCACCTCGCCGACGCCGGTGTGGCCGGCGGCGTCGCGCAGGATCACGAGATTGCGGGTGAAGAACGGTGCGTGCGCGCCGCTCAGGTTCAGGAGCATGCTGTCCCGGCCGGCGACGGGGATGACCAGCATCTCCGTGATCGCGGGAGCGGCGTTCCTTCCTGGTGGATCGTTGCGAGCCATGAATCTCCTCACCCCTGCGGCCCTGTCCACGGGGTCCGCGAAAGTCCCGACGGAGGCCGGGTCATCGGCGTTTTTGATGCAAGGAGCTGCGCTC
>JBJMQD010000138.1:0-11811 GCA_045802855.1 Myxococcales bacterium | reverse complement strand
CGCGAGCTGGGCGATGGCGCGCTCCACATCGGAAGCGACCGTCCGGCGGCCGGCGGCGAGATCGGTCTCGGCTTGCGCCGTGGCGATCTCCGCCTTTTGCACGGTCGCTTTCGTGGCGAGACCCTGGAAGATGTTCCAGTTCAGCCTGATTGCGCCGCTCAACGTGCTCGCTTTTTCCGGGGAGCTCGTGAACGTTTCGATATCCTGCGCGTGCCGGTTGTAGCTGCCTTCCAGCGCGATGACGGGCCAGTAGTCCCCGCGTGCCGCGGAGGCGGTCTTCCGCTGCGCCTCGGCAGTCAACGCGAACGCCTTGAGGTTCGGACGTGACGCGAGCGCCTTCTCTACGGCCTCGCTGGCGGCCGGCGGTGAGACCGGCTCCCGCTGCATCTGCGAGGGCTCTTCGATCGCGAGCGGCTGCGACGGATCGACACCGATGGTGATGGCGAGGTCCTGGCGGGCGAGCTCGACGCGCGCTTCCTGACCCAGGCGGTTGATCTCGTCGTTGTCGCGGTTGGCGCGAGCGGCATAGACGTCTGCCTGGGTGGAGCGACCGCCCTCGAACAGACGCTGCGTGAAATCCGCCTGGTCGCGCGAGCGCACCGCGGCGTCACCGAGGACCTTGAGCTGGCGCTGCTGTCGCACGAGCTCGTAGAACCGCTGCTCGACGGTGAAAATGGTCAACAGCCGCTGCTCGTCCACGCTCGCGTTGGCCGAAGCGCGCTGGAGCTTTGCCGCGTCGATACTGTTCCACCACCTGCCGCCGTCGAAGACCAACTGGTGCAAAGTCAGGCCCGCGCCGAAGTCGGACTGCACCACGGTAGCCGTGGTCAGCGTCTGGTTCTGGAAGACAGTCGTGATGCCGCCTCCCTGCCGCGTCTTTCCGAGAGAGGCATTGAAATCGAGCTGGGGCAGGATCGCGGCCCGGCTGATGGTCACGTCCTGCTCCGCGGACTGCGATTGGTACAGGACGCGCAGGAGATCCGGGTTGTTCCGCAGCGCGAGCTGGATCGCATTCTCGATCGTCAGACCGTTGCCATTCGAGTGGTTCTCCGGAGCAGCCGGGCCTTGCGTCGTCGGCTGCACGTTCGGAGGCGGTGAGACCGGCTGCGCGGGCTTCGGAGCGGCGGCCTGGGCGAGCAAGGCGAGGGCGAGCGCGATCATGGGTGGCCCCCTCCGTGCGGACCGGGACCGCCACCGCCCGTCGCCGCGGCGAGGAGGACGTGCACGCAGAGCCAGCCGACCAGGGTCGCCGTCATCGCCCGGCGCAGCGGCAGGTTTGCCGCCGTCGCGAGCCCGTAGCCCGCGAGGAGAGCGCCCCAGAGCGAGAAGACGTCGAATGCGCCGAGAAGCCGCGCCGCCGGGCCCAGCACCGGATGTCCCGAGATCTGCGCCCACATCGACGCCAGATCGGCGGGGATGAGCGGCGGGCCGTCAGGCGGAATGGAGCGCCGTCCCAGCGCCGCGCCCGCCGCGAGCAGGTTTTCGATCGCGCCCGGGAGCATCGCCACGGCGGCAACCGCCGCGAGCGCCTTCCCCTTCGCCCTGCCGCGCACGAACCACGAAAGCGCGAGGAGGCCGACGCACAAGAGCCCCAGCTTCACGACCGGGCCGACAGCGCCGACGGCCACGGTCTTCACGACGTACGTCCGCTCGGCGTCCTTGGTCTGGTCCTCGATCTGGCGGTCGCTCATGGTCTTGAGCTGACCCGTCCTCTCGAGAGTGGCGAGGGTTGCGTCGCGCGCATCGACCCGGTACGAGCTCGCCGCGGCGGCGAGGAGCGAGCAGAGGACGGCGAACAGGAACGGCAACAGAACGCGCTCGCGCCGGGCTACCCTTTCCATCCCGACGTCGGGCGCTACGAGCGCCAAGAGCGGTGACGGCATTGCCCACTTTCCAGGCAATGCCTGGACGTTGCTTTCCACGATCACTCCTGACCTCCGCGGCTTGCGCCAATACGGAGTTGGACGAGGGACTATTTCGCCGGGGGCGTATGCCCGTGGCTGGCGGGCGATCCTTCCCCGGAGGTAGGATGCCTGCATGCGGCGCCGCTTGCCTCCTCAACACGTTCTGGCGCTGCTGGTGGCCGGCCTGCTGTGTCTCATGGCCTTGGGAGTTGCCACAATGTACAAGTACGGGCCGAAGCGCGGGCATATCTACGCGGCCCTGCAGCGCGACCGCTAGCTCGGCTTTTCTTCAGGATCTACAGGCTGTTCCGGGTTGTCGGAAGCCACCTCGCCGGCCAGCCGCTCGATGATCGCGGCCGGAACGACCGGCGTGCCGGACAGCTCCGCCACGGCCGCTTCCAACCTCCGGGCAAACCCCTTCGCGGCGTGCGATCGGTCCACGGCGGCTCCGCCCCTCGCAAGCTCGTCGAGCAGCGGACGGGCGCCGAGGATCGCCCTGGTCGCGGTGGCGACGAGCCGCTTGCGGACGGCCCACACCGACCCCGTGCCGAGCTCTCCTACCACGCCGGCGGCGAGGCGTTTCGCGTCGGCGCTCATCTGCGGCTCGCTCTCGCGCATCCTGCGCAGGAGCAGCTTCATGGGCGGATAGGTGAGCGTGCGGAGGAACAGGTCCTCGATCTCCGGCATCACCGACTCGCGCACGAGCACGTCGATCGCGCGGTCGCGAGGCGTGCCCTGCGACGAGAAGGTCTGAGCGAGCGCCATGACGGCCTGGGGCGGCTCGCGGCGGGCCGCTTCCGGGAAGCGCTCCCGGAAGAAACCGACTTGCTCCATCCAGGCGACGGCACGGGCCGAACGCTGCCGGAAGTGGTCGAGCGCGCCGCGCCGGACGCGCAGGAACCCGTCCGGGTCCTGGATGGCCTCGCCGGTCTGCAGAAGCGCAGGCGCAGGAAGGAGCGTGACGCTCGCGTGCTCGAACACGGCCAGGAAGCTGAGCGCCGACCAGGTGGCCTCCTGGGCAGCGATCGGCGTCTCCAGGGCCCATCGGGCGAGGGCCTCGGGGGGCGCCCGTACACTGGTCAGGTCGTCGGTAGGAATACGCATGCTGGCGAAGGCTAGCGGGAACCGGGCGCGTCCGCCATCCCATGGAGGAAAGGTGCGATATCGTCAGTCCGCATGCTTCTTTCGCGCCAGGAGATGACGTTCGACTTCGGCGGCGCGCGGCTCGTCGCGTCGCGCGACCGGCAGATCCTCGGCTGGATCGTCAACCAGTTCCTGTACGGCGAGGTGACCGGCATCCAGTGCGGCCACTGGCTGTACGACGCTCCCGATCTCGACGCGGCGCGATTCTTCTCGCGACAAGCCGTCGAGGAGTTCCAGCACGTCGACAACTTCCTCCGCATCCTCGACCTGCTCGGCGAGGCAGAGGCAGAGCCGCATCGGATCGTGCGCTTCCTCGCAACCGGCATGATGCCCGCGAGCTTCGAGGAGCACGTCTGCCTGGAGATGGCGCTCGGCGAGGGGTTCGTGCTGATGGCGCTGTACGCGGTCATCGACACCATCGACCACGAGGGCATCCGCGAGATCCTCGAGCGGGCCGTGCGGCAGGAGGAGCGGCACGTCGATTTCGGCGAGCGCCGCACGCGCGAGGCAATCGCCCGCCGGCCGGGACTGCGAACCCCGCTCCTCGGGCTGTCTCTCGTTTCCACCTGGGCGGTGCGGAGGCTCGGGCGGTTCATGCGCAAGCGTCTTCCCGAAGGACATCCGGTCCTTTCCCAGTTGCCGCGCTTCGTCGAGTTCGCGGTCGAGCGCTCGGAGTTGCGGCTCCTGCGGATGGGCGTCGCCGACACCCTTCCCTCCCGGATGCCGGCCTCCCGGAAAGCCGCCGCGGTGGCGCTCGCGTACGGTCGCGGTCTCGTCCTCGCGCCGGGAAGGCTGCTCCCGCGAAAGCGGCTGACGGAGACGTACTTGCGCGATCCGTCGCTGCGCGCGCGGGTCGGGATCGAGGGCGAGAAGGACGTCACCCGGCCGCCGGCAGCTTGACGATGAACCGGGAGCCCTTCCCCTCCTCGGATTCGACGGTCAATTCGCCTCCGTGCTGCGTGACGATCTCCCGGCTGATGGTGAGGCCGAGCCCGGAACCCGCCGATTCCCGCTTGGTGGTGAAGAACGCGTCGAAGATGCGGCGCTGATCCGCGGCGGGAATCCCGGGGCCGTTGTCCGCCACCATCACCCGCACTTCGTTCCCGGCGCGTTCGGTGGTGATGCGAACGCGCGCATCCGCCCGCCCCGCGAGCGCCTGCCCAGCGTTGACGAGCAGATTGAGGAAGACCTGGCCGAGGCGCATCTCGTCGCCCTTCACCCGCACTCCTTCTCCGAGCGCGGTGATCACCTCGGCGTCCCCGACCTGCGGCGCGCCCATCCGCACCGCGAACCGGACGGCGTCGTTCAAGTCGCAACTCGAGAGCTCCTTCGTCTCGCCGCGCAGCGTCGCCCGCATGTCGGCGACGACGCCGGCGATGCGCCTGGCGCCCTCGAGCGCGTCGCGCGCCGCTGCCACCCGCTCGAGGGACGCGTCGGCCGGATTCGCGGCCATCTCCCCGACGAGGAACTCGAGGTTTGCGATGACGAAGGCGGTGGGGTTCGCCACCTCGTGCGACAGCTCCGCGGCGAGACGTCCCGCGAAGGCGAGCCGCTCGTTGTGCAGAGCCTTTCGCAAGAGCGCGACGTTTTCCAGGGCGAGGAGCGCCTGCGACGCGAACAGCGAAGCGAGCTCCAGATCAGCGGAACGGAAGGCATTGTGCGCAGGCCCCCGGCTCACGTTCAGAAGGCCGACGAGCCTCGTTCCCAGAAGCAGCGGATAGACGATGCTGGAACCGACCCTGCCGTGCGCGTGCACGCCGCGGAAGCGGGGATCCTCGGAAGCGGCGCCGACGATGAGCGCGGGCTTTCCTGCCTGCGCAACGCGTCCGGCGATTCCCTCGCCGATTCGCACGACATAGGGCGGCTGCGCGCCTTCCGGAAATCCCTTCGAGTACGCCACCACCATCCGGTGAGCGTCGTCCGGCACCAGAAGGGAAGCCTCGTCCGCCTGTAGCACGCTCGCCGCGGTCTCGACGATGGCCTGCGGCACCGCGGCGGGATCGTGCGAGGCGAAGACCGCGCGGCTCGCCTCGTAGATGGTGGCCGTGCGAAGCAGCCGGGAGCGTTCGACGGCGTGTGCCACGGTGCTGAGGAGCATGCGCGGGGAGACCGGTTTCTCCAGGAGCTCGAATATGCCCGCCTCCAGGCACTCCTGCGCCGCCTGCATCTCCGGGTGACCGGTGATGACCACCGTCTGGGACTGCACGCCCATGCTCCGCGCTTCGCGGAGCAGCTCGCAGCCGTTCTTGCCGGGCATCTGCAGATCGAGGAGCAGGACGTCGACGTCCTCGACCGCGAGCCTTCGCAATCCTTCCTCGGCGCCGCCGGCGACGGCGACTTCGTAGCCGGCATCGATCAGCTCGTCGCTCACGAGCGATCGAAAATCGGCATCATCGTCTACGACGAGAACGGATGCGCCGGACATGCCCCCACCGATCCCGGTGATCCCCCGCCGTCCTTCTACTAACCACGGAACGGCGACGCGCCACCGTCCAGGAAATTGGCCTGCGCGGCCAGGATCCTGGCCACGCAGCGCGGACACGACGGTGAAACCATTTATACATGCCGAATCAAGATCGGGCATGCGGCGCCATGCTCCCCGGGGCCGACGCATACGTCGGGCCGCCCTGGCATGAAGCGCCCGGGACGCCGCCCGCGGCCGCAGCCCGTCCGTGGCGGCGCCCGCCCGTCCCTGGCCGGGCCGTCCGGAGCCGCGTCCGCACGTGGCTTGCCGGAGCCCGCCGCGGGTTCGCAGCGTTCTGCCTGGAAAGGAGACTTCCCATGGCGGAAAAGGGACTGAACCGTGGAGGAGCGGGCGGCCAGCTGGGGGACCTCGGCGAGGAGCAGGCGAATCTCGACCGTCCGGGCTGGAAGCAGGAGCAGGGCAATCTGAACCGACAGGGGAACCTGAACCGCAAGGGCGAAGGCCTCGGGCGGACCGGACTCGACCAGGGCGCGCAGCGCGGCGGTTTGCAGCGCGAGCCGAATCTCGCCGGCCGCGAGGAAGAGACCGGCCACGAAGTCGATTAGTCCTCGTTCCAGTAGCGGCAGATCGGTTTCAGCGGGCAGCCTTCGCACCGGCGCGCGTCGCGTCGCGATGCGCACTGCCCGCTGATCCCCAGGTGCGAGAGGGCGAAGTCGAATCGCACCGGGTCCGCCGCGTCGAGCTGGCGGAGCCTACGGGTGACGTCCTCCGCCGTCTTCCAGGACAGATCCTTGCGAGAGGTGAGGCCGACGAAGCGGCCGATGCGGTGGACGTGCGTGTCGAGCGGCACGACCAGTGCCTCCGCCGGGACGTCCCACAGTCCGAAATCGACGCCGTCGGGACCTCGCACCATCCAGCGCAGGTACAGGTTGAGACGCTTGCACGCGCTGCCGCGCGAGGGATGCGGCAGGAGGTGCTTGAGGCGGCGCGTCGGTCCCTGCTGTCCCAGGAGCGGAGTGAAGTCGGCGCCGAGCAATTCGTCGACGAGTCCCGCGAGCGCGTCGCGGAGGTTCCCGCGCTCGCGATAAGTCCGGGCGAAGAACGCGCCCATGGAACCGTGTTCGCGAAGGAGTCGCCCGGCCCCGTACAGGAGGCAGGCGACGTCCTGCGGCCCCGTCATGCGATACGAGAAGTCCGCCGTCCGCTGGAGCAGCTCGGCGGCGTCCGCATCGCGAGCGACCGTCGCCGGGTGCGGACCGAGCTGGTCGAGAAGCCGCGATAGCCGAGGCTTGAAGAGGTCGACGCGGCCGTAGGCGAGCGCCGCGCAGAGCAGCCCGGCGATCTCGATGTCGAGGGGATCGCGGTACCGGTGCACCAGCTCGACCGGATCCCCGCGCACGCGCTCGGGGACACTCGTTTCGGCGAGGAGTTGCTCCAGCGCGGGCCCGACCCGAGCAGCTCGGGCCCAGCGTCTCACCGGGAGAGCTCCTCGATGAGGTGGCCCAGCTCGGGCAGGATGAGCTTGTCCATCGCCAGGCGGACGGCGGCAGGGCTTCCGGGCATGGCGAAGACGAAGAGCCCCGAAACCATCTGTCCAGCGACCGCGCGCGAGAGCATCGCGGCGCTGCCGATCTCGGCGTACGAGAGCGATCGGAACAGCTCGCCGAATCCGGGAAGGGGGCGCACGATCGCTGCCGAGAGGGCTTCGAACGTCGAGTCGCGACGCGAGAGGCCCGTTCCGCCGGTCACCAGGGCGACCTGGGCGCCGGAAGCGCCGGCACGCTGGAGCTCGGCGGTGATCCGCTGCGGATCGTCGGGGACGATGGCGGAGCCGGCCTGGACGTGTCCGTGGGCGGCGAGCTTTTCCCGGATGAGCCGTCCTCCGTCGTCGGTCGCCTCGGTCCTGCTGTCCGAGCAGGTGATGACGTACGCCTTGATCGATCGGGGCGCGCGCGACTTGTGCTGCTCCGGGACGCGCGTCTCGTGGCCGTGCTTCTGGCCTCCCTCGTGCTCGTGATCCTCGTGGCCCATGCTCAGTCCTCGAGCGACAGGTAGACGTGCCCGCCTTCTATCCGCACCGGAAAGGAATGCTGGTCGCCGCAGAGCCGGGGCCTCGTCACGTTCCGCCCCGAACGGAGCTCGAACGCGTATTCGTGGCAGGGGCAGACCACGGCGGCGCGCTTGCTGTCGATCCATCCCCCGGAGAGCAGGCAGCCGGCATGATTGCAGGAGTCGTCCATCGCGCTGATGACGCCCTGGTGGCAGGCAAGAAGGACGAGTCGCTCCCCGATCTCCAGACCGCGTAGCTCACCTTCGTACAGATCGCTCGAGCCGAGGTCCACCCAGGAGCCCATCCAGTAGCGGCCTACCACGGAATCGCATCACGGAGGAGCCGGCTTTGCCGGCGACGGGCGGAGCGCGCAAGCGCGGAGCAGCATTGACGGCGTGTGCCTTTTCCGCCTACACGGATCGTATGCGGATCGCCTCCGCCACGCTCGCTGTCTTCGTCTGCGCGGCTTGCTCGCACAACACCATTCCCGGGACCAACATCCCGGACCAGCCCGAGAACCGCGCCGTGCTGGACATCGTCGCCGCGTACAAGGCGGCGATGGAGGCGCGCGACCCCAACGCCCTCCTCGGCCTGACCGCGCCGAGCTACTACGACAAGGGCGATCCGAACAAGATGAGCACCACCGGGCCCCTCGACTACGGCGGGCTGCGCCGCGAGATTCCGGACGACTTCAAGGACGTGAAGTCGGTCCACCTGGACATCACCGTCCGGGACGTCCAGGTCGAGGGCGACAAGGCTCGCGTCGACTACTACGCCGTCCTCCGCTATGCGGTCGCGGTTCCCGCCGGCGAGAAGTGGTTCAGCGAAGCCGACGACGCGCGGATGCGGCTCGTGAAGGTCAACGGCCGCTGGAAGATCGCCTCCGGCCTCTGATCTCCTAAGCCGTGGTGGCGCGGATCTCCGCGTCGAGCCCTTCCAGGACGTGCAGCGGGGCGAGCGAATCCGGGGCGCCGGCCGAGAGCCTGCGCACTCCTTCCTGGGCAGCCGCGCAGCGCAGGGCGCTGCTGAACGATTCCCGCTCTTCCACGAGCAGGCGCCGTTCGGCCTGATATCCGGAGACGACGGCCCGGATGGCGGCGAGCGGCTGTGGCGATCCGAGGGACCACGCCTCCGCGGCGCGCGCCAGATCGAGGACGAGCGGGCCGCTGTGCGCCGAGCCCGACGGAAGCACCGCCGAGCATCGATCTCCGAGATAGAGCGCCTGGCCCGGGCCGAGGCGTCCATGCGCCGCGCCCGACGGAAGCCCCGAAAGCTGCAGCTGCGTCAGCGCCTCGCGCAGGCGTCCGTCGGCCTTGCCCAGCTCGGCGGCGATCTTCGCGCAGGGCAGAGGCTCCGGAACGGAAGCGGGATGCGCTTCGCCGAGACGGTGCAGCCGCCCGAGGAGCCTGCCGACCTCGAGGAGCTGCGGCACACGGGCGGAGGCAGGATCGAGCGCCTCGCCCGGGGGC
Source organism: Myxococcales bacterium (assembly GCA_045802855.1). Taxonomy (GTDB): domain Bacteria; phylum Myxococcota; class Myxococcia; order Myxococcales; family 40CM-4-68-19; genus VBKO01. The sequence continues at coordinate 2,820 of JBJMQD010000138.1, read as the reverse complement.
CACGAATAGCAGGATGCCGCGGCGGGAACGCCGTCGAGCGCGAGGACCGCGATGAGGCCACCGCCCCTCGCCCGGCGCGGACCCGGGGCGGGGAAGCGCGACTCGACGAGCAGATCGAAGAGCGTCGCCTCGAACGCGAGGGCGAGCGGAGTCGCCGCGCAGAGGAGGAGGAAGCGGCCTTCGGAGGTCTCGATACGCCAGGCAACCGTGCTCGGAATGGGCGCGACGAGGTCGTCGATCCGCCTGGGTTCCGCCGGCAGACCGAACTCGGCGAGAGCGTGGGCCCTCAGCGAAGGCGATGCCGGAAGGGAGACCACCATCCGGAGGCTTAGCATCCGCGAGGCCCGGTCCGGAAGCGACGCTCGGGTCCCCCGTTCGACCGTGGACGGCCGCGTCGTTCGTTAGCATAAGAATTCGGCCTGGCTGCACCTGGTGGGCGTCTGTGCGCGGCACAGCGAGGGATGTGCCGGGATTTGATCCAACCCCGGGGATCGTGAGAACAATCACACATGGCTTCCGTCGGGGGACGAGCCGCTCAATGGCGAGCGGCCGTACTGAAATGTGTGACCGCTGCCGTGCTGGCCGGCGGCGCGTACTTCGCGTACGCGCACCGCGTCACCGTGCAGGACCGCGTCGAGGAGATCCTCGCGGGTCCGCGCGGCAACGACGGCCTGCGATCGGGCGGTGCCCGCGACGAGCTCGCGAAGGACACGCCCAAAGGCTTGTTCGCGGCCGAGAAGCTCCTCGAGAGCGCACTCGAGGTACAGGCCCGCAACGCTTACGCCCTGGCGGCACTCGCCGACGTCGAGACCCAGCTCGCTGTGGCCGGCGTCGAGGATCGCGCGGCGCGCGCGGCCGAGCTCCGGACCCGGGCGGAGACGCGCGACATCGCCCTTCCCGAGCGGTTCGAGGCCTACGCCCTGGCGCTCCTGCAGGACGGAAAAGCCCCGGAGTGCGAGACGTACGTGCGCGGCGTCCTCTCCCGGTATCCGCGCTCGACGGGCGCGCCGCGCCTGAACGACGTGCTCGGCCGCGCCCTCCGCGCGCAGGGCAAGCTGCGCGAGGCGCGCGATGCCTTCCGCAAGGCCAACGCGACGGCGCGCGAGGCGCGTTTCGCCAGCGACCTCGCCGAGATGCTCCTGGAAGAGGGCAGCTTCTACGACGCCGCCAGTGGCTTCGATCGCGCCCTGCAGTTCAGCCCGTCGCATCCGCGGGCGCAGATCGGGAAGGCCCGTACCCTCGCCGCCCTTGCGCGAGACGGACGTGCCGACCGGGCACAGGCTCGCGCCCTCCTCGATCCGCTCGTCGGCGCACCGGATTCCGAGCTGACGCCGGCCCTCCGTGCGCGGGCGCTCGCCGCGCGCGCCGAGGCGCGCCTCGTTCTCGGCGACGTTCCCGGAGCGGCGGACGATGTGAAGGCCGCGCTGGCCATCGATCCGAAGCTCGCCGTGGCGCTCAAGGCGCGCGCCGTGGCGGCGCTCTCGGGGAAGAACCACGCCCGCGCCGAGGACGATCTGCGCGCGGCCATCGCCGCGGACCGGTTCGACATCTCCATCTACTCTGACGGCGCCGACGCGCTCATCTCCGCCGGCGAGACCGACGCCGCTGTCCGGCTGCTCGACGCCGCCGCGACGGCCGTGCCCCGCACCGCGCGGCTCGCCGTCGCACGGGCGCGGGTGGAGGAACGCAAGGGCGATCTCGCCGCCGCGCAGGCGGCTGTCGATCAGGCCCTGAAGCTCGATCCGCAGAACGCCACGGCGTACCTCGTCGCGGGGCGCATCGCCGAGGCGCGGCGCGATCCGAAGGCCGCCGCGCAAGCGTATGCCCGGGCCGCGCAACTGCGCGACGATCTGGCGGAGCCGTACCTGCGGATGGGCTCGCTCTACCTCGCCTCGAAGCAGGTCACGGAGGCGATCCGGGTCTTCAACGAGGCCCTCGTCCGCTACCGCGCGACCAGGGCTCCTCCGGGCGTGATGGAAGCGTTCTACGCGGACGTGCAGTCTTCGCTGGGCCGCGCCGGAGAGCGGAAGCTCGCCGCCGAGTGGCTCAAGTCCGCCCGCGCCGAGCGGTAGCCAGCTACCCTCAGCGCTCGTTTGCGCCGACTCGTGAGATGTTGGGGGGTCCAGGGGGGAGGGACCTCCCCCTTGGTAGAGGCGCCGAAGGCGCCGGATCGAAAGCGGTTCCGATCGAAGGTACCGCAGTCGAATCACCCAACGCGTTGGGACTAATGTATCGGGGGTCCCCCGGGAATGGGCTGGGCCGCCTCCGCCGGCCCGAACAGCTCGTCTTCCCGGGAGAGAATCTCCCGCGCCTCGGCGTCGTCCGGATGCGCGTCGAGAGCGGCGCGGAGCTGCGCTTCGAAGAGGGCGCGATCCTGCGCCTTCACCGCGATGCTCGTCGCGTAGGCGATGCGGTTGCGGAGGGATCGCGGCGCCCGCTCGACTGCGGCGTCGAAGTGCCGGCGCGCCGCGGCGAGGTCGCCGCCCGAGGCGGACGGCAGCGCCGCGTACAGCCGCCCCAGCTCCCGCTCAGCGCCCGCGTCGTCGAGGTCGGGGGCGAGCTGCGCGACGCGCTCGAGCGCTTCGGCCACGTCCGTTTGCGCCTCGACGAGCTGGGTGAAACCGCGGGAGCGCGCGAGGAGCCCTTCGCAGACGGCGCCGACGTAAAGCAGCTCCACTCCGGCTGGACCGACGCGGGCGATCGCTTCGCTGCGCGATCCTTTGGGGGCACCCGGATCGACCACTTCGAGCCCCCGCCTGGCATCGGCGCCGCAGGCTTCAGCGTCGCGCTGCACGTCATCGGCGGCGGCATCCGGCCGCT
>JBJMQD010000466.1:0-6785 GCA_045802855.1 Myxococcales bacterium | reverse complement strand
CATTTGTCAATCCGACGTTGATCTGAGTCAAGCACGCCGTCTCCCCTGGGTGCTACGTTGCTGTAAGAAAACAGCAGGAATGAAAGCGCGGGGTATCTGACTCGCGCCTACACCATCACCTCCCGGGGGGGAGTCACAAATGAACTTCAAAAGCTTGAAGCGACGGCACACCTCCATTCTGCCGGCAGCGGCCGCTCTGCTGATGCTCGGCGCCAACTTTCCCGCCAACGCCGCGCTCGAGCGCGTCGGTCCGAGAAATCCCGCTCCGTCCGTCGGAACCTATCCGGCGTGGTACCAGGACAAGACCGGGCTTGCGCTCGAGTTCTGCGCTCCGGTCAACCAGGCGGAGGTCGACGGCGGCTGGTGCAACGCCTTGACGGGCGACGTCTTCCCGCCCGAGGTCTTTCCGGCCAACTTCTTCGAAGAGCACTTCTACAACGCGGCCGAGGCGTCGGTCTCGCCTCCCAACGTCGACAAGGCGCTGCTCGTCATCGGTCTCGAAGCGGCGGGCAACACGCCCGAGAGCTTGTCGATTTTCGCGCGCATCCGCCTCCGGCTCGAACCGGTGCCGGCAACCGGCACCTACCGCTTCATCCATCCGTACGGCGAGGATGTCCTGGAAGGAGTGGCGGGAGGCCGCATTTTCGCTACCGAGGACTTCGGCTTGAACTGCGGCGATTTCTCGTGCGTCCTCAACGGGCGGTACGGACCGTTCCTCTTGCCCGCAACCACTCCGGGCGGGGCAGAGCTGGCCGCGGTCCCGGGTCCGGTTCCGGGAAAGCTGTACATCGCCGATCCTGCCCGCCTCGGACCGGTCACCGGTAGCACGCTGGCGGATTTCGTGGACTCCACCGGCGCCTTGCGTAACCACAACATCTTCCGCATCGAGGGTCCGGCGGGGTCCAACCTCGGCGGCCCGGGCATCGACTTCATCGAGACCACCAACTTCACGCTGATGGGCCGGATCTTCACCGGAAGCATCCCGGGCCGGGTCACCGTCGACCGCGCGAACTACACGAGCAGCGCCACGGTGAACCAACTCGACGTCGTCGCCAACGGCACCGAGACGACGCTCGGCCGCCTCCCGACGCAGCCGCGACCGCCGCCCGTCCTGCCCCAGCTCTCGTTCTACCCGGCGGCTTGCGGCGCCACCGCTGCAGGTGCGCTCACCGTGCCCGCCGGGCTGACCGACATCCAGATGGTCGCTTCCGGTCACAACTTCTGGGGGCAGATCTCGCCCGCGACGATTCCGGCAAGCGTTTGCGTCAAGGACGCCGCCGCGCGCGACGCGAGCGGAGCGGTCGTTCCTGCCTTCTTCCAGATGAAGGTGACGGACCACGTCGTGGTCTCGCAGGCGTTCTATGATCCCGCCGCCCGGACGCTGTCGGTTTCCGCGACCTCGAGCGACACCAGCGTTCCGCCCACCCTCACCCTGGACGGCTACGGCGTGGATCTCGCCGGAGGGCAGATCGTCGTCCCGTCGGTGATTGCGCCGCCCAGCAAGGCGCGCGTGGTGTCGAGCGCCGGCGGCTCGACCGAGCTGGACGTGATCTTCGGCCTCGCGAGCGGTGCACCGTCGCCCGACGCGCTGGTGGCGACGAACGACTCGTTCACCATCCCCGAAGACAGCTCCGCGATGCTCCCCGTGCTGGCCAACGACACCGGCGCCGCCGGTGGCGTCATCACCATCCTCACGCAGCCGCGGTTCGGCACGGCCACCGTCAATGCCGACGGCACGGTGACGTACGCCGCGAATCCCGACGCGACGGGCCTCGACGCGTTCACGTACCAGATCACCGTCGGCCCGGCCGTCTCGAACAGCGCCGACGTCTCGATCACCCTCGCCGCGGCGAACGATCCCACCACCGCCGTCGACGACGGTCCGTTCACCGTGAAAGCCGGCGTCGCCACCGCGCTGCCGAACGTGCTCGACAATGACCTCGATGCGGACGGGCGTCTGGACATCGTCGACGCCGTCGACCTGACCGTGCCCGCGGGAGCGACCGTCAGCGGCGGCGCTTCTGGCGTCATCACCTTCAGCGCGGCCGAGCCGGGAACCTATACCTTCACCTACCGCGCGCTCGACGGCGCGGGGCTGCGCTCTACCAACGCCGCGACCGTCACGGTCAAGGTCAGCGGCGACGATACGGTCGTAGCGGCGAGCGCCGAGTTCCGCACCGACAAGAACCGGTGGGTCGTCTCGGGCAGCGATAGCGAACCGAACCAGCTCATCCACCTCACCTACGAGGACGGGCCGCTCGCGGGCTTCGAATTCGGCACGGCGAAGGGCGACGCTCTCGGAAACTGGACGATGGACCAGAGGGGCGTCTCGGGCAACTTCAATCCCACCACGCTGAAACCGGTTCCCACCCGGATCCGGGCTACCTCCGCCCTCGGCGGGAGCGGAACGATTGGTCTGAGCATCCGCAGGTAACCAGCACGGAAAGGCACGACGCTCGAGCCCGGTCCTTCTCATCGATTCCCTCGACGAGCAGGGCCGGGCCCGGGTGGCCAGTCAAGAGGTGTGTGAGCTTGCCGCGGGCCGCTCGCGGTGATGGATTGCCGGCCGCGTGGGCCTCTGGGGATGGATCCTGTTCGCGGTTCCGGTCCTGGCGATGCTGGTCCTGGATCTGCGGGCTGCGTCGGGCGGCGGCGGGAAGGACCCGACGCTGCGATCCGCGGCGCTCTGGACCTCTGCGTGGATCGGCCTCGCGCTCGTGTTCGGCCTTGCCGTCTACGTGCTCCACGGCGGCGAAGCTGCAGTCGCCTACCTGACTGCGTACGTCGTGGAAGAGTCGCTCTCGATCGACAACATCTTCGTGTTCGTCCTCATCTTCTCCGAGCTGCGCACGCCGGCGGCCCAGCAACGCAAGGTGCTCTACTGGGGGATCGTCGGCGCCGTATTCCTGCGCGCGATCCTGATCGCCTCCGGCATGTACCTTCTCGATCGCTTCCAGTGGATCACCTACGTCTTCGCCGCCGTGATCGTCCTCGCCGCCGCGAGGATCGTGTTCGCAAAGGAGCAAGAGCGGCGGGCGGTGGTGAAGGCCTGCGCCGTTTGCGATTCCTGGGTGGCGCGCTTCGTGCCCATCACTCCCGTTCTGCACGACGGGCGATTCATCGTCCGGCAGGGAGGGCGGTGGGTGGCGACGCCGCTCCTCATCGCCCTCGTCGTCGTGGAGACGACCGACTTCGTCTTCGCGCTCGACTCGATCCCGGCCGCTTTTGCGATCAGCCGGGTGCCGTTCCTCGTCTACACCTCGAACGTGTTTGCGATGCTCGGCTTGCGCTCGCTCTACTTCGTGCTTGGCGGGGCGGTGCAGCGTTTACGCTATCTACGCGCCGGGCTTGCGATCATCCTCGCCTTCGTCGGAGCCAAGATGCTGCTCGCGGAGGTCGTTCCCATCCCGACCTGGGTGTCGCTGGCCGTAATCGCCGCGGCGCTCGGCGGCGCGGTCATCGCGTCCGTGGCGGTTGAACGCAGACCTTCGCTAGCACGTCCCTGAATGCTCTACTTGCGCGCGTACCACTCGACGACCTTGGGGTGCTGCTTCACGGCTTCCGCGAGCCGCACCAGCTTCGGAAACGCACGGAACACGTCCGCGGGAATGTAATCGATCGATCCCTTCAGATACGTCCCGACGGCGACGAACAGCTTCAGGTCGGCGACGGACGGCTTCGCGCCGGCGAGGAACGGCCCCGCGCCGATCTGTCGCTCGACCGCGGCGCCCCATTGTTGCAGATAGCCCGTTGCCGCTTCCTGGCGCGCCCGCTTCTTCTCGGCCTCGTCCTTGATGCGGATGATCGGCCCCATCCGCGACCGCAGGTCCTCCACGGCGCACATGACCGACTCGTGTACCGCGGCCTCGAACGGCTCCGCCGGGTGCAAACCATGCTGCGACCCGATGAAGCGGAGGATCGCGTTCGACTGCGCGAGCTGCCGGCCGTCGACGGTGAGCACGGGGAGGGCACCGAACGGGGTGCTCTCCTTGCGCGCAGCCCATTGTTCGTGGCTCAGCCGTTCATCCTCGAAGGGGAGGCCGGCGAGATGGAGTGCGAGGCGGCATTCTTCGCCGCGGCTGACGGCTGCGTCGAAGTAGGTGAGCTTGTATCGAGTCATCGGAGACCCTCCGGTCCACTCTAGCTTGGTTTCCCGAAAGTTACCGCCAGGTCCGAAGCGGTTCTACCAACTGCACAGCCGCGCGGAGCCCGGTACCGCGGGATTCGTATTGACCGGCGGCTCGCGATCGCTCAGGAACGCTTCGCGAAACATTCTCGATTTCTTCCAGCCGTTCGAGGAGCGCCGATGCCCGCGAAATCGAAGAAGTCTGCCGCGCCGCCGAAGAAGTCTCCCGCGAAGGCCTCCGCGAAGTCCTCCGTCTCCGGATCGCGACGCGGGACGGCCGCTGCCCGGGCGGAGGACGCCGCCGCGGCGAAGATGGCGGCCACCGACGAGATGGCGTCCGCGATGCCCTTCAATGCAAACAAGAACGCGGAGCACGGAAAGCTCGCCCTGCAACCGCCCGAGGGGCAGCACCTGCCGCCGCCCGACCTACGCGCCACGGCCAGTACACTGAGCGAGACGGTCTCCTCCGCCAAGACCGGAAAGGGGAAGCCGCAGCCTGGATTCAATCCCGGAAACCTGCCGCTCGATCGCGTCCGGGTGGACTCGACCGGCCAGGGACTCACGACCAACCAGGGCGTACCCGTCGCGGACAACCAGAATTCGCTCAAGGCGGGCCTGCGCGGTCCGACGCTCATGGAGGACTTCATCCTCCGCGAGAAGATCACCCACTTCGATCACGAGCGGATCCCGGAACGGGTGGTGCACGCGAGAGGATCGGCCGCGCACGGCTTCTTCGAATGCTACGAGCCGCAGACGCGCTTCACCAAGGCCTCCTTCCTTGCGGAGAAGGGAAAGCGGACGCCGGTGTTCGTGCGCTTCTCCACGGTCGCGGGCGAGCGGGGCTCGTTCGACGTCGCCCGCGACGTGCGCGGCTTCGCGACCAGGTTCTATACCGACGAAGGCAATTTCGATCTGGTCGGCAACAACATCCCGGTGTTCTTCATCCAGGACGCGATCAAGTTCCCTGACGTGGTCCACGCCGTGAAGCCCGAACCGCACCACGCCATGCCGCAGGCGGCGAGCGCGCACGACACCTTCTGGGACTTCATCTCGCTCACGCCCGAGTCGACGCACATGGTCCTCTGGGTGATGAGCGACCGCGCGTTGCCGCGCAGTTTTTCGATGATGCAGGGCTTCGGCGTGCACAGCTTCCGGCTGGTCAATGCCAGGGGCGAGTCGCGCTTCGTCAAGTTCCACTGGAACCCGGTGCGCGGCACCCATTCCCTCGACTGGGACGAGTGCGTGAAAATCAACGGCGCCGATCCCGACTATCACCGGCGCGATCTGTGGGAGTCGATCGAGGCGGGCGCGTTTCCCGCGTACGAGCTCGGGCTGCAGATCTTCACCGCGGAGGACGCGGAGAAATTCTCGTTCGACATCCTCGATCCGACCAAGATCATTCCCGAGGAGCTCGTCCCGGTGCGGCCGGTGGGACGGATGGTCCTGAACCGCAACCCCGACAACTTCTTCGCCGAGACGGAGCAGGTCGCCTTCTGCATCGCGCACATGGTGCCGGGGATGGACTTCTCGAACGATCCGCTCCTCGCGGGACGCATCCACTCCTACATCGACACGCAGATCACCCGTCTCGGCGGACCGAACTTCCACGAGATCCCCATCAACTCGCCGATCGCGCAGGTGCACAACAACCAGCGCGACGGCATGCACCGGCAGGCGATCCATCGCGGGCGCGTCTCGTACGAGCCGAACTCGCTCGCCGGCGGCTGCCCCTTCCAGTTCGGCGCGGCGAAGGGATTCACGTCCTTCCCCGACGCCTCTGCCGAGGACAAGGTGCGCGGCAAGCCCGAGAAGTTCGCCGACCACTACACGCAAGCGACCCTCTTCTACGAGAGCCAGTCCGAGGTGGAGAAGGCGCATATCATCCGCGCCTTCCGCTTCGAGCTGACCAAGGTGCAGACGCCGGCGATCCGGGAGCGGGTCCTCGCCCAGCTCGCGAACGTGAGCGACGATCTCGCCTCCGCGGTGGCGGCGGGGCTCGGCGTGGAAGTGCCGGAGCCGCTGCCGCTCGCGGGACCCAAGGCGAAGCCAGAGGTGACGAAGTCTGCGGCGCTGTCGCTTCTGGCGAGACCGGGCGACGGCCGCATCGCGGGGCGGAAGGTCGCGATCCTCGTCGCTCCCGGGCTGGACGGGGAGGGCGCCATGGCAGTCCACCGCACGCTGACGGAAGCCGGGGCCGTCCCGCGGCTCGTCGCCGCACGGCTGGGACCCGTCGCGAGCAACAGCGGCGATCCGCTCGACCCGGACGCCACCCTGGAGACGATGCCCTCCTGCCTGTTCGATGCGGTGGTCGTTCCCGATGGCGAAGAGGCGGTCTCGTCGCTCGCGGCGCTCGGACACGCCGTCGAGTTCGTGCGGGACGCCTACCGGCACTGCAAGGCGATCCTCGCGATCGGCAGCGCGACGGCGCTACTCGAGAAGGCCGGCATTCCCACCGACGAGGACGACGACGCGCTGATCGCCGCGGAACCGGGCAAGCTGCCTGCGGCGACAAAAACCTTCGTCGCCGCCATCGCCCGGCATCGCAACTGGGATCGCGCGATGGATCCGCCGGCGGTCTAGCTTCGAACCCGGATCGGACCCTGAATGAGCCGACATTTCCTTCGCGTCCTCGCTGGTCCTCTGCTCCTTTTCGCTTGTG
>JBJMQD010000441.1:0-4629 GCA_045802855.1 Myxococcales bacterium | reverse complement strand
AATGAGAAAAAGGAAGGGTTCGAGAACAAGCTCGTCGACCTCGTCGCCAAGGAGCTTCACGCAAAGGTGAAGTACACCTGGGTCCGGCAGCGGCGCGGGTTCATCCGGCGCACGCTCACCGGGAACGCATGCGATGTCCTGCCCGGTATTCCGGAAGGCCTGGAAAAGGTGCTCACGACGAAGCCGTACTACCGTTCGACGTACGTCTTCGTCTACCGCAAGAGCGACGACCTCCAGCTGCGATCGTTCGACGATCCCGCGCTTCGCAAGCTGAAGATCGGCATCCATGCGATCAGCCTCGAGGGTTCCAATCCACCGCCCGCGTACGCGCTCTCACGTCGCGGCCTCGTCAAGAACGTCGTCGGCTACCCGATGCTCGGCGCGGAGGGCGTGGCGAACCCACAGGGGCGGATCATCACGGCCGTCGCGAACGGCGACATCGACGTCGCGATCGTCTGGGGACCGTTCGGCGGGTATTTCGCCAAGCAGCAGAAGAGGGGCCTGAACATCGTTCCGGTCTCACCCTCCGTCGAGCCGCCCGGCATTCCCTTCATCTACGCGATGGCGATGGGAGTGCGGCCCGGCGAGACGGCGCTGCAGGCGGAATTGCAAGGCATCCTCGATCGGCGACGGAAGGACGTCGAGAAGATCCTCGGTGCCTACGGGATCCCGCTCGTCCGTACGGAAGCGACACCCGCCAACGCACAGGCGAAGAACTGAAACGTTTCCAGGAATCAGAGGAGGTTCTGACATGAAATTTGTAATGAGCCTTGCGCTTCTGGCTGCCTGCATGCTCGTGGTGCTCCTGGGCGCGCGGAAGACGACCCGGCCGCGGGAGCTTGCGCCCGCCCCGGCCGGAGCCGCGGGACTGCTGTTGTCGGTGTCAGAGGCGAGAGCCGACGACGGCCAACGTGACCAGAGAAACTGCCCCGTGGCGACATTCGACGAGAGGCTCCACGGCGAGGACAACGGCAACGAGATCGAGGGCCGTCGTGTCTACATGCGCGAGAACTGCTACATCTGCCACGGTGGACTTGCAGGCGGCGCCATGTGCCCGAGCCTGAGGGAAGACCCGCCAGATTACGAGAAGACGCGGCAATGCGTGCGAAACGGGACGCCGAACGGAATGCCGGCGTTCCCCCAGTTGAACGACCAGGACATCCGGAACCTGGCCACGTACTTCGCGACGCTGCGCACCTGCCGGGAGCCGACGTTCACGCATTGGTGGGAGCCGGTGCCGACGCAGTAACCCGCGCGCCATCGTTTCTTCGGCGATTCCGCGCTGTGCGACGCGCGGCGGCCGGGGCAACCAAACCCCGCCACCCACCCGTCCACGCGCTGGCACGGCGCGGGATCGCCAGGGAGCTTCACTTCGCACGCAGGACCACCGACGGCGTGGAACGCCTTCACGCGGACTGAAAAGAGCGGTCCACGGCAGAGACCTCCTGATCAGAAGTCTCCGGATCGAGTAGAACCGGGGCCCCAGGAGGTCGCCTCATGGCTGCCAACGAACATCCTGACCAGGATCCCCAGGAAACGCGCGAGTGGCTCGACGCGCTCGACAGCGTCATCGAGAAGGAGGGCACGGAGCGCGCCCACTACCTCATCCAGCGCATGATCGACGAGGCGCGCCGGGCCGGCACCTTCTTGCCCTTCTCGGCCACGACCGACTACATCAACACCATTCCGCCGGAGAAGCAGGTCAAGTTCCCGGGCGACCTCAACATCGAGCAGCGCATCCACGGCTACACGCGGTGGAACGCGATGGCGATGGTGGTGCGGGCAAACAAGGACACGAACGTCGGCGGCCACCTTTCCAGCTTCGCCTCCGCCGCGACGCTCTATGACGTCGGCTACAACCACTTCTGGCACGGCTCGTCGGGCGAGCACGGCGGGGACCTCGTCTTCGTGCAGGGCCACTCCGCCCCGGGGATCTACGCCCGAGCATTCCTCCTCGGCCGCCTGACGAAGGAGCAGCTCGACAACTTCCGGCAGGAGGTGGGCGGCAAGGGCATCTCCTCGTATCCGCATCCGTGGCTGATGCCGAAGTTCTGGCAGTTCCCCACCGTCTCGATGGGGCTCGGGCCGCTGATGGCGATCTACCAGGCGCGCTTCATGCGCTACCTGAACGATCGGGAAATCGCCGACACTTCCGGCCGCAAGGTCTGGGCCTTCCTCGGCGACGGCGAGATGGACGAGCCCGAGTCGACCGGCGGCATCGGCCTCGCCGGCCGCGAGCACCTCGACAACCTGATTTTCGTCATCAATTGCAACCTGCAGCGGCTCGACGGGCCGGTGCGCGGCAACGCAAAGATCATCCAGGAGCTGGAGAGCATCTTCCGCGGCGCGGGATGGAACGTCATCAAGGTGCTCTGGGGCCGGCACTGGGATGCGCTCCTCGCCCGCGACAAGGACGGGATCCTTCGCAAGCGGATGATGGAAGCGGTGGACGGCGAGTACCAGACCTACAAGAGCCGGGACGGCGCGTACGTCCGCGAGCACTTCTTCAATACCCCGGAGCTGAAAGAGCTGGTGAAGGACTACTCGGACGAGGACGTCTGGAACTTGAACCGCGGAGGCCACGATCCCTTCAAGGTGTACGCCGCCTATCACGCCGCCGTGAACCACACCGGCCAGCCCACCGTCATCCTGGCGAAGACCATCAAGGGCTACCAGATGGGCGAAGAAGGCGAGGGCATGAACATCGCCCATCAGGTCAAGCACCTGTCGACGACCACCATCAAGAAGATCCGCGATCGCTTCAACCTGCCGGTGCCGGACGACAAGCTCGAGGAAGTTCCCTATCTGGAATTCGAAAAGGGATCGCCGGAGCTCGAGTACATGCGCACGCGGCGGGCAGGCCTCGGCGGTTACCTGCCGACCCGCCGCACCGAGGCGCAGCCCCTCGTCGTTCCCGAGCTGACCGCGTTCGAGCGATTCTTCCAGAGCACCGAGGACCGCGAGCCTTCCACCACCGTGGTGCTCGTGCAGATCCTGCAGATGCTCGCCCGCGACAAGAACATCGGTAAGCACGTGGTGCCGATCGTACCGGACGAGGCGCGCACCTTCGGCATGGAAGGCATGTTCCGGCAGATCGGGATCTGGGCGCACACCGGGCAGCGGTACACGCCGCAGGACGCCGCCCAGCTCATGTTCTACAAGGAGGACAAGAAGGGGCAGTTCCTCGAGGAAGGAATCTCCGAGGCCGGCTCGATGTGCGACTTCCTCGCCGCCGCCACCGCGTACTCGACGCACGGCGTGCAGATGATCCCCTTCTTCATCTTCTATTCGATGTTCGGGTTCCAGCGCATCGGCGACTTCTGCTGGGCGGCGGGCGACATGCGATCGCGCGGCTTCCTCGTCGGCGGCACCTCGGGGCGCACGACGCTCAACGGCGAGGGATTGCAGCACGAGGACGGCAACTCGCACATGCATTCCGCGATGGTCCCGAACTGCATCTCGTACGACCCGACCTTCGGATACGAAGTGGCGGTGATCGTCCAGGACGGGCTCCGCCGCATGTACGCGGAGCAGCAGGACGTCTACTACTACCTGACCGTGCTCAACGAGAACTATCCGCAGCCGGCGATGCCCAAGCAGGCTCCCGACGGAATCGTGCGCGGCATGTACCTCTTCCGCCGCGGCGAGAGCGGCAACAAGAAGGCGCCGCGCGTCCAGCTGCTCGGATCGGGCAGCATCTTCCGCGAGGTGATCGAGGCGGCCGACCTGCTCCACAAGGACTTCGGGGTGGAGGCGGATCTCTGGGCTTGCCCGAGCTTCACCGAGCTCGGGCGCGAGGCGCGGGCGACCACCCGCTGGAACATGCTCCATCCGACGGAGACGCCGAAACGGTCCTACGTCGAGCGGCTCCTCGGCGAGATGGAGGGCCCCGTCATCGCCGCGACCGATTACGTGCGCGCCTTCGCCGACCAGATCCGCGCCTACGTGCCGCGGCGGTACATGGTCCTCGGCACCGACGGATTCGGGCGCTCGGATACCCGCGAGAAGCTGCGCGGCTTCTTCGAGGTGGACCGCTTCCACGTCGCGGTCGCGGCGCTGAAGGCGCTTGCCGACGACGGGACCGTTCCGGCAAAGAAGGTCGCCGAGGCCATCGAGAAATACGGCGTCGACGCGAACCGTCCGGCGCCCTGGACCGTCTGACGCCGGAGAGCACGAATGAGCATGGTCGAGATCAAGGTGCCCGACATCGGCGATTTCAAGGACGTGCCGATCATCCAGGTCTTCGTCAAGCCGGGCGACTCGGTGAAGCAGGAAGATCCGCTCATCGCCCTCGAGTCCGACAAGGCGACGATGGACGTCCCTTCGCCGGCGGCCGGCACCGTCAAGGACCTGAAGGTGAAGGTCGGGGATCGGGTGAGCAAGGGAAACCTGATCCTGCTCCTCGACTCCGCCGCCGAGGCGAAGGCGGCGCCGTCGGGTCCGTCCGGCGGGAACGGACAGTCCGCCGCGACCACGCAGGCAGCAGCGCCGGCGCCGAAAGCCGAGGCGCGGGCCGACAAGCAGAAGCAGCCCGAGGAGGAGCGCCCGAAGCCCGGCGAGGGGCCGGAGAAGACCGCGGGACCGCCGCCTGCGAAGCCCGAGCGGAAAGCCGAAGCGCCGGCCCGGTCC
>JBJMQD010000433.1:0-7195 GCA_045802855.1 Myxococcales bacterium | reverse complement strand
CCGAAGAGAAAGGCGCGTCCGCCGCCGGCCACGGAGGGGCAGGGCATGGCCATGGCGAGCTGCGAGCCGCCCTGGCCACGGGGAACGTTCATCACCGGCGCGGCGGGCGTGCTCAAAGTCTTGTTCAGGTCAGGCGAAGGTGCGGCGGGTGCCGCCGGCAACGCCGCGTGTGGCCTGACGCGGAACCGCTGCACCGGCGAAGTGGCGATCGTCTTGCGGGCGCCGTCCAGGGCGACCACCTGCCAGAGAAGGGGCTTTCCGGGGACCAGCCGAGCCGTCACCGTGTCGGGCAGCGCAACCGTTGCGCTCGCCACGTCCGCCTTCCACACCTTCGCGTGGTCCACCTCCATCACCTCGACGGAGTAGGACGCGGCGCCGGCCACCGGCTCCCAGCGCAGCGCCGCGGGGCGCGCGTCGAGATCTCCGGCGGGCTCGCCGAGCTCCACCGCGTTCGAGCGATAGACGGGACCGCCCTCCTCGACGCGGTCGGCGAGCGACGGCGGGCCGCCGTAGCGCAACTCCAAGCTCGCTGCGACGAGGACCATGGCGGCGGCGAGGCCGAATCCGACGCCGGTGACGGGCTTGACCCTGATCAGCCGCCGCCAGAACCCCTCTTCTTCCTCGTGGGCGGCGGCGACTGGGGCGATCGCCGCGACCCGCGCTTCTCGAAAGCGGCGGCGCAACCTGCCGACGATCCATTGGACCGTCGCGTCCTCTTCCGGGCGGGGAGAGGCCGATTCGAATTCCTTGAGCAAGGCGAGCTCGACCTCGCAGCGCTCGCACGAGGCGACATGCACCGCGACGCGGGCCCGCGACGGCGCCGGCAGCGACGCGTCGGCGAGCGCCGCCAGCTCCTCGAGCGTGGCGCATTCGGGAGACGGCGCCAGCGTTTCCTTGAGCTGGTTCCGGTCGGGCCGATCTTCCGTGCCAGTAGGGATCATCGCGCGCCTCCGTCCGTCAGCAACCGCACCTCTCGCGCGTTCCATTGCTGGACCATGCGACTGATCTTCCGGCGCGCGCTCACGATGAAAGCCTTGGCGCCGCTCCGGTTCTTGAGGCCCAGTAGCCGCGTGATTACGTCGAGCGGCATGTCGTCTCCATAATGAAGCGTGAAGACCCGCTTTTCCGTTTCGTCGAGGGCCCGATCGAGCAGGCTCTGGACGAGAGGCCCGGAGCGGGCCCGCTCGAGAAGTTGCAACGGGCTCAGCGCAGACAGGTCAGGGACCGAGCCGAGCGCCTCTTCTTCGATAGGCGCCGGCCGGGCGGAGCGAGCCTTCAGGTAGTTCATGCACTCGCTCCTGGTGATCGAATAAAGCCAGGTCGAAATCTTCGATTCACCGCGAAAGGACTCCAGCTGGCGGAAGGCTTTGAGGAAAATGGCCTGCGCAAGATCGTGCGCCTCCTCGCCGTCCCCAGTGAACCGCAAACACCATGTTACAACTTTTTTATGATGTGAACGGAACAACTCTTCGCGTGCCGCCCTGCCCTCTGGACCACTCGAGGTCAGGTTCTTCCTGACCGACTCCGCGTCACGCAGGGCTTTCAGCGCCCCCTCCTCATTTCTGCGCCACCAAATCGAGTTGATGGACCAACTGCGCGGTTCTGACACCCGTTACTCCAAACGCGGAACAGATTTCTGCTCGGCCCGATTTTCTTGTTCCGCGTCGGCTCGGGCGGCGTCTCAACTTCAAGCGGGAAGGATCGCCCAACTATCGCTTGAGGCGCGAAAGGGTAGCAAGCACAGGTTTCGTGAACAGCAGAGTGCGGCGCGGCAAACCCTTCCCGTCAGGCGGCTTACGCCTGCGGAACACGGGGAACCGTTTCGCAGGCGCCGGCGCGCGGCCGCCCCCCCTGGTCGCGCGTCGGCGTTTTTTCGTTTCGATAGCGCCGCTACGCGAAAATTATTGGATGACGGTTTTAGAGCCGCGCAGCGCCGGGACGATGCGCGCGGGGTCGTCGGTCATCACCCCGTCCGCACCCAGCGTCGCAAGGGTGCGCGCTTGCAGGGGATCGTTCACGGTCCAGTAATCGACCCGCAAGCCGAGAGCGTGGCAGCGAGCCACGATCCACGGCTGCGCGAGCGAGACGGGCAATTGCGCCGCCCTCCCCTGGCAAGCGAACGGACCGCGCTGCGCGATGGCCGGCAAGGAAAGCAGGCGGGCCACCTCGCTCCGTCCAAGGCTGGTCGACCCGCGGTACCCGAGCGCCCGCACGCGTCGCAGCGTCGAGCTCCGGAAGGAGGCGAGGATCACCTGTTCCTCCGCGCCGAGCCTTCGCAGCGTCGCGACCGCCAGGGCGGCCGCCTCTACCTTTAGATCGACGTTGATGGGAATGCCGGGAAATTCCTTGACCAGCTCCTCGAGCGAGGGAACGCCCCACGAGCGCACCTCGTCGAAGGTGCACTCCGCGATGCGCCGCCGGACGCCGAACATCCGCGAGCCGTCGGGATCGTGGGAAAGGACGAGCACGCCGTCTTTGGTCACGTGCGCGTCGGTCTCCAAGGCGTCCGCGCCGAGCTCGAGCGCCCTGCGGAACGCGGGAAGCGTGTTCTCGGGCAGCTCCAGCGAGGCGCCGCGGTGGGCATACACGCGCAAGGCGAAGAAGCCTACCGCGTCCGCGCGAGTTGCTTCAGCGTCCCGCGGGCCGCCAACGAGCATGCGCCTGCCCGGACGTATGCTGCGCGCCATGATCGATGCCGGACGGCTTTCCTGGGGAATCCTCCTGCTCGCGGCCTGCGCCGCGCCACCGAAACCGAAACCTGAGGTCCCGAGCGATCGATACGAGGACCTCGTCGCCCTCTTCACCGCGTGGCGCGACTTCCAGCGGCCGAAGGTCGTCGACGGCGTCCCCGACTACACGGCCGCGGCGATGGAGGCGCAGCACCGCGACCTCCCCTCGTGGCAGCGGCGCCTCGCCGCGTTCGACGCGCGGAGCTGGACCGTTGCGCAGAAAGTGGACCGCGAGATCGTGCGGGCGGAGATGAACGGCCTCGAATTCGACCATCGGGTGCTCCGCCCCTGGTCGCGCGACCCGGCCTTCTACGTCACCGTGTTCGACGAGCAGAGCGACCAACCCGCGCGCGAAGGGCACCAGGCGTACGGGTCGGTCGAGCTGTGGAAGTACCGCTTCCCGCTCCCGGCGAACGAAGCGTCCGGGCTCGCGGCGCAGCTGCGTCCGATCCCCGCGCTCCTCGACCAGGCGCGCAAGAACCTCACGGGAGACGCGCGCGATCTCTGGGTCTACGGAACGACCAGCATGAAGGAGCAGAGCGCGATGCTCGCCGCGCTCGCTCCCAAGCTAACGGCACAGGCCGAAGTCGCGGCCGCCGTGAAGAGGGCGCGGGAGGCCACCGACTCATTCGTGGGTTGGCTCGAGCACGAGGCTCCGGCGAAGACCGGCGCTTCGGGCATCGGGCAAGCCAACTACGACTGGTACCTCAGAAACGTCCAGCTCCTTCCTTACACGTGGAGCTCGGAAGTCGCCCTCATGGAACGCGAGCTCGCCCGCGCCCGCGCAACGCTCGCCTTGGAGGAGGAGAAGAACCGCACCCTCCCGCCGCTCGCGGCCGTGGCGAGCGCGGAGGAGCACGACCGGCGCTTCGACGCCGCCGTCACCGAGTACGTGTCGTTCCTGCGAGACAACAAGATCCTCACGGTGCAGGACTGGATGGATCCGGCGCTGCGCGCCCGCGTCGGACGATTCACTCCAGGTGAAAAGCGGGAGTTCTTTACCGAAGTCGATTATCGAGATCCGGTGCTGATGCGCACCCACGGTTACCACTGGATCGATCTCGCCTGGATGGACCACCAGCCGAATCCGAGCCCCGTGCGGAGGGGACCGCTCCTCTACAACATCTTCAATACCCGGACCGAAGGATTCGCCACCGCGATGGAGGAGTTGATGATGCACGCGGGCCTCTGCGACTCGCGCCCCCGATCGCGGGAGCTGATCTGGATCCTGGTCGCGCAGCGCGCCGCTCGCGCCCTCGGCGAGCTGCGCATGCACGGCGAAGGGCTATCCCTCGAGGACGCGGCCAGGCTCGCCTCCGCGAACACGCCTCGCGGGTGGCTACGCCTCGAAGGGCAGACCGTGTGGGCGGAGCAGCACCTCTATCTGCGGCAGCCCGGATACGGGACGAGCTATCTGGTGGGCAAGATCGAGGTCGACAAGCTCATCGCGGTGAAGGCGCAGCAGCTCGGCACGGCCTTCACCATGCAACGGTTCATGGACCAGCTGAACGCAACGGGGCTCATTCCCATCGAGCTCGTCCGGGAGGAGATGGAGAGCCGGGTCACGAACGAGCTACCAGCGACAACCCCGCCGCGATGACCGCGAGGCCGATGGCGTCGAGCCACACGAGGCGCTCGCCGAGGAGTGCCGCGCCGATGAGGAGCCCGAACACCGGGGTGAGGAAGAAGTAGGCGCTCACCCTGCTCGCCTCTCCGTGCTCCAGGATCCAGAACCAGAGCATCGAGGCGCCGACGCTCAGGACCACGACGAGATAGGCGAGGCTCACCACGACGGGCCCTGTCCAGTCGATCCGCGGGACGCCCTCGAGCAGGAACGTCGCCGGAATGAGAGCGAGCCCGGCGCAGAAGAGTTGCCCGCCGTTCAAGACCACGGGATGTGGGCGCAGCCTCATCCGCTTGTAGAGGATGTTGGAGGCGACGAACGAGCTCACGCCTGCGAAAGCGAGCAAGACGTCCTGGATGCGCGCTTCCTGGGTGCCGGTGCGCGCGTGCATGGCGATGAGGACGCCCGCGAAGCCGAGCGAGAGTCCCGCGATCTTGCGCGCCGTGAGCGGCTCGCGCAGGGCGAAAGGCGCGACGATGGCGATGACGAGCGGGTTCGTGCTGGCGATGATCGATCCCATTCCCGCCGACATGTGGCGGAGCGCCTCGTAGTTGCACCCGAGATAGATCGCGTTGCCTCCCACGCCAAGGAGGAAGATCTGCAACCAGGAGTCGGCATCGCGCGGAATCGCCAGCCGCAGCGCCCTCGCGCCGGCGAGCACCAGGGCTCCGGCGAACAGGAACCTGAGCGAGAGGATTGCGAGCGGCGGCGCGCTGCGGGCCAGGATGCGGCTCGGCACGAACGCGGACGCCCAGAGGAAGACGTACCCGACCGCCGCGACGACGCCGATGACATGAGACGAAGGGCGGATCCGGCGAGAGGGCTCGAGCATTTGCCCGTCTCTCTTCCGATGCCCTGACGCCCATGGCAAGAACTGCGGGGGAGCCGGCTTTGCGGCGCTCGCAGGCTACGGGGACTCTTCTCCACGCCGGGCCGCGTTGGGCCGCAGGCGCAGGCAGTGGTTCACGGCAACCGGCCAGACGCGCGCTCAACAGCCACCGCTCCGCGGTGCTAAGGTCCCGGCCTCGCAGCCGCCGGAGGTCTCGCGCGCTGGCGGTTCCTCCCGCCGTTCCCGACGATCGGAGTCCCCATGCGTGCTGTCGTCCGATGCTTGTCCTTCATGGCGAGCAGCGCAGCCGTTTGCGCGCTCGCGCTGCACGGTTGCGGAAGTTCCCCGGCGCTCGTCGAACGTTCCCAGAGCGCGTCGTCGGCTCCGTCATCCGCGGCCTCTCCCGCGGACCCGGGCGTCGCGCCCGAGGTCGCGCGCGCGGACGACGACGATGGCCAGGAGCAGCCGAAGATCCAGATCCGCACGCTGTCGAATCGCGCCGATCTCGTCAGCGGCGGCGATGCCCTGGTCGAGATCGTGCTTTCGAAGCCGAAACTCGCGAACGCGCTGCGCGTCCAACTGAATGGCCGCGACGTGACGGGTGGCTTCGCGGTGCGCGCGGGCGGCCGCATCCTCGGTCTCGTCAACGGGCTTGCGAACGGCGACAACGTGCTCGTCGCCAGCACGTCGAAGAGCCACGCCGCTCGACTCGTGATTACCAATCACCCGATCGGTGGCCCGGTGATCGCGGGACCGCAGACCTCTCCTTTCGTCTGTGCAACTCCGACGCCGCAGGCCTCCACCATCGCGATCGCGACGAACGCCAGCGGACTGCACACGAACGCCATCGACGCACAGTGCAACATCGCGACGGAGACCTTCCTCTTCTACCGGACCACGTCGCCCACCTGCGCGAACGTGCTGCCGGACCCGAGCCCGCCGGCCGTCGCCAATCCCAACGCGTGCTTCAAGCCTTTCACGCAGGGCACGACTCCTGCCGATCTCGCCTTCACCACCACCGATCAGGGCGTGACCGTTCCGTACATCGTGCGGGTCGAACGCGGCACCATCGACCGCGGCATCTTCGACATCGCGGTGCTCTTCACCCCGGAGAAGCCCTGGACGCCGTTCGCTCCCCAGCGTCAGTGGAACCGGAAGGTGGTGCACACCTTCGGCGCCAGCACCGGTCAGCCGCGCCGCCAGTTCCGGACCGAGCAGAACTGGGCCGACGACGCCGCCCTCTCGCGCGGTTTCATGGTGGTCGACAACAGCATGACCGATTCGCTGTTCAACGCGAACCGCGTCTACAACGCCGAGGTCGTCATGATGATGAAGGAGCACATCATCGAGACCTACGGCGAGATCCGCTACACGATCGGTAACGGCTGCTCGGGTGGATCGATCCAGCAGCTGACAGCGGCGTCGATCTTCCCCGGCCTCCTCGACGGCGTGCAGCCGACCTGCACGTATCCGGATTCCGAGACCACCGGGATGGAGGTGACGGACTGCGTGCTGCTCGTGAACTACTTCAACTCGCCCGCGTTCGCGAATCTGACCGCGGGGCTGACGCAGGCGCAGATCAACGCCAAGAAGACCGCCATCGCGGGCCATCTCGATCCGTCCGCCTGCTGGGGCTGGAACAATACCTTCGGCGCCAATGGGAAGCCTGGGAACTTCGTCCCCAACCTGGTCATCAACGGCGTTACCGGCGCCGCTGCGCCGATCGGCGCCCCCCGCAACAACTGCCAGCTCCAGCTCAATCAAGTGTACGACGCGCTGCTGAATCCGAACGGACCGCGCTGCGGGCCCGCGGACAACGCGATCTCCATCTTCGGGCGGGCCCTCGGCACTAGCAACCGCGGCGTGTCGACCTCCGACAATACGGGCATCACCTACGGCGTGAAGGCGCTCCGCTCGGGCGCCATCTCGGCCGAGGAATTCGTCACGCTGAACGAGAAAATCGGCGGCTTGACGCCCGACGTGGATCTCACGCCGCAGCGGACCGTCGCGGAT
>JBJMQD010000348.1:0-7812 GCA_045802855.1 Myxococcales bacterium | reverse complement strand
TACGTCCTCGAGTACCTGCCGCGTGCGCTGCGCAAGGTGAAGGCGGTCTCCGGGTCGGAATCGTTCACGGTCCTCGGGTGGTGCATCGGAGCGCTCCTTTCCACGCTCTACGCCTCCGTCCGTCCGGACGACGGCCTGAAGAACCTCATCCTCCTCACCGCGCCGCTCGATTTCTCGAATCACGAGGCGATCTCGCTCGCGCGCATGGCGGCTGAGCGCAACTTCGACGTGGATCGGCTCCTCGCCGCCTACGGGAACATGCCTGCCGAGATGCTCGATTACGGCGCGAAGATGCTGAAGCCGGTGGAAAACTTCGTCGGCAGCTACGTGCGGCTCCTCGACAATCTCCACGACACCAGAGCGGTCGAGTCGTGGCACGCGATGAATACCTGGGTCAACGACGGCATCCCGATGGCCGGCCGGACCTACCGGCAGCTGGTGGTCGATCTGTACCGGCAGAACCGGCTGATGAACGGGACGCTCGCGCTCCGCGGCGAGAAGGTCGATCTGGGCCGGCTCCGCGCCAATCTCTTGAACGTGATCGCCGAGGACGACCACATCACCCCGCCCTGCCAGTCCGATGGGCTGGTCGACAGGGTTGCCAGCACGGACAAGACGGTCCTGCGGGTGCCCGGCGGACACATCGGGATCATGGCGGGCAGCGGCGCGGTGAAGACCACCTGGCCGAAGATCGACGCCTGGCTCGCGGCCCGCTCCGGGAAGTAAAGCGACCGCTCAGGAACTGCGGATGAAGTCGGCGAAGGCGGGCGCGATCTCCTCGCGCCACCGCCGTCCGCTGAACACGCCGTAGTGTCCCGCGCCCGACTGCACGTACCGGAGCTTTCGTTCCGCGGGAATTCCCTTGCAGAGATCGTGTGCCGCCGAAGTCTGGCCGACGCTCGTGATCTCGTCCTTCTCGCCCTCGATCGTCATCAGCGCCACATCCTCGATCAGCTCGGGGCGGATGAGCCGCTTTCCCCGCCACGTCATCTCGCCGCGAGCGAGATCGTGCCGCTGGAACACGGTGGCGACCGTCTGCAAGTAGTACTCGGCGGGGACGTCCATCACCGCGAGATAGTCGTCGTAGAAGCGGCGATGCGCCTCGGCGCTCTCCTCGTCGCGGCCGAGGAGATCGCGGTAGAGCTGGCGGTGCGCGTCGGCGTGGCGGGCCACGTTGAGCGAAACGAACGCGGTCAACTGCAGGAACCCCGGATAGACCTTGCGCAAGAAGCCGGGCTCGCCGGCCGGAACGCGGTGGACGGCGGTCATCTCGAACCAGTGCAGGGGGCGGCTGGTCGCGACCCGATCGACCTGCGTCGGATTCACGCGCGTATCGATGGGTGCGGCCATGAGCGTCATCGTCCGCGGCGTCTCGATCTCGCCGTCCTCCGCCATGAGCGACACGGCCGCCAGCACCGGAACGCCCGGCTGGCAGACGGCGAGGACGTGCACGTCGGGGCCGAGCGTGCGCAGGAACCGCCGCAGCAGGTCGACGTAGTCGTCGAGATCGAAGCGTCCTGCGGAGAGCGGAACCAGTCGCGCGTCGATCCAGTCGGTGATGTAGACATCGTGCTCGGGCAGGAGCCGGGCGACCGTATCGCGCAGGAGCGAGGCGTGGTGGCCCGAGAGCGGCGCGGCGATCAGGATCTTGGGGTCGTCGCGCTCCGCATCGCGCTCGAAGTGGACCAGATTGCAAAAGGGAGTGGCGAGGTGAACCGTCTCGCGCACCGCGACGACGCGGTCGCCGATCCGCGTCGTCGAAAGGTCGAAGGATGGCTTCGCGTAGCGGCGCGTCGCCCTCTCGATGAGCTCGCTCGCGGACGCGACGTGCCGGCCGAGGAGCGTCCGGGCGATCGGAAACGCAGGGTGCGACCAGAGAGCGCGCACGGCGGAGGCCCAGGAGTTCACGGGAGCCGCGAAGGCGCGAGCGACCGAGTAGGGTGCGTACATGTTACGGAAGGGTAACCCACGAACGTCCCGCGCGGGAGCCCGACTTCGTGGCCGCCGTCTTGCTTGTCCGACGGAAGACTGCCCGCCGTGCCCGCCCATGAGCGGGCGAAGGACGCGCCTCGATGAAACCCTTTGTCGTGAACCGCCTCGGACGCCTCGTCTTTCCGTCGAACTTCTTCCCCGAGCTGGACTTCGGCGTCTTCGACACGCTCGAGCAGTTCGAGGCGGTGATCGAGCGCGATTTCGAGACCAAGGCTCCGACTGGCTCCGACATCTGGAAACGCGTGCAGTCCGGCGCATATCGCGCGCGGCTCGATCTGATGCGGGATCTGGCGCTGAATCTCCTCTGGGTGAACCGGTACGCAATCACCATGTACGTGAAGCGTCCGTCCCGCTGGCAGGACGTGCCGCGGACGCGCGACGACGTCTTCCTGCCGGTGCTCACGCCATGGGAAGACGGCGACCGGAAGGTGGCTGCCGTCGAGGCTGCGTATCGCGCTCTGCCCGCCCGTCCAGATGCGCGCACCGAGGACGCCATCTTCCAGGCGCTCTTCGGCCTGTTTCGTTATCGCCGTCACCACGCGGCGGACCTGCCGGCGATTCCGCCGACCGTGAAAGAGGCGCTCGCCAACCCCACGAACCA
Organism: Myxococcales bacterium; assembly: GCA_045802855.1. GTDB lineage: Bacteria > Myxococcota > Myxococcia > Myxococcales > 40CM-4-68-19 > VBKO01. Next base: position 5,219 of record JBJMQD010000348.1, on the reverse strand, counting down.
GACGTACCGCCTCTCGCACCACGATCCCGATCGTCCGACGTACTCCACGCAGGAGATCCTCGACTGCTCGGACCCGGTCCCCGAGCTGGAAGCGCTCGCGCGCTGGGCGATGGTGCTGCAGAACCAGCATCCCTGGGAGCGCGCCGAGTCGCGCCTGATGCCCGTCTCCGGGTTGCGCGGAGACGATTTCGTCGTCCTCTACCAGCCCCGCGGACCGGAGGTGATGGACTTCATCAACCGGGTCCGTTCGGGTGGAAAGCAGCGCCCGCAACGCCGCGCCCGGGAAGCGAAGCAGCCGGTGAAGCCGTACCCGGCGCTGGAGGTGAAGAAGCGTTTCTCCGTCCTGCCGCGCATCGAGGCGCTCTCGGCCGTGAACGGCGAGTACGAGTGCACGAACGAGGACCTGATCCGCAACACGGCATTCAACTGGTCGCCGATGTCCGCGGAGGAGATCCGCGAGAAGACCGGCATCGAGGCACGCCGCTACACCGCCCGATCGCTGGAGGAGATCTCGCTCGAGGCGGCGGAGATCGCGCTCGCCAAGGCGGGTCGCCGTCCCGAGGAGATCGGCGCGGTGCTCTTCTGCTCCTGCACGAGCGAGCGCCTGATTCCGTCGGTCGCGACCTGGATCTCGGGCCAGCTGGGCATGCTGCAGACCCATGCGTCCTGCGACATCGTCGCGGCCTGCGCGGGATTGCCCTACGGACTTTCGGAAGCCGTCCGCCTCCTGCAGGAAGTGGAGCGGCCGGTGCTGCTCGTCTGCGCCGAGAAGTTTTCCGACAAGATCGGGACGGTGCGCACGTCCCGGATGATCTTCGGCGACGGCGCCGCGGCGCTCGTGATCGGGCCCGCCCGCAAGGGTGATGAGCCGGATATCGAGGTGCTGCAGACGTACGCGAGCGGCCCGGTGAGCGAGGTGAACTCCATCATCTGGCCGAACCCGGAGTTCGACAACAACATCACCGTCTTCGGTCCCGAGGTGAAGGCGCTCGCCCAGCGCTACCTGAAGCAGATGATCGGCGAGCTTTCCGAGCTTCCCGGACCGGACGGCACGGGCAGGCTCCTCGACGCCATCGATCTGGTCGTGCCCCACCAGGCGAACAAGACCATGGTGAGCAAGATGGCCGCGGCAGTCGGCCTCGCCGCGGATCGGCTCTACTTCAACATCGAGCGAGTGGGGAACGCGTCGTCGGCGAGCATCCCGCTCGCCATCCGCGACGCGGTTGCGGAAGGTGTCATCGGACGGCCGATGCGGATTTTCGCGCCCGGCTTCGGCGCCGGCGCGGTGGGCGGCTTCGCGGTCCTGCGCATCGATCCGGCAGTCGTGGCGCTGGAGGCGAAAAAGGAACCGTCGTCCGCGGTCGCCACGGAGGAGCCCGAACGCGCCCTCTCGACCTCGTCGGAAGACGTCCGCAAGGCTTTCGGCGACTGACCGATTTTGCGCCCGCAGGCGCGTTTTACGCACGATTTGCACCGGGCGCGCGCGTCCCTGTGCGATCCCGGCGGCATCGCTGATGCAAGGCCGGATGACGGAGGAGTCGAATCCGATGCGCGCTGAAACCATGAGCTGGGCGGGACCGCTGCCGGAGCAGTTCGATCCCGTCGCCGAGCAGATGTGGAACGCAACGACGCCGCTCGAGGGACGGGCCGGCGCCTTCCGGATGGACGCCATCGTCTGGGCGGGGCCGCTGCCGCCCGCCGAAGTGCCAGTCCGGTTCGTGTTCCGCGACCAGAGGCGGCAGTTCACTGCAATGGGGCGCTGACACCGCGCGAGGCACGCTTCGCGTTTCGAGATCCGATCGGGCAGAGTGCGCCCGTGGCCACGCTCGAGACCGGCCTGCGGCGCGCGCGACTGAAGAGCGGCCTCAAGCAGAGCGAGCTGGCGGAGCGGGCGGGCATCAGCCGGCAGACCCTCAGCGTGCTCGAATCGGGGCGAGGGCAGCCTTCGACGTCCGTCGCGCTCCATCTCGCTCGCGTGCTCGGGTGCCGCGTCGAGGAGCTGTTCTGGCTCCGCGACGAGGCGGGCGAGCTGACCGCGGAGCTCGCCCAGGGCGCGGACCTGCGCGGGGCCAAAGCGGAACGCGCCGTCGTGGGATCGGTCGCGGGCCGTTGGGTCGCACATCCGCTCTCGCGCGAAGATCCGCTGGCTTTGACGACGTCGGCGGATGCGCTGCTCATCCGCGCGCGGAGGCCGGACCGCACCGTCCGCCTGCGCGCGCTCCGCCCACCCGAGGCGCTGCAAGCGAACGTGCTCGTCGCCGGATGCGATCCGGGACTTTCGGTGCTTTCCGGGCATGTCGAGGATCGGTGGCCCGGGCAGCGCCTGCGCTGGATTCCGGTGGGAAGCGACGCCGCCCTCAAGATGCTGGGGGTGGGGCACGCGCACGTCGCCGGCGCTCACCTCTTCGACGAAGAGACGGGCGAGTACAACCTTCCTTTCGTGCGGCGCGCGTTCGGTGGCCGCCCGATGGTGGTGGTGACCTTCGCTCACCTGGAAGAGGGCTTCGCCATCGCCAAGGGAAATCCGCGGCGGATCCGCAAGCCGGAGGACATCGCGCGGCCGGAGATCCGGTTCGTGAACCGCGAGCCCGGCGCGGGAGCGCGAAGGCTTCTCGACCGCCTGCTGCGCAAGGCCCGCGTTCCCGCCTCCGCCGTGGAGGGCTACGAGAACCTCCTCCACGGCCATCTGCAGGTCGCCCAGGCGGTGGCGATGGGCGCTGCCGACGCCGGCGTCGTCGCCCGGAGCGCCGCCATCGCCCACGGGCTCGATTTCATTCCGCTCTCCGAAGAGCGCTTCGACCTGGTCTTCCCCAAGGAGTGGAGCGCGGACGCGCGGGCAGGGTGGATCGTGGAGACCCTGGAGGGCCGCGCCTTCCGCCGGGAGCTGGCGAGCCTCGGGGGATACGACACGCGCGAATCCGGCCAGGTGGTGACGGAGCTGAACGTGAAGTAGGTCGCCGCGGGTTGACTCGATGTCCGTCCTACGTGACATTGCGCGCGTGCGCGCACCCTGGCTGAGAGCGGCGGTACTGATGGCCGGCATCGCGCTTTCCGCGCGAGCGCAAGCGTCGCAGGAGCTGACGGTCTTCGCCGCCTCCTCGCTGCGCGAATCCTTCGCGGAGCTCGGCAAGCAGTTCGAGGCCCAGCACCCCGGAACCAAGGTGCTCTTCAACCTGACCGGCTCCCAGGAGCTGCGCACGCAGATCGAGAACGGTGCTCCGGCCGACGTCTTCGCCTCCGCCGATCAGAAGCACATGCAGGCGCTCGTCGCGCAGAAGCTCGCGCAGGCGCCGAAGGTCTTCGCGCGCAACGAGCCGGTCCTCGTCGTTCCCAAGGGGAATCCGGCGAAGATCTCGAGCCTCGAGGATCTTCCCAAGGCGCAGCGGATCGTCGTCGGCGTGCCCGAGGTCCCGATCGGCGCCTACACCCTGCGCATCCTCGATGCCGCCGCGAAGCGATACGGCCACGATTTCCGCACCAAGGTTACGTCGCATGTCGTTTCGCGAGAGATGAACGTGCGGCAGGTGCTCACCAAGGTAGGTCTCGGCGAGGCCGATGCCGCCATCGTCTACCGCACGGACATCGCCGCCGCGAAGGGGAGGGTCGAGGTGATCCCCCTCCCCTCGGACCTGAACGTGGTCGCCGAATACCCCATCGCGGTCCTCGCCAGGGCGAAGGACCCGGCGTTGGCGCGGCAGTTCGTCGAGATGGTCTTCTCTCGCCGCGGCAGGGAGGTGCTCGCGAGCTTCGGGTTCCAGGCCGGCAACGACACATGAAGCCGCGCGGGGGCACCGCGTGGGCGTCCGCGCAGCTCGTCGCGTCCGCGTCGCTGGGCCTCTTCCTGCTCTTGCCCGTCGTCGCGCTCTTCCTGACGCTCGGCTGGGACGACTTCCTCGAAGGGTTGCGCAATCCGCTCCTCATTCCTGCCCTCCGGCTCTCGCTGCTCACCACCTCGAGTAGCCTCGCCCTGGTGGTCGGGCTGGGATCGCTCTTCGCCTGGCGGGTGGCGCGGAACCCGGGCCGCCTGTCGCGCTGGCTGGAGGGCGTCGCGCAGCTTCCCGCCGTCATCCCGCCTGCGGTCGCCGGCGTCGGCCTCCTCCTCGCTTTCGGCCGCCGCGGGCTCCTCGGCGCTTTTTTCGATCGCCGCGGGATCGCCCTCGCCTTCACCACTCCTGCGGTGGTGCTCGCGGAGACGTTCGTCTCTGCGCCCTTCTTCGTGCAAGCGGCGATCGCCGCCTTCCGCCGCGTGGACGAGAACCTCCTGGTGGTCGCGCGCACGCTCGGCGCCTCGCCGTTCCGGATCTTCTTGCAGGTCGGTCTGCCGCTGGCGGCGCCGGGACTCGTCGCCGGAGCCGCGATGAGCTGGGCGCGGGCGGTGGGCGAGTTCGGCGCGACGCTGCTCTTCGCCGGGAACCTGACCGGACGCACGCAGACGATGCCGCTCGCTGTGTACACGGCGATGGAATCCGACTTGCGAGCGGCGCAGGCGCTCTCGATCATCCTGGTGACGGTCGCCTTCGGGCTCCTCTTCGTCCTGCGACGGATGGCGCGAGGGGCACAGCTCCCAGGGACGGAACCGCGCGGTGCTTGAGATCGCGGTCGCGCGCAAGATCGGAGTGCTGGAGTTGCGCGTCGATCTGTCGCTCGGCCCCGAGGTGATGCTCGTCGCGGGGCCCAACGGCGCCGGGAAGTCGACCCTCCTGCGCCTCCTCCTCGGCGTCCTGTCCCCGGACGCGGGCCGCATCGCGGTGGAGGGCCGGGTCCTCTACGACGCGGAGCAGGGGATCGACGTACCCGCCGAGGACCGCGAGCTCGGATACCTGCCGCAGGACTATGCGCTGTTCCCTCACCTGGACGTGATGCGCAACGCGATGTTCGGCCTCGCGCAGCTTCCCCGCGCCGAGCGGATGGGGCGTGCCGGCGAATGGCTCGAGCGCCTCGGCGTCGGGCATCTCGCCAGGCGGTACCCGGCCGGGCTGTCCGGAGGCGAGCGGCAGCGCGTCGCCCTCGCCCGGGCACTGGCGCGAAACCCGCGGGCCCTGTTGCTCGACGAGCCATTCGCCTCGCTCGACCCGGTGGCCCGGCGGGAGCTGCGCGTCTCGCTGCGTGGGTGGCTTCGTTCCTGGCGCCTCCCCGCCCTCATCGTCTCGCACGACCCGGCCGACGCCGCGCTCGCCGATCGCATTGCGGTGGTGGAGAAAGGGCGAGTCGTCCAGCAG
>JBJMQD010000332.1:0-3216 GCA_045802855.1 Myxococcales bacterium | reverse complement strand
GGCTGCGCGGGGCGCTCCATCGGGTAGTTCTCGCCGAACTTCTCGTTCTTCTTCGCGTCGAACGACTGGACGACGAGCGGGGTCCAGACCGGGCCCGGCGCGACGCAGTTCACCCGGATTCCCCGCTCGATGAGCGACTGCGCGAGGCCCTTGGTGAAGGCGACGATGGCGCCTTTGGTGGTGGCGTAGTCGAGGATGCCCGGGTTCGGGTGGTACGCCTGCACGGAAGCCGTGTTCACGATCGCCGAGCCCTCTTTCATGTGGGGCAGGGCGTTCCGGACGAGGTGGAACATGGCGATGATGTTCACCCGGAACGTCTTCTCCACCCGCTCCGCCTCGAGCTCCTCGAACTTCTTCACGCTCTTGCCCTGATAGGCGGCGTTGTTGACGAGCAGATCGATGCGTCCGAACTCCTTGACGGCTTTGTCCACCAGGGCGCGGCACGCGCCGTCGTTGTCGAGATCTCCCGCGGCGAGCAAGGCGCGGCGCCCCGCGGACTCGACCGCGCGGCGGGTGACGTTCGCGTCCTCGTGCTCGTTGAGATAGGCGATGACGACGTCCGCGCCCTCGCGCGCGAACGCCAGGGCGACGGCGCGACCGATGCCGCTGTCCGCCCCGGTGATGAGCGCCACCTTGTCCTTCAGCCGGCCGAGCCCGCGATACGACGTTTCGCCGTAGTCCGGGCGCGGCTCCATCTTCCGCTCCTGGCCGGGGAACTCCTGCGTCTGCGGTGGAAACGGCGGCTGCGGTCCCTTCTGCTTTGGGTCCATTGGATGCTCCGCGCATTCGAGCTCCGCCCGCCGCGGGCGGAGCCCGCTGCTCCATTGCGGCAGAATGCGCAGGGATCGACGCGCGTGCACGCGCCTACATGCGAGCGGGTGTCCGCGCCTGCGGCGCGCGGGCCGGTGCCGTCACGGAAGGCGACCTCTTCGCGCCGCGAACGGCGCCGTTGAATGCCGCCATGTCGACGAGCGAGGCGATCACCATCGCCGCCCAGACGGCGGCGAGGACGTACGGGAACCACCCAGTGCGAAAGCCCACGAGACTCCTCCCGACTCCTGGCGAGGGGGAGTACGGGGCCTCTTTCGCCGAATTTCAGCGGCTTCCGGTCGCCACTGCCCCCGCGTCCGCCGCGATCTGGCGCACCGCGGGCCACATCGCGTCGGCCCATGCCTCGTAGCCCTGGGCGCTCGGGTGGAATCCATCGGCGCAGAAGAGTCCTGGCACGCCCGACAGCCGGCGGCTCGCGGCGAAGAGGTCGGCGAGCGCGAAATGGTGCCGCGCCGCGGTCGCCTCGATGTGCGTGTTGTAGAGCTGGATGCGCTTCTCGTAGATGGCGCGATCGATCCGCGCCGCGACCGGTGCGAGCGCGAGGTCCGGAATGTTGCAGATCACGACCGGCGCGCGCTGCCCGGCGAGCGAGACGGCGATCTGCTCGAGGTTGAACGAGAAGGATTCCTCGGGCCGCTGGAGCCCGACGTCGTTGATGCCGATACCGAGAAGGACCAGGTCCGCCGAGGTCCGCTTCGCGCGCGGAAGCTGCGTGGCGATCAGCGTCGCGGTCGTAGCCCCGCTCTCGGCCAGGTTCACCAGGCGAGCGCCTGGATGCACCGCTGCCAGCCGGCGGAGCAGGCGCTCCGGATAGCCGCCCCCCGAATCCGCTCCCACTCCCGCCCCTGTGGAGTCGCCGAGGGAGAGCACGGTGTATTCGTGTCGATGGGTCACGAGGGGCAAGGTAACCCCCGTCGGCTCTCCGTGCCGTGAGTCTGGAACCGTGCAAAGCCGCGGCCGCGGACGCGGAGTCCGCGGCCACGACCGTTTCTCAGATGGCTAGCGCGCCCGTCCGGATCAGATACGCCAACTGCTGGCGCTGATCCTTGTCGAGGATCGCATGGATCCGTGCGAGGGCCTTGAGCACCGCGTCGCGGAGCCGCTCGGCGCTCTTCACCCGCGTGGCTCCCGCGTCCGCTGCCTTCTCGGCCTCGAACTGGTCGGACGCCACGGAATCGGCGAATGACGCCGTGACGCGCCTGTCGTCGACCGCGGCCTGGGCGCGCTCCGTCTTCAGCTCGTCGAGGATCTTCGCCAACTCGGCGACCTGGTCCTCGCTGAGGTTCAGCTTGAAGGCGAGGAACCGCAGCGGCCGGCGGACGCCGAATGCGCCGCTTCCACCTTCGAAGCCTCCGCCCCGGCCCCATCCGAACTCGAATCCGTATCCTTCAGGGCCGGCGCCGGGCTGGGGACCGCAAGACCCGTGCTCGCGGTGACGGGCCTGCCGCCACCACCACATCATGCCTGGGTGCATCGTTCTTCCTCCTCGCCGGGGCTGTGCGCTCCCGGCGGGCTTTCTGCGCGTGGGCGGAATGCCTCACGCGTACTCCCGAGCCTAACGCCTGCGCGGCCGCCGTCAACGCGAGCGGCGGCCTTTCCGCTCACCGGCGCGCCGTGAAGATGGGGGTGAGCAGGTCGGGACGGGATTCGTCGCGCTCGAGCCGCGCGTATCGGAGGCCCCCGCGGTAGTCGAGCGAATGGGTGGTGTAGGACTCGGCGTTCTCGACCAGGAATTCGAGCTTTCCGCCCCGTGCGGTCTCGGCCACCGCGGTCCGGAGGCGATCTCCGTTCGCCTTGCGGCCGTTGATCGCCGCGAGGCGCGTCCCGGGCGGCACTCCCGCCTTGTCGGCGGCGCTCCCCGGCACGACGTCGAGGATGGCCATGCGATCCTCGTCGACGACGATGCCCGCCGAGGATTTCAGATCCACGAGCTTGCGCGCCTTCTCGTAGGAGCGGTGGAATTCCGGCTCCTCGGGACCGTAGACGACCTTCCAGCCCGAGCGCTCGATCCCGGCGACGGGCGCGTCGGGCGCGACGTCGTAGACCCGCTTCCGGAAGAAACCTGCCCAATCGAGCTGCGCGACGTGCGAGAGCGCCGCGATCAGATCGTCGAGCGTGTAGGGCTCGAGGGCCGGCATGCCGCTCTTGCCGCCGAAGAAGGCTCGACAGAAGTCGTCGAGCGAGCGCGCCCCCTTCGTCGTCTCGCGGATCGTGGCGTCGACTTCCAGCCAGAGGAGATCGCCCTCGAGGTAGAAGTCCACGTCGCGCCGCCAGGAGTCCCAGTCGTCCCGGGCGCCGTAGAGGATCTGCGCCGCGGTGCCGGTGTCGGCGAGCGGCCTCCAGGTCCGGCCCCGATGCGCTGTCATCATGTCGGCCGAGAAGGCG
>JBJMQD010000198.1:0-6227 GCA_045802855.1 Myxococcales bacterium | reverse complement strand
GAACGCCAGCAAGGCGCCCGGGAAGACGGACCCCGCCTGCGAACAGCCCATGGTGCCGTTCGCGCCACCGGCCGGTGCGACGCCCGACGTCTGCACCGTCGGCCCATCCGGAGTACCGGCATCGGCGGTACCCGTCGGCGTTCCGCTGTCCGGCGGGGTTCCGGGGTTGCCGGTGCCGGCGTCCGGCGTACCTGCGTCGGCGGTCCCGGAATCGGGCGTACCCGCGTCGGCCGTGCCGGAATCGGGCGTACCAGCGTCGGCCGTGCCGGAATCGGGCGTACCAGCGTCGGGCGTCCCCGGATCGGGCGTACCCGCATCGGGAGTGCCCGCATCAGGCGTGCCCGCGTCGGGCGGCGTCACAGGAGGAAGAGGCGGAGGCGGCGGAGGCGGCGGAGGCGGCGGGGGAGGAGGCGGCGGCGGCGGCGCGGGATAGACGACGAGGGATCCGTCGCGCCCCCACTCCACCCTCGTGCCATTCAAGGTGACCGTGGCGGCGGCCGGCGCGTAGAAGCGGAAATCGGTGATCCCGTCGCCCGTCACGACGACGTTGCTCCCTTGCAGGTCAGCCTCGATCGCGCGCGCAGAGACGCTGGAGAGGATCTCGCGGACTCCGAGCTGGTCGGAGATCTTCCCTGCTCCGGCGAGGAACGCGCGAGCCGGCTCGCCGAGATTGTAGGCGGCCATGCCGACGAGCGAGGAAGTGAGCGCCAGGTCTCCGGCGACGTTTCCAGCACCCGCGGGCGTGCCGAAGATCCAGCGCTCTTCGAACGCGCTTTCCGGCGCGACGATCGCGCCGGCGCCACGGTCGAGCACGTCGAGCGGATCGATCCGGACGCGCGATGCCGTCCCGAAGGACGAGGTCGGCATCGGCACGAGGGCGGCGAGGAACTGCTGCGCCGCGGAGGGCACGGACGGCCGCACTTTCGCGAAGGCGATGGAACCGTCGGCCTCGAACAGATTGGTGTTGCTCTCGCTGTGCATCCCGGTGGCGATCGTCCAGGAGGCGGGCGAAACCATGCGCACGCCGAGCGTCAGCGCGGCGTTCTTGGTGGTGCCTTTGATCCAGCCGGTCCCGTCGGCGACCGCGCCGTCCGAGAAGTGGACGAGCCAGTCGTAATCGTGGGGCGAGCTCGCCGCGATGTCGTCGTGCACGAGCGTGTAGCGCTTGCGGGCGAGGACGAGGACGCGGTCCCACCGCTGGAGCCCGAGGGACGCATCGTAGAGATTCGGGCCGCTGCCGCCGGTGACCGCGTAGTCCGCCGTCGATGCCGACGGGAGGAGCGTCGCGTCCCGCTTGTAGAACCAGGGATTGCCGGACGCCGAGTCGGACAAGCGCTGGTCGCCCAGCTCGCCCTTCCCGTCGATGAGAAGTCCGTTGTGGTACTGCGTCTCGTTCGCGTACACGGAACCGACGGGCTCCGGCGACGGCCTTCTTCCCGCGTCGTAGCCGGCGGCCTCGGGCGCAAGCCACGTCCCGCCGCCATACAGCCAGAAGGACATGTCGTCGTTGTGGCTGTGGCCCCAGGGGAAGATCTCACCCGGCAGACCGCCGGCCTTCAAGCGATCGAAGTTCGCCCGGCCTCCGTAGGGCCCCGCCTTGAACGCGAGGACGAGGTCGCCCTTATCCCACGAGCTGTGCAGGACGGTGGCCTGCAGATCGGACAGCTGCGTATCGAGAGGGCGCGTGTGGGGATCGACGGCCGCGACCGTTGGGTCGTAACCGAGGAACTCGAAGGTGTCGTAGAAGAGGTCGGGGATGAAGCTCGTCCGCGATCCCGCAGCGAGCCAGCGATTCGCCGCCGCCTGCGCGACGCCGTCGTGGAACCGCGCCGCCGCATAGCGCAGGATCTCGAGCACGCCTTCGCGAGGCCAGCCGGTGAAGTCGCCGTAGGTGAGGATCTGGGTCCTCGGCGCGTCCGGGATCGTGGCCGCGAGGTACATGGAGCCGACGCCGCGCAAGAGGCCGGTGTCCGTGTAATCGACGCCCGCGCGGCGGCTCGCCATCCAGAAAGGGAGCCCCATCGACAACCCGTACTGCTGATAGGCGAGGCCTTCGTGCCAGGAGCCGTCGTTGATCGGTCCCACCGTGAGCTGCACGTTGGCGAGATTGCTCTGCGCTTTCGAGATCCAGCCGCCGGCGCGCGGATCCTCGCCTAGCAGCGCGAGACCCGCGAGCCCCATGGCGCCGGTATCGATCCAGTTGTGGTTCTGGATGTACTCGCGGAGCCACCACGCGGTCGGATAGTACGTGGCGATCCTCTGCGCCTCGCTGCCGAGGCGCGTCGCGACCTGGATGCGCTGGTCGGGCGTCAGGTACTCGTAGAGCCAGTCGTAGGCGCAGGCGACGCCGAGCACCATATGCGCCGTGAAGAGGTCGGGCTGCCCCGCAAACTCGACGCCGAAGCCCCAGTCGGTCCAGCTCAGATACGTGCTGAGACGCGTCCACGCCTGGGCCGCGTAAGCTGAATCGCCAGTCAATTGGTAGGCGAATGACCAAGCGACGATATCGTTTCCAAATAGCCGCTCTCCCCCTGCCCCGTACTCGTTCTGGGCCGGAGCGAGATCGTTCACGTGCGGCGCGAGGAGCTTCACGAAATGCGACTTGATGTCCGCGTGCCCCGCGTCCGTCGCGCCGCGCAGCAAGGCGACGTCGTTCGCATTGAAGAACAGGCTCGGATGCGGTGCGGCGACGAGCGCGAGCGTGGCGGCGAGCGCGAGCAACATGCCTCCTTCAGAGCGCGCCCCGCCGCCGCGCTCCGCGAGAGCGCTAGCGGTTACCGGCCGGGCAGGCCCTCCCGCAGAGCAGGAGCGGCGCGCTGGTTGTGGAAAAACCGTACGTGCAATCGCAGGGTTGGCTCAATGTAAGAAACCAACCACACGCTCTTGCGCAGCCCGGACGAGCGTCCAGGCGCAGTACCAACAGTTCAGCGGGCGAGCCGATTTCCGGCTTGTGGGTCGTGGTTCGAGCGGACGTGGCCGCTCGCGTCACCCTCTGGGCGACGCGCTCCATGGGCGGAGTGGAAGCACGATCTCGCTCTCGGCGCTTCGACAGCGCGAGCGGAAGACTGCAGATGGGCGGCAGGCCGGTCGTTACGCGGCGGACGGCAAGCGCTCGGCGGGCTCCCCGCCTAGGACGGCGTCGTACAGCTCACCCGTCTTGCGCGCCATCACAGACAACGTCAGTTCCGCTTCGACTCTCGCGCGTCCGCGCGACCCGAAGGTCCGCGCGCGATCCGGATCGGCGAGCAGCGCCGCGAGCCGCTCGGCGAGCAGCGCGGGACGGTGCGCGGGAACGAGATGTCCCGTTGCGTTTTCCTCGACGAGCTCGACGTTGCCGCCGACGGATGTGGCGACTACAGGCAATCCCGCCGCCATTTTCTCGATCACCGCATTCGAGAGCCCTTCCGCGTGCGACGGAAGGCAACCCACCTGCGCGCGCTCGAGGATCGCGGGGACGTCGAGGCGGTGGCCCAGCAGGACGACGGTCTCCCGCAGACCGCGGGCCCGGATCTGCTGCTCGAGGACGGGCCGCATGGCGCCTTCGCCCGCGCAGAGGACGAGGACGTCGGGAATCCGGCGGCGGACCTCTTCGACTGCCTCGATCAGGTCGAGGTGGCCCTTCACCGGATAGAGATTCGCGATCACGATCACCGTGGGGCGGCGCGACTTGCCGTCTTCACCCACCTCGAGACCCGGCACCGGCGCCTGGAGCTCTGCGGCCCGCGCGCGATCGAACGCGGCCAGATCGATTCCGTTGCGGACGATCGCGACCCGCTCGGGGGCCACGCCCTCCTCGTCCACGCACATGTCGCGCACGGCCCTGGCGTTGGCGTAGACGGCGTCGGCAGCGCGGCAGGCGATCGCCTCCACCAGATGCGCCCGCGGCGAGTACCAGTGCGCCAGGTCGAATCGGCTGGCGATCACCTTGGCCCGGGCGAGCCGCGCGGCGGGGACGGCGAGGACGTTCGTATAGAAGTCGTTCGAGTGGACGAGCTTGATGCCGTTCTGCAGCAGGAAATTGGCAAGCCTCCAGATCTGCTTGCCGGTGGTCGGCCGGACGAGGCTGCCGGCGAGCCCGAACACCTCGACGGGTAGTCCGAGCTCGTCGATGGCGCGCAGATTGGGGCCTTCCTTGTGCACGCATGCCACGACTGGCCGGAACCGGGACGGCAACGCCCGTACCCGCGCGACGAACTGCCCCTCCGCGCCGCCGATCGCGAACTGGTTCACGAACTGCAGGACTGGCACCGGCTCGTTCAAGCGATCCCCCACTCGCTCGAAAGTGTGTCCCGGGCGGCGCGGGCGGTAGCGTCCCGGACGGTAGCCCGAGCTTGCGACGAGGCAGGCGCTCTCCCGGTCGGCGCCGCTTTCATGCGGCCGCCGCGGAAGCAACAGGTCCAGAGGGGAGCTCGCGCTCGCCGGACGCGGGACGGCGCCGCTCGAGCAGGTAGCGGCAAACGAAGTAGGCCGCCCCGTAGACCACTATCGAGGCGAGCACCAGCGGCGCGCGATGCAGGAAGAAGCGCAGCGGCCATGCGGCCCCTGCCGCAATCGCGGCGCTGACCGCGATGCGCACGAGGACGGCCCAGTCGACCATCGAGCGCATGCCGACGCCGAGCCGGCGGCAGCCTCGAGCGAGCATGCACACGCGGGAGAGCCCTTCCGTGACGAGGCTGCCGACGATTGCGCCGGCGAGCCCGAAGAAGTGGATTCCGCCGAGAACGAGGAGCGCGGCGACCGCGATGCGAACCGCGCTGAACCAGAGCAGGAAGCGCGTCTCGCCCTCGGCTCGCAGGAGCGCGTCGCAGGGCAGGATCCAGATGGGGATCTCCACCGTCGCGAGGAGGAACAGCGGCACCGCGGCCGCGTATGTCACCGTGAAGAGCAGCGGCACGACGGTCGATCCGAGGAGCCACGCTCCGGCAGCCGCCGGGAAGAGGATGGTCGCGAGGCGCGCGACGGCTTCGCGGAACGCTTCCGACGCGACCGACCGGTTTCCGGCGTGCGCGAGGTGCGCGAGATCCACCATCAGGACTTCGGACATCGGCGTGTAGATGATGTCGACGACCTGGAGGTGGAAGCAGCCGACGGCGAAGAGCGCGAAGGTGGCGGGATCGAACGACGCCGACACCGCGTACTGCGAGAACTGCCGCTGCGCGACCCAGAGCACCGACGACCCGGCGAAAGGGAGAGCGAAGGCGAGCTGCGCACGGAGCATCGTCCTGCTCGGCCGCGCGAACGGGACGGAGCCCCGGGCGGCGAGCGCCCAGAGGGCGACGACGCGGAGGAGCGCGACGGCGGCGGCAGCGCGGAAGATCCAGGGACCGCCCAGGAACACCGCCCCCGCGACCATCCCCCCGGCCCGCAGGGCGTCGGTGACGGTGTAGGCGACGGCGGCGCGCGCTGGCCGGTCGGAGCTCGTGAGCGTCGGCTCGAGCGGGGTCGCGGCGAGCATCGCGCCCGCATACAGAGCGAGCGATCCGCGCGCCTCGAGGAGGCCGGGAGATTCGAGGAAGTGGGCGAGGAGCGGCGCGCCGAAGAACAGCGCGGCGCCGCCGCACAGGCCGATGGCGAACAGCGCCACGAAGCTCTGTGCCGCGTACGAGCCCGCCCCGGATTTCTCGCGGGGCAGGAAGTAGAACAGCGACTGCGTCATCCCCATCGGCCCGATGAGGAGCGCCGTGTTCGCGATGAGGAAGAACTGCTTGTAGGTGCCGTATCCGGTCGGATCGACGATTCGGACGAGGGCGAGAGGAAGGCCGAAAGTGATGATCGCGGAGAGGATCCGCGACAGCACCAGCGACCCCGAACGTCCGAACAGCTTCGTCGCGAGCGCCTGTGCTCGCGCGAAGACTCCTATAGCCACCCCCAGCCCCATCCCACCCCCTGTCCGGTTCGGGAGTGAACGTAAGCCTCGAGCGCGCTAGCGAGAAGGACGTGCGGCCGCCTGCATGCTCGCGACTTCAGGTCATTTCGCCGCAGGATCCGCGTTTCGAGGCCCCCCTGCCGGCCAGGCAGGCGCTCGAATCCGGACCGTACCTGGGTTATCCAAAGAGGTCCGAGGAACCGACGACATGGCCGACCCCGTATCCAAGAACCAGCTGCTTCAAACCGCGCGCAAGAGCGTGCCTGAAATCACGCCCGCCGACCTCGCTCGGGAGCTTTCTTCGCGAAAGCCGATCCTGGTCGACGTCCGCGAGAAGGACGAGATGGACGCCGGCATCCTG
>JBJMQD010000195.1:0-2522 GCA_045802855.1 Myxococcales bacterium | reverse complement strand
TCGCCACGCTGGTGAAGGTGGATCCGCGCACGGGAGCGCTCTCGGTGATGACCAGGATCACCTTCGACAACGCCACGAACGGCGCCGAGCAGCCGCAGTTCAACCCAGCGACCGGCAAGTTCTACATGTCCATCCCGGAGCTGGACGGGATCGCGGCGAACGGCGCCGTGGCGGTGATCAGCCCGCGCGGGGTCCTCGACCGCCTCCTGCCGGTGAAGCTTTGCCAGCCGGCGGGACTCTCCATCGGCCCGCGCAAGGACATGCTCCTCGGCTGCAGCCAGGTCTTCGATACGGCAGGAAATCCCTTCACCGCCGGCGATCCCGCGGCCGCCGCTCCTACCCAGATCATCATGGATGCGAACGGCGCAATCGACGCCGTCGTGGCAGGGGTGGGCGGATCGGACGAGGTCTGGTTCAACTCCGGCGACGGCCGCTTCTACACCGCCTCGCGCAACAATCCGGGGACGCCGGTGCTGGGCGTCATCGACGCGCGCACGCAGTCGCTCGTACAGGTGACACCGACCTTCAACACTCCGGCGACCGCTCCGGCACCGCGAGGGACCGCCCACTCGGTCGCGGTAAACCCGCGCAACAACCACATCTTCGTGCCGCTGCCGCCCAACAACGTCCTCGCGGCGCCGGCGAACGATCCGGCGGCGAACTGCCTCAAGGGCTGCATCGCGGTGTTCGCGGCGTCCGGCGACCGGGACTGAGCGCCGTCAAGACTTCGGCAGCTCGATGGTGAAGACGCAACCCCTTCCCGGGCTGTTCTTCACCGAGATCGTGCCGCGATGGCCATCCACGATCTCGCGCGCGAGCGTGAGACCGAGCCCGAGGCCGCTGCGATCGGGACCCATCTGCCGGAACGGAGCGAACATCGCCGCTTCGGCGCCGGCTGGAAGACCTCCGCACGCATCCTCCGCTTCGATGACGACCGTGGTCGCCGTCGCCCTCGCGCGGAAGGCGATGGCCCCGCGCGGGAGGGAATACTTCACCGCGTTCTGGAAGACGTTGCTGATCGCCGACAGCAGCATCTCGGCATCGCCTGAAACGGTACCGAGGACGTCGATCTCCGTGGCCACCGAAAGATCCTTCTCGGCCGCGTCCGCCTCGATCATGTCGAGGCTTTCCAGGACTACCACGCCGACGTCGACCGGCTCCCTCCGAAGCGGGACCCGGGCGCGCAGCCGGACCGCCGCGGCGAAACGTGCGACGAGAGCGCGGAGCCGGCGATGGCTGCGGTCTACCAGATCCGCGGTCCGTCCCGCGGCGGGCACCCGGCCGGCGCGGATGGCGGCGAAGGAGACCGTCGCCGCGTGGAGCGCGTTCCGCAGCTCGTGGGTGACGATCCCGAGTTGCTGCATCGAGTCCTGGTCGCGGTCGACGTCGCGGCTTGCCGTGTAGGCAGTCACCGCCTCGGCCATCCCGACATCGAGCGACTCGTTGAGGACCTGGTACTCGCGGGGCGAGATCTGCGCGTGCTCCGTCCGGGCGACGTTCATGATCGCCACGCAGATGGCGCCGAAATCGTTGATCACCTTGCGGATGGGAGTGCGATCGCGGCCCCGCTCCCGCCCCATTCGTTCCGACGGAGCGATCAGATCGATCCCGTTCTCGGGAATGCCAGACTCCTTCCGCAGCGCGGCTACCACCTGGTCGTAGAAGGTCGCGAGGAACGGCACCTCCGTTTTCCTCGCAACCTGCCGTAGGACCTCGTCCCGGCGTGCGCTGAGCAATTCGTGCAACACGGGAACGTATGTCCCCCGCCCGAACGTCCGTGGCAATGCGAGACAACACCGATACACGGCCCCGAACGGGCACGGACGCCTTTTCCGCAATGGCGCCTGAAATACGTGACCGCCGACGCCGTGAAGGGAGGCACCTCACACTCCCGGACGAGGTCAAGACAATGATGACCGCACGTACTCTCCTCACCGTTCCCCTGCTCGCTCTCGGAGTCGCCTGCGCCCATTCGGACTTCGGCTCCTCCGTCACCGCACGAGTGCTCAGCCGTCCCGCCGACGCGCGCGACGCGTCCGGGTTGCGCCCGGCCGAAGGCGCCAAGGTCGTCCTGGCCTGCCCCGGCGGCGACAAGAAGGACCTCGGCACCACCAACGCCCAGGGCGAGCTGCGCGTCGACCAGCCCTCCGGCCTCCCGCTGGCCTGCTCGTTCAACGTCCAGCAGCCCGGCTACCAGCCGTTCTCGGTACGAGTCTCCGACGCCTGCGCCGAGACGGCTGCGGACGGGTGCCGCCACGCGGACGTCCGCGCGATCCTCGCCTCCGGCCGCTCCGGCTCCGCAGGCGGTTTGCACTAGCCCGGGTGCGAAGCGCCGGCTTGTCCGGCGCCCGGCAACGGAGCATGTTCGGCCGGGTCCATGCTCGAGGTCGCCGTCATCGCCGACGATCTCACCGGCGCGGCCGACACCGGCATCGGATTCGCGCTCGCCGGTCTTTCGACCTTCGTCGCGTTCTACGATACGAGCCCGCCCTCCTCCGCGCGCATCCTCGCCTTCGACACGG
>JBJMQD010000178.1:0-8000 GCA_045802855.1 Myxococcales bacterium | reverse complement strand
GCCTGCTCCCTGAGCGACGAACCCGACGAGCGAGAGCGGCGCCCGGACGGGTAGGCTAGCGCCGCCCCGGACGGAGGCCAGGCGAGCGAGCTTCTGCACTGTCAGCAGTGGAACAAGCGGCAAAATTTGCGTGGGAGCGGGTGCCAGCCCGACCGGCGCGGAAGAGTGGCTACGTCAGGTCGGGATCGACGCCCAGGAACTGGAGCGGCCCGTCGTACAGCGCCTTGCGGATGAGGGCGGACGAGAGACCAGCCTTGCGCAACGAGCTCGCCGCCCGGGGGAGCGCGAGGAGGTCGCTCGCACCTTCGCCGGCGTCGCTCGTGAGCACGATTCCCTCGGCGCCGTTCCGGGAGACGAGCTGCGCTGCCTCGGCGGGCTCCAGCAGCCCCGGCTGCAGCGTCAGTCCCGCTCGATAGCCGCACGCGCGCACCAGCGGAAACGTCTCCGGGGTGACGTGGTCGACGAGCACCCTGGCGGGCGCTGCGCGCGACTCGCGCAGGATGGCGAGGAGCCTCTTCGTGACCGACAGCTTTCCTGTCGCGGGTGTGTGTGCGATCACGGGCTTGCGAAGCTGCGCGGCGAGCTCGAGCTGACGGATCAGGACCTCCTCCTCGCGCGACGACCCTTCCTGCAGGCCCACCTCTCCGATGGCGGCCACCCGGGGATCGTCGAAGTAGCGAGGCAGCCTGTGCAGGAGGTCGTCGAGGCCGTGCCAGGGGATGCGGGCCGGATGCACCGCGAGCGCGACGAACGGACGGATTCCGCAGCTGCGCAGGCGCGACGCCTGGACGGAGACGAGAGCGTCCCAGTGGGCGCGCAGCTCCTCGGCGCTCGACGCGCCGGCGTCGTTCGCGCAGGTCACCGCGGCGGAAAGGCCGAAGAGCGACAGAGTCGTCAGATCCGCGTCGCGCAATCCCTCGGCGTGGAGGTGGAGGTCGACGAACGGCGCGGGATCCTTCTTCATGGCGGGAGGTGGGCGATTCCTTTTCGACGATCGATCATCTAGCGAGTCTTGACGGTGGGCAAACGGGTACCCATCTAAGCAGCCCGGCGAGCAATCGGGCGACAGGTTCAGAAGCGGACGGAGACCGGGATGGAGCGGATTGCAGCGGTAGTCCTTGCCGCCGGCAAGGGTACGCGGATGAAGTCCGATAGGGCGAAGGTGCTGCACGAGGCGTGCGGGCGGCCGATCGCGTACTTCCCCATCCGCGCGGCGCTCGCGCAGGGAAGCTCCCCGGTGGTGGTGGTGGTGGGCCACCAGGCGGAGGCGGTGCAGAAGACGCTTTCGGCGCTGTTCGCCGGGGAGCCGATCGAGTTCGCCCTCCAAGCCGAGCAACTCGGGACGGGGCACGCCGTCCTGTCCGCGGAAGCGGCGCTTCGCAAAGCGGGGTTCGGAGATCGGGGCAGCGTCCTGATCGTGGCGGGCGACGTTCCGCTCATCACGGCGGAGACGCTGCAGCGGCTCGTCCAGGCGAAGGCTGAGTCGAAGGCGCCGCTCGCGCTCTTGACGACCCATGTCGCGGAGCCCCGCGGCTACGGCAGGATCGTGCGGAACCCGAAGGGTGGAATCGAGCGGATCGTCGAGGAGAAGGACGCCACGCCCGAAGAGCGCCGAATCAAGGAAGTCAATGCGAGCATCTATATATGTGACGCGGGCTTCCTCTTCGCCGCGCTTTCCCGGACAGGTAGGTCCAATGCGCAGGGCGAGTACTATCTCACCGACATCGTCGCCGCCGCGGCGGCCCTGGCGAAGGAAGGCCGGGCTGCCTGGCCAGCCTCCGTGGAAGCGAGCGAGGACGAGGTGAGCGGCGTGAACGATCGGGCCCAGCTCGCCGCTTCCGCGGCGACGCTTCGCGAGCGGCGTCTCGTGCAGCTCATGAAGGAAGGCGTGACGGTCGTCGATCCACGCACCACCTTCCTCGACGAAGGTGTGGAGGTCGGCGTCGATAGCGTACTCGAGCCCATGGTTTCTTTACGCGGCAAGACGAAGCTTGGGAAGAATGTCGAGGTCGGACAGGGTTCCGTCCTCGTCGACGTCGAAGTCGAGGATGGAGCGCGGATACTCCCGTACTGCCACATGACGGAGTCGAAGATCGGCAAGGGCGCCGTGCTGGGCCCGTTCGCCCGGCTTCGTCCTCTCGCCGACGTCCGCGAGAACGCGCACGTCGGCAACTTCGTCGAGCTGAAGAAGACGGTCCTCGGCAAGGGCAGCAAGGCCAATCACCTGAGCTATCTCGGCGACGCCGTCATCGGCGAGGGTTGCAACATCGGCGCAGGGACGATCACCTGCAATTACGACGGCGCCAACAAGTACGTCACGACGATCGAGGACGGCGCCTTCGTCGGATCGGATACGCAGCTCATCGCGCCGATCACCGTGAAGAAGGGCGCCTACGTCGGGACCGGCACGACGGTGCGCGAAGACGTGCCGCCCGGATCGCTGGCGGTCAGCGCGGGCAAGCAGCGCAACATCGAAGGCTGGGTCGAGAAGAAGGCTCCCAAGAAGGCAACGGGCAAGAAAACCGGCTAGAGCTCCGAAGGAGCTTCCAGGCCTGCAGCGAAAGGGTTTCGGAACATGTGCGGCATCGTTGGATACGTGGGTGACGAGGAGTGCGCGAGCCTTCTCGTGGACGGACTTCGCAAGCTCGAATACCGCGGCTATGACTCCGCGGGTCTCGCGGTGCTGGGGAAGGACGGGCTCTCCGTCATCCGCGCCAAGGGCAAGCTCCAGAATCTCGAGAACCGGCTGCGCGACTCGATGCCCCAGGGCGCGACCGGCATCGGCCATACCCGCTGGGCGACCCACGGCAAGCCGTCGGACGAGAACGCCCATCCTCACAAGTACGAGGGCGTGGCCGTGGTCCACAACGGGATCATCGAGAACCACCTCGAGCTGAAGGCGGACCTCCAGGAGGCGGGCCACAAGTTCGGCTCCGAGACGGACACCGAGATCTTCGCCCACCTCATCGCCAACGAGGAGAAGAGCGGCAAGAAGCTCCCCGACGCGGTGCGAGGGGCGCTCGCGAAGGTGAAGGGCACCTACGCCCTCGCGGTGGTGAGCGAGAAGTCGCCCGAGATGCTGGTGGTGGCGAAGAACGCGTCGCCGCTCGTCCTCGGGATCGGCGAGCACGCGAACTTCGTCGCGAGCGACGTCCCGGCCATCCTGGCGCACACCCGCGACGTCATCTTCCTCGAGGAAGGCGACTTCGCGGTCATCACCAAGAAGGGGATCGAGCTCACCGACCGGGGCGGGAAGAAGCTCGAGCGCAAGGTCCGGCGGATCGACTGGACGCCGACCATGGCCGAGAAGAACGGCCACAAGCACTTCATGCACAAGGAAATCCACGAGCAGGCTCGCGCGCTGACGGACACCATCCGCGGGCGCGCCTCGGTCGAGGAAGGAGACGTGTTCCTCGACGGCTGCCATCTCGACGCGAAGACCGTCGCGAACATCGACAAGATCAGCATCGTCGCCTGCGGCACGAGCTGGCACGCCTCGCTCACCGGCAAGCTGATGATCGAGACGCTCGCGAAGATCCCGGTGGAGGTCGACCTGGCGAGCGAGTTCCGCTACCGCGAGCCGCTCGTCGACCAGCACACGCTCTGCATCGCCGTCTCGCAGAGCGGCGAGACCGCCGACACCCTGGGCAGCTTCCGCGAGGCGAAGTCGCGCGGCGCCCGCGGGCTCGCCATCTGCAACGTGCTCGGGTCGGCCATCGCCCGCGAGGCCGACGACGTGCTGTACACGCATGCCGGACCGGAGATCGGCGTCGCATCCACCAAGGCCTTCACCACCCAGCTCGCCGCCTTCTTCCTGCTCGCGGTGCGGCTCGGACGGCTCCGTGGGACGCTCGACGTTCCCAGCGCCCGCAGGCACCTCGAGTCGCTGCGCGAGCTTCCCTCGCTGGTCGAGAAGACCCTCAAGCATGAGGAAGAGATCAAGCAGGCTGCCTACAAGTTCTCGGCGGCGCGCGATCTGCTCTTCCTCGGCCGCGGACCGCAGTACCCGGTCGCGCTCGAGGGCGCGCTCAAGCTGAAGGAGATCTCGTACATCCACGCGGAGGGCTATGCCGCGGGCGAGATGAAGCACGGCCCCATCGCGCTCATCGACGAGAACATGCCGGTGATGGTGCTCGCGCCTCGCGACTCGGCTTCCGAGCCGGGCGTGAACTACGAGAAGATCCTGGGCAACATCCAGGAAGTGAAGGCGCGCGGCGGACGGGTCATCGCCATCCACACCGACGGCGACAAGATGGTTCCGAAGCTCGCGGAGAACTCGATCGGCATCCCGCAGACGAACCCGCTGCTCCAGCCCATCATCTCCGTGATCCCGACACAGCTGTTCAGCTACCACCTCGCGGATCACCGCGGCACCGACGTCGATCAGCCGCGCAACCTGGCGAAGAGCGTCACGGTCGAATAGCCGCTTTCCGTAGATCTGGGCTTGCCCGACGCCGGGATTCCGCCTTACGCAAAGGGCGGGATTCCGGCGTTTGCTTTGCAAGTGTGCAAGGATTGCCGGCGCAGCAGTTGTGGTAAAACAAAACACATCTGCGGTAAGCGAGGGGACGGACTCCAATGCGCATCGCCGTCGTGGGAACCGGATACGTCGGCCTGGTCGCCGGCACCTGCTTCGCCGAGACCGGGCATTCGGTCACCTGCGTCGACGTGGACGAGGCGAAGCTCGCCGCGCTCCGCGCGGGGAAGACTCCCATCTACGAGCCGGGCCACGAGGAGCTGCTCCTGCGCAACAGCAAGGCGGAGCGGCTCTTCTTCACGAGCGACCTGCGGGCGGCGGTCCGTGGAGCGGAGGTGGTGTTCATCGCCGTCGGCACGCCGCAGGGCGACGACGGAAACGCCGATCTGCGCACCCTGATGCGCGTCGCCCACGACGTCGCCGCGGCGGCGGAGCGCTACACCGTCGTGGTCAACAAGAGCACCGTCCCCGTAGGGACCGCGCAGCGCATGCAAGCGGAGCTCGCCGCCCGCGCCAAGGCGCCGATCGACGTGGTCTCGAACCCGGAGTTCCTCAAGGAAGGCGCCGCCATCGACGACTTCATGCGGCCCGACCGGATCGTGATCGGCGCCGCGAGCGAGAAGGCGCGGGCCCTCGTCGCGGAGCTGTACGCGCCGTTCGTGCGCACCGAGAGCCCCATGTACTTCATGGATCCCGCCTCGGCGGAGCTGACCAAGTACGCCGCGAACGCGATGCTCGCGACCCGGATCAGCTTCATGAACGACGTGGCGATGCTCTGCGAGCGGGTGGGCGCGGACGTCGACGCCGTCCGCAAGGCGATGGGCGCGGATCGGCGCATCGGGTACCCGTTCCTCTTTCCCGGCGTGGGCTACGGCGGGTCGTGCTTCCCCAAGGACGTGAAGGCGCTCGTCGCCACCGCGCGGAACAACGGACTCGACTTCACCCTGCTCGCGGCGGTCGACGCCGTGAACGACCGCCAGAAGCGGCTGCTCGCGCAAAAGGCGAAGGCCCACTTTGGCGCCGAGGGAGGGATTCGCGGAAAGAAGATCGCGGTCTGGGGGCTCGCCTTCAAGCCGAAGACCGACGACGTTCGCTGCGCGCCTGCTTTCGCGATCATCGACGAGCTCCTGGCCGAGGGCGCGGAGATCGCCGTCCACGATCCGGTCGCGATGGACGCCTCGAAGAAGCACCTCGACGACCGCGTCCGCTACGCGGTCAATCCGTACGACGCCGTCCAGGGTGCCGAGGCGCTGTTCCTGGTCACCGAGTGGAACGAGTTCCGCCAGCCCGACTTCCAGCGGGTCAAGGAATTGATGGCGAAACCCGTCATCTTCGACGGGCGCAACATCTGGAATCCGCAGCGCCTGCGAGGGATGGGCTTCTCCTATTACGGCGTCGGCCGGGCGGCGAAGAAATAGGAGTCAGCCGCCGAGGAAGGGCGCGAGGTGCGATTCCGACTCGCGCCACAGCCGGTCGAGGTCTTTGGTCAGCTCGTGGCCGTCGTCGAGCTCGACCAGGCGGGCGCGTCCTCGCATCCGGGAGGAGAATTCGCGCGCTAGCGCCGGGTCCACCACGTCGTCTCGCGTTCCCTGCAGGACCAGGGTTTCTGCCGCGGGAAGGGGGAACGGCTCGTACGAGGCGGCGTCCTCGAGGAACTTGATGGAGAGGTCCTCCTTCCGTCCGTACGCGTAGTGGTCGAAGGCGAACACTCCCTGTTCGCGCCAGCGGCGAAGCTCCGCCTCCGGCATTCGCGCCTGCCACCTGGCGGCGAGATCGAAGGCGGGGGCGAGGAGCACGGCCGACGCCACCTGCGCGGGCCGCCTCGCGGCGTACGTCGCGGCGGTGAAGCCGCCGAGGCTGGAGCCGAAGAGGACCAGGCGTTCACCGCCCGACAGCTCGTCGAGTTGCCCGACCATCCGCGTCACCGTCAATTCGCGGAAGGCCGGCGCGTTGAGATCGGGGATCTCCAGGGCGATCCCGCGGGCCTCGAGGCGGCTTTGCATGTATCGGGCCTTCGTCGAGGTGGGAGCGCTCGCGAACCCATGCAGCCAGACGAACCTCATCCCGTTCTCCAGAGCGGCGAAGCCGCTTCGTGGTAGATCCCGACTCCTGTGTCGCTGCGCAAACTCGTCAAGGTCTTGCGGCTCCTCGCCTGCATGGTCACCGTGACTCTCGCCG
Source organism: Myxococcales bacterium (assembly GCA_045802855.1). Classification (GTDB taxonomy): domain Bacteria; phylum Myxococcota; class Myxococcia; order Myxococcales; family 40CM-4-68-19; genus VBKO01. Next base: position 1,345 of record JBJMQD010000178.1, on the reverse strand, counting down.
CCGGCTGCGGGGACTCGTGTCTCGATCTCGCGAGCAAGGTCTGCAACTGTCTACCCGACGACGGCACGAGGGCGGAGTGCAATCGGAGGGCGAAGGATTCGGAGTCGGTCTTCCCGGTATCGTCGCAGGACCAGGCCTACTGTCAGCACCAGGTCGACACGAACGCCTGCGACTGCACGAAACTGGCGACCGCGGAGGGGAAGGCGGGATGCGGGGTCGCATTCACGCTCTTCAAGCCGGCTTCGACGAGCCCGTGATCGGTTCCAGGGCGGGGAGGGGATAGAGGGATGGCGAAGGTCTGCGTCACGGGCGCAGCGGGGTTCATCGGCGGTCATGTCGCGGAGGAACTGCTGCGGCGAGGCCACGAGGTAGTCGGGCTCGACGACTTCTCCAGCGGCAAGCGGGAGACCGCGGCCCTGCTTTCGCGCGACCCGCAATTCCGGATGGTGGAGGGCTCCATCGCCGACCCTGTGGCCGTCGAGAAGGCGGTTTCGGGGGCGAAGCACGTCTTCCATCTCGCCGCCATTCCGTCGGTCCCGGTCTCGATGAAGGAGCCGGAGCGGACCACGGCGGTGAACGTCGGAGGCACCGTCAACGTCCTCGAGGCCGCGCGCCGCGCCGGCACCGAGCGGGTCGTCCTTGCCTGCTCCTGCGCCGCATATGGCGACGGACCCGAGCAGCCCAAGCACGAGACGCTTCCGGTGCGGCCCGTCTCGCCCTACGCGGCGCAGAAGATCGCCTGCGAAGTGTATGCGCAGACCTATACGACCGCGTACGGGCTCCCCTGCGTGGCGCTGCGCTTCTTCAACGTCTACGGGCCGAGGCAGGACCCGAAGAGCGAGTATTCCGCGGCGATTCCGCGGTTCGTCACCCGGCTTCTGGCAGGCGAGCCGCCCATCGTGTTCGGCGACGGCCTGCAGAGCCGCGACTTCGTGCACGTGAAAGACGTCGTGCGCGCCTGCCTGCTTGCGACCACCTCCGACCGGGCGCCCGGCGCCGTGGTGAACGTCGCCAGCGGACATAGCGCCTCGCTGCTCGAGCTCATCGAGCTCATCCGGGCTGCCGTGGGGCCGCAGGCCCGCGGGATCGGGATCGAGCACCTCCCGCCCCGCCCTGGAGACGTCCGTGCCTCGTCCGCCGATCTCACCCGCGCGAGGGAGCTGCTCGGATTCGAGCCGAGCATCCCGCTCGCCGAGGGGCTCGCTGACGTGGTTCGCTCGTTCCGGGCTGGCGCCACCGCGAAAAGCGGGTGAACTCCCCTCGCATTCGCCCGGCGACGCGCTAGAAACCCGGGGGATGGGCGCGGGCGAGATCATTGCGACCGATCCGTCGCTGTTGCACTTCG
>JBJMQD010000137.1:0-49363 GCA_045802855.1 Myxococcales bacterium | reverse complement strand
CGCGCCTGATGCCGATCACGGAGTCGAACGCCGCCAACCTGATCCCGCACGTCGTCGACAACGCGTTCGTCAAGACGTTCCTCCTCCACTGATGCAGAACCCTTCGTCAGAGCGCGGATCGGCGCTGGTCGAGGCGGCGATTCTCATTCCCGTCCTCATCCTCATCGTCTACTGGTCGTCCGCTTTCAGCGACGTGCTGCTCTTGAAGCTCAAGGCGAGCGAGGCCGCCCGCTACGCTCTCTTCGAAACGACGGTGTGGAAGTCGCCCTCGCAGATCGACAAAGAAGTGCAGGCGCGGTTCGCCGATCTGCGGTCGCCGGGGTCGATCAAGAACAACTGGACCGGGCTCTTGCTGTATCCGAAGTCGTCCGACCTCCATTGGCGGACCGAGCTCGATACGACCAAGGAGGTGAACCTCGGCGGCGTCGACACGACCCCGCCCACGGACGGCGGGGGAGACATGTCGTCGTTCGTCCAGAGGGTTGCCGGGTTCCTCTCGAACAATCTGCAGAAGGTGATGCAGTTCCAGCGCTTCAACACCTCCGGCAAGGCGGAGGTCCGGGTGACGCTCGGGGCCCAGAAACCGTCCGATACGATAATCCTCGGGGGAGGCGACCTCGTCGGGGCGCGGGGCCGCGGCCAGAACGAGCTCGGCGCCCCGCCCTCGCTCCTGAATCTCGCGTTCGAGGCTCCCTTCCGGACGAACCACCCGATGCAGCTCGTCTTCGACACCTGGAAGGCCTGGCCCAAGCCGGGCGAGTACACCCGCAACGGCGCCGACACGAACGTGAACAGCGACCCGGCGATGACCTATCCCATCGTGGAGCGTCAGGTCGAAAGTCAGGTCGACAAGATCGCGTTCTTCGGAATCCGCCAATTCGACTGGTTCCAGAAGGCCGACGGCGTGTTCAACTACCTCGTCCACAACTCCATCGCGGGGACGCTCCTCGGCGGCGACCTCCCTGGCGTCTTTTCCACCGGCCGCATGGACGACCCGAACGTCCGCGGGCCGCTCACCATCCTTCCGCAGGGTCCAGCGGACGCGTCCTTCGTGCCTGACACGTGCGACCAGCCGGGCGGCAGACAGGGCAAGTGCTTCATCCAGCGCGTCGGAGACGTGCGTTCGGCGACGGACCGCAACCAGACCTCGCTCAGCGGCGAGGACGCGTTCACCGACGGCGAGGACGGCACGCGCTACACGGTGCCTTACAAGATCAACACGCGGTACTGGACGCAGTCCGGAGGCGCGCGCTCGAACGACTGGGGCTCGCAGGCGACGAGAGCGATTCCGGCACAGATCGCCACCGAGAACCCGTATGTCGCCGCCTGGGGATGCCGCGGGCACTATTTCGCTGGTTCCAGAAACCCGGAGGAGGTTGACGTGAAGAGGCGCTACGGCTCGAGGTGCGAATGAAGGTCGTCCGAGCCGTCTGTGGGGGCATCGTCGGCCTCGCCGTGCTCGCGATTGGGGCCTGGGCTGGCGGGGGTCTCTCCGCGGCCGAGGCGGGCCCGGGCGCGCCTCCCCGGGCCCACGTCGCGCAGGAGTACCCGCGCCAGGATCAGTCGGGGCTGGTCCGGATCGGCGACCGGCTCGTGGTCAGCGGGCAGCCGATGCAGCTTTCGGTGTTCTACACCGCGGACGCTCCCGCTACCGTGGCGGCATTCTATGCCTCGAGCTTCCGCGAGAAGGGCTTCGTTCCCGTCGAGAGGAACGAGGGACAGCTCGGACACGTCTCGGTCTTCGACCCGGAGGATGGATTCCAGCGCTTCATCAGCGCGGTGCCGGGTCCCCGGGGGCAAACGCTGGTGATGGTCGGAATGGTGGACCCGCGCCACGCTCCGCAGCTCGTTTCGGCGGCCCGCAAGGCGCCGTTCCCGGTCCCCGAGTCTCATCGCGGCTACCTGGGCTATTCCGCGACCGATTCCTCCGTCAGGGCGGATTCAGGTCAATTCGTGACCCCGCTCTCGACGGCGCAGGTGCGGGACTATTACCGGCGCGAGTTGGCGGCGCGCGGGTTCGCGGAACGCGAGAGCGACTCCGCCGCGGGGCTGTTGGAATTCAAGAAGCCTTCCGGCGAAGCGTTGACGGTCGCCATCCAGGCGCTCGACGAGCGGCAAGGATCGGCAGTGTTCCTCAGCGACACGAGGGGGGAAGCACGATGAGGTCGCTTCGCGCGATCGGGCAGTTCCTGAGCAACGAGAGCGGGCAAGCGCTGGCGGAAGAGGGGCTCCTGCTCGTCACGCTCCTCGGCGTCGGGGGTGTCGGCGGACTCATCCTCGTGAAGCAGCATCCGGAGATGCTGCACGCGATCGACATCATCGTCCGGAGCTACTGGTTCGTGCTGTCCTTGCCCTTCCCCTGATCCGGCGGCTGCTGCCCGGGCTCCGGGATCGCGCTGCGAGCTCCTTCGCGGGAGAAGCCGACCAGCTCGATCGTTTCCTTCGGCCCCTTCGAGCGTACGAGCCCCCAGAGCGGCACTTGGTCGGAGCGCCAGATGCGGGTCGTCTCACCCCGTGCGGTGATGCGCAATTCACTCGCCTTGAATCTCCCCGCCTCCGTCGAGAGCGTCTGGGCCGGCCCGTGGCTGATGCGCGCTCCGGACGGGGCGGGTGCGGTGTGAGAAACGTGCTCTTTCAAGTCGTCCATCGGAACCTCCACGGGGGCCTGGCCGAGGACGTAGAGCGTGGCCCGCTCCATGTTGGCCGGGACGACCGGGCCGGGCAAAAGCACCGCCCGCAGCGCGAACGGCAGCGCGACGTCGCTGAAGGCGGCTACCTCCAGCCAGTAGCGGCCTCCCTCGAGCTTCGGTGGCAGGAGCGAGAAGCGCATCCGCGCCGTCCCGTCCGGCGAGCGCAGGAGGTATTCGGCCCACGCGCCCACCTCGACACGCAGAGATCCCAGCGCCTCGACGAGATCGGGCGCACCCAGGGCGAACAGCGGCAGAGCGGCCCCCGGCTTGCGATCGGGCAGCATGGCCCGCACCGAGGGCGGCACCCCTCGGCCGGGAGGGAATCCCGCATCCGGAGAGGCGGCAGCGGCCGCGGCAAGAACGAGGGGCGCGAGCATGCCGGAACCGTACCCCGGAAAGAGGAATGCCGAGGCATCGGTCGGTCGAACGACGACGTCCTCCCCGGATTTGCGACAATGGCGGCGTGGCTCCCGGGAAAATCCGCCTCTCTTACGTCGGGATCTACGGAGCGTTCGCCGCGCTCGGCGCCGCCCTACTCTCGCGGCCAGCGCTCGAGTGGGTGCGCGGCCTAGGCCTTTTCGCTCCCGCTTTGCCGCTGCAAGAGCCGCTCGGGTGGGCGAGCGCGGTGTTGCTCCTGCTCCTCGTCGCCGGAACGATCGGGATGGCGATGAGCGTCGCGCTCGGGCTCAAGCCCGGCATCGCGGGGCACGCCGTTTTGCTGGGACTCGTCGCGTGCGCCTTGGCGCTGCGCGCAGGAAGCGCCCCGGCAACGCGTCCCGACCCCGATCCGGCGCTTCGCGATGCCCTGGACGCCGCCGCGTCCGTGCTCGACGCCTCCTACGCCCTCGACCGCCGCTATAACGCCGACGCGGGCAACCTCCAGCGAGCGCTCGATGCCTTGCCACGGTCGCCGTTCCGACTCCGCGGCCAGGCGATCCCGTACACGGTCCGATTGCTCCGCGGCGCGATCGGGCCGCAGCGAGAGCCTCTCCCCGGAGATGGTCCGGCGACCGTCTACGTCGCCATCGCGCAGGGAGCGCAGCGCGGCTGGCTGACGGTGACGACGTTACGCGACGGGAAGGTCAGCGTCCTGCCCGCCACCCTGGAGGCACGCTTCGGCGCGCACGCGGAGGAAGGACGGGACCTGCTCGTCCCACCCTACCCGGGAATGGTCACGGCGCCTCGCTAGTGCCTCGACCGGGCCGAATTGATTGCACCGACGCAGTGCCGGGTCGCGGCACTAGATATCGAGGTTCGTCGCGTCCAGGGCGTGCTTCTCGATGAATTCCCGTCGCGGCTCGACGGCATCCCCCATCAGCGTCGTGAACATCTCCTCCGCCTCGGCGACGTCGTCGGCGTGGACCTCGAGGAGCGTGCGCCGCTCGGGGTCCATGGTGGTCGACCAGAGCTGCTCGGCGTTCATCTCGCCGAGGCCCTTGTAGCGCTGGATCTCGAGGCCCTTCTGCGCCGCCTTCTTGATCATCCCCACCAGATCGAACGGCGAGACGGCGACCTGGGGCGTCCCGCCTTCCTTCGTCGATACCTCGTACGGGGGCTGCCCGATTCCGGCGAACGCGGCGCGCAGCGAGCGCAGTTCCGACCAATCGGGACTGGAGAGGAAGACATGGTCGAGCACCGTCTCCCGGATGCCTCCGTTGTGACCGAGCCGGATGACGAGCTTCTGACAACCGTGCTCCGCATCGTCGGCGATCACCAATGAGGCGGTCTCGTGCGGCTCCGCGACGGCCAGTCCCTTCTGCACTTCGTCACGAATCCTCTCGAGCGCCGACGGATCGCGCAGCGTTTGCGCGTCGAGTGCGGTGACGATTGCCGCATCGACGACGCGGGAGTCCCGCCGCTTGTCGACCCGGCCGAGAAGGCGCCGGTACGCGAGCATCTTGTCGAGCAGATCGCGGAGCTGCGCTCCTTGAATCGGCGCGGAAGCCGCCGCGCTCTGCACGGAGGCGCCTTCGATGCCGAGCGTCATGAGATGCGCGTCGAGGGCCGCATCGTCCTTGAGGTAGATCTCCTTCTTGCCCTTCGCGACGCGGTAGAGGGGCGGCTGGGCGATGTAGAGGTGGTGCCGGGTCCCGCCGTCCGCGAGCTTGCGAGCGACGACGTCGTTCATCTGCCGGTAGAAGAACGTCAAGAGCAGCGTCCGGATGTGGCTGCCGTCGACGTCGGCGTCCGTCATCAGGATGATCTTGTGATAGCGCAGCTTCTCGATGTCGAACTCGTCGTGGATGCCCGTCCCGATGGCGGTGATCATGGTGGCGATCTCCACCGAGGAGAGCATCTTGTCGAAGCGGGCCTTCTCGACGTTGAGGATCTTGCCGCGGAGGGGAAGGATCGCCTGGTACCGCCGATCGCGTCCCTGCTTGGCGGAGCCGCCTGCGGAATCGCCCTCGACGATGTAGAGCTCGCACCGTTCCGGGTCGCGCTCCTGGCAGTCGGCGAGCTTGCCGGGCAATGATGCCGAATCGAGCGCTCCCTTGCGCCGGACCGTCTCCCGCGCCTTGCGCGCCGCGATCCGCGCCCGTGTCGCGTCGCCCACCTTCGCCATCACGCGCTTGGCGATGCCGGGGTTCTCTTCCCAGAGCGCGGTGAGCTTTCGCGCGACCAACTCTTCCACGTAGCCCTTCGCCTCGGTGTTGACGAGCTTGCCCTTGAGGTTCCCCTCGAACTGGGCGCCCGGGATCTTCACCGAGACCACCGCGGTCAGACCTTCGCGGACGTCCTCCCCCGAGGGAGATTCCTTGATCTCCTTCCAGGCATTCTTTTCCTCGCCGTATTTCACCACCGTGCGGGTGAGCGCGCTCTTGAAGCCAATCAGGTGCGGTCCGCCGTCGACGGTGTTGATGTTGTTCGCGAAGGAAAAGACCTTCTCGTCGAAGGCGTCGTTCCACTGCAGGGCGACATGCACCTCGGCGCCGTTCACTTCGCCGCGGATGGCGATGGGCGGGTCGAAGAGGACCGTCTTGTTCTTGTTCAAAAGCTCGACGTAGGCGACGATTCCGCCCTCGTACTTGAAGTCGTGCGCCTTGTCGCTGCGCTCGTCGCGCATGACGACGCGCAAACCAGGATTGAGGAACGCAAGCTCGCGCAGCCGGTTCGAGAGGATGTCGAAGTTGAAGTCGATCGCCTCGAGCACCGTCGGGTCGGGCTTGAAGGTGACCTTGGTCCCGCGCAGCTTGGTCGACCCAATCGTATGCACGGTGCCCGTCGGCACGCCGCGCTCGTACCGCTGCTTGTAGATCTGCCCTTCGCGATAGACCTCCACCTCGAGGTAGTCGCTGAGCGCGTTGACGCACGACACTCCGACGCCGTGAAGCCCGCCGGAAACCTTGTAGGAGCCCTGGTCGAACTTTCCGCCGGCGTGAAGCTTCGTCATCACCACGTCGAGCGTGTCCATCGACTCCGTCGGATGGGGCCCGACCGGGATCCCGCGGCCGTCGTCGGTGACGCTGAGTGAACCGTTGGCGTGGATGACGATCTCGATGGTAGTCGCATGCCCCCCGAGCGCCTCGTCCACGGAGTTGTCGACGACCTCGTAGACGAGGTGGTGCAGCCCCTCCGTTCCGGTGCCGCGGATGTACATGTGCGGGCGCTTGCGAACCGCTTCGAGGCCCTCGAGCACCTTGATGCTGTCGGCGGAGTATTCGCCCGGGACCGGCGCGGAGTTGCCCTTGCCCCCCTGCTCAGGAGGCCGTCTGTCCTGCGCTGTCTCCAACGTTCACCTCGGCACTCGCGCGCGCCAGGAACGACGCGCTAAAGCGCCCGAAAGGACCGCGTGGAGTATCACGCGAAATTCGCGAGGGTCAAGGCGAACCGTGACGCGCAAGTCCTTAAGATCACGCCGAAATCAGGGCGCCGAAACGTGCGCGATCCGACCTTTCGAAACCTGGTGGAAAACCGCCTGTGTGGCCGCCCGCGAGACGAGCTTCGGGTCGGTCGTCGTGAGGACCACCTGGCCTCCGAGCGACCCCAGGTACGCCATCAGGAACGCGTTCCGGTCCGGGTCGAGCTCGCTCGAGACATCATCGAGAAGGAGGAGCGGAGTGCGCCCTTGCGCGCTCCGTAAGCTCTCTATCTCCGCGATTTTGAAAGCGAGGATCGCCGCCCGCGCTTGCCCTTGGCTCGCGAAGGTACGTGCCGGCTCGTCGCCGAGCGACACAGCGAGATCGTCTGCGTGCGGGCCGACGCTCGTGTAGCCGCGCTCCCGGTCGCGCGGAAGCCGGCGGGCGAAAGCAGCGAGAAGACGCGCTTCGAGCTCGCTTTCGCCACGCAACGCTGCTTCGGGGCCGAGCCCGTCGGAATCGCGTCCCGATGCCTGATACGCGAGCGACAAGGCGGCGTCCTCGCGGGTCACCTCGGCGAAGGCCCGCACTGCCCGCCCGCGCAGCGAGTCGAGGAGGCGCTCGCGCCGGAGCCGGATGCGCGCCCCGAGCCGCGCGAGTGGCACGTCGAACGCGTCCCGCAAGTCGTCGGTCGCTCCCGTCCGCAGGAGCTGGTTTCGCGCCTTCAGGGCGCGCAGGTAATCGCGCGCGTCGGCCAGATGCGCCGGCATCTGGTTCTGCACCGCGCGGTCGAGGAGCCGGCGCCGGCCGTCGGGCGATCCCTTCACCAGCCAGAGATCATCGGGCGTGAAGGCCACCACCGCGATGCCGCCGAAGAGGTCGTCCGGATCGCGCACGGGCTTGCCGTCGAGCCGGGCAGCGCGAGATCCGTCCCGGATCGTCACCTCGATTTCCCGTTCGCCGGCGTCGAGTGCGAAGCTGGCGCGGACGAGCGCCTCGGCTCCTCCGAACCGCACCAGCTCGGCGAGCTTCTGGGCGCGGAGCGGACGCAGCGTGCAGACGAGATAACAGGCCTCCAGGAAATTCGTCTTGCCCTGCCCGTTCGGGCCGAAGAGCACGGTCGTGGAGGGTCCGAGCGGTACCCGGTCGTGCGCGAGGTTGCGGAAGTCGCGCGTAGTGACTTCCCGCAAGACCAGCGCCCTACTCCTTCACGCAGAGATCGATCGGCACACCGGCACCGGCGCTGCGGCACTGGAATCTCGGCGGACAACGCGAGGCCGTCCTCCGCCTGGCGGCCTCTTTGATTTCGGCGGCGGTCGCCGGCCGGGTGTTCGCCGCTTCGGCGGCCGCCGCGACCGCCCCGAGACCACCGTCTTTTTGCGAAGCGACGCCTGCGTCGGTCGTCGCTGCGACACCGCCATCCGCGCCGAGCGAAGGCCTGGCCGGCGCGGCGGTCTTCGGCAGGCCCATGTCGAGCGACGCGCACGGAAGGGCGCAGAACCCCTTCGGCAACTCCTTGCCGCGAGCGTCGGACATCTTCAGACAGACCTGGCTACGACTCTTGCACTCCGATCGCTTCTTGCACGACCTGCCGAGACCTACGGTGCGCGAGTCCTGCTTCTTCGGAGCGGCCTTCGACTTCGTCTTCGTCTTCGCTTCCGCGGAGAGCGAGACCAGGAGCACAGCTACGGCGAACCACGTCCGCAAGCGCCGCCCTAGATCCGCATCGGCATGATCACTGCCGTGTAGCGCGAGGCGATCCCGGCAGCCTGTCCGGTCGGCTTGAGAACGCCAGGCGAAAGCTCGTCGCAAAGCTCGACGTCCATCTGCGCGCTGTCGACCACCGTCAGGACGTCCATGAGGTAGCGCGCGTTGAACCCGATCTGGAGGGCAGTCCCGGCATAGGTGACGGGAATCTCCTCCTTGGCGTCGCCGAGATCCGGATTCTGGCTCGTCACCTTGAGCGTGTCCTTGCCGAGCTCGAACTTGACCGCGTTCGTGGTCCGATCGCTGGAGAGGATGCTCATGCGGCGGAGGGTATCGAGGAGCCGCGGACGGTCGACGGTGAGCGTCCGATCCGCCTCCTTGGGGATGACCTGCATGTAGTCGGGGAAGATCCCGTCGATGAGCCGCATCACCATCTGGACGTCGCCCCTCTGGAAGACTCCGGACGTCTCGGTGAAGCCGAGCTCGCAGGGGCCTTCGTGATCCTCCTCCAGGAGCCGCTTCAGCTCGAGGAGGCCTTTGCGTGGGACGATGACGCCCTTCTTGAGATTGAAGTTCCCGGGGGCGGGACGCTCGATGAGCGCGAGACGGTGCCCATCGGTCGCGACCATCCGGATGTTGCCCTGCGCGGTCTCGAAATAGACGCCGTTCAGGTTGTGGCGGGTCTCGTCCGCCGAGATGGCAAACTGGGTCTTCTCGATCATCTCGAGAAGCTGACCCGGGTCGATCGGGACCAGCGATACCTTCTCGGCCCGCGGGAACGGCGGGTAGTCCTCGGCGGGCTGGCCGACGATGTTGAACTCCGCGGTGCCGCTCGTGATCCGCACCCGGTTGTTCGCCTCCCGGCGCAGCACGGCCGTCTTCTCCGGGAGCGCGCGGATGATGTCGTAGAGCTCCTTGTGCTTGAGGGCGACGGAGCCCGCTTTCATCACCTCGGCGGGATGGGTACCGGTGACCCCGATCTCCAGGTCGAACGCGGAGACGCGCAGGCGTCCTTGCCCGTCGGCGTTCGTGGCCTCGAGCAGGACGCTGGCCAGGATGGGCATCGTGCTCTTCTTCTCGACGATGCCTTGGGCCCGGTAGAGAGCGCGGGAGAATTCGTCGATCCCGATCTGCAGCTCCATCTGGTTCAACCTTTCTGATCAGGAAAAGCGAAGCCCGTAGTCGTCGTAAGAGCTGTGATCTTGTGGGCAGCGCAGCGACGCAGAGGAGATCGTTCGGAAAGCGCCTGGGGACGGCAACCGGATCCCGGTGTGTACGGCCTGTGTAGCAACCGGTCCCCGGGGGGTCAACACGCGCACCGCGGCGTTTTCCCCAGGCTTGTGCACACAAGGAGGGGCGCTCAGCCGTTGAGCCTCCGCAAGAGCGACTCGACCGTCGCGCGGAGCTCGGTGTCCTCGTCCATCAGCTGCGTGATGCGCTGCTCGGCGTTGATCACCGTCGAGTGGTCCTTGCCGCCGAAGCGCTCGCCGATGGCCGGATAGCTGAGGCCCGTGATCTTCCGCGTGAGATACATCGCGGTCTGCCGGGCGCGGGCGATGCCCTGTTGCCGGCGATCGCCCTTGATGTCGTTCGGGCGCACCTGCATCGCCTCGGCGACGGCGCGGATGATCTGCTCGACGTCCGGCTTCTCCCCGCGCACGACGAGGATGGTCTTGAGGACGTCCTTGGCGAGCTCGACCGTGATCGCGGCCCGGGTGAGCGACGCGTACGCCGCGAGGCGGATGAGCGACCCCTCGAGCTCCCGGACGTTGCTGCGGATGTGCGTCCCGAGGAACAGGGCGACGTCGTCCGGGAGGTGGATGTTGTCGGTCGCGGCCTTCTTCTTGAGGATGGCGACCCTCGTCTCCACCTCGGGCGGCTGGATGTCCGCGATGAGGCCCCACTGGAACCGGGAGCGCAGCCGCTCCTCGAAGCCTTCGATCTCGTTCGGCAGCTTGTCGCTGGTGACGAAGATCTGCTTTCCCCCCTCGTGCAGGGCGTTGAAGGTGTGGAAGAACTCCTCCATCGTCTGCTTCTTGTTGCCGAGGAACTGGATGTCGTCGAGCAGGAGGATGTCGCACTTCTCGCGGTAGCGCGCGCGGAACTCCGGCATCTTGTGCTGCTCGAGCGCATGGATGAGGTCGTTCGTGAAGGCCTCGCTCGAGAGGTACAGGACGTGGCAGGCGGGGTTCGCCTTGATGGCGTGGTTGCCCACCGCGTGCACGAGATGGGTTTTTCCCAGACCCACGCCTCCGTAGAGGAACAGTGGGTTGTAGGCCTTGCCCGGGGCGTTCGCGACGGCGGTGCAGGCGGCGACGGCGAACTGGTTCGAAGGGCCCACGACGAACGAGTCGAAGGTGTACTTCGCGTTGATCGTCGGCGGGCGTAGCGGCACCCCGGCCGCCGGCTGCAGATCGCTCGAAACGGATCGGGCGGAGGCCTCCGCCTCGTCCCCCGCATCGGAAGGACGCTCGCGGACGACGAACTTCACCGCGCAGGCCGCGCCGCGCTGGGCTTCCAGATCCTGGACGAGGATGTCGAGGAGATTGTCCTTCACCCAGTCGATCATGAACTTGCTCGAGTGGGCGAGGGTCAGCTCGTCGCCGACGAGGGAGACCGGCCGGACAGGCTCGAAGTAGGTCTGGAAGGTGTGGCGCGAAAGCCTCGCCCGCAGCCGCTCGGCCGCGTGCGTCCACAGATCGGCCGCGGCCCGTTCGACGCTCGCGTCAAAGGGTCGGTCCACAGGGTTGTCCACAGCTGTGGACAAGGAGCCGGACATCGGGACCCCCTCGCGAGAAACCTGAGCGTACACGGGCACTTCGGGATCCGTGTCGAGATCCGGAAGCATTGGACCGCCAAGCCTTTCAGTCGCTCGATCTGCCCCGCAAAACGGTCGCGGAACCTAACACCTGTGTTCCGAACCGATCAAGGCCGCGCCCCGAAGTACTTGGATCGACGCGCGGATCGCGACGGCGGCGAACCCCGTGTCAGCGATCACAAGTACGGGCTTCACGCCGCGCGGGCAGAACCGGAGGCCGCGGGGGGCGGCGAAAGCCGCGCACGCGACGTCTGGCGCCCCGTGCCGGGCATGCGCGTGCGACGCGGGCCGGGAACAGGAGCCGTTTCTTGACTCGCCGTCCGGCGCGTGCTTAGGTGCCGCGCTTTTCTCTCTGGCCACGGGCGCGCGCAAGCGCCGCCTCTGTTACGGAGCCGCCTCTGTGAAGCGCACCTACCAGCCGAGCAAGGTCCGGCGCAACCGGGAGCACGGGTTCCGCAAGCGGATGAGCACCAGGCAGGGCCGCAACGTCCTCAAGCGGCGCCGCGCCAAGGGCCGCAAGCGACTCGTCGTGAGCGCCGCGAAGAAGTAGGGTCGTGGTCCGGGACTCGCCGCAATCCTTTTCGTTTCCACGCTCCTGCCGGCTGCGCCGCCGCGGCGAATTCCTCGCGGTCCGCGGTGGGCAGAGCTATGTCGACGGCCCGCTCGCCGCGACCTGGCGAGCGCGCGGCGGTGTGCCGCAGCAACCGGGCCCGGGAATGACAGGACTCGTCGCCCGCGTTGGCATCACCGTGTCGTCCAAGGTGGGAGACGCCGTCGTGCGCAACAGGGTGAAGCGAAGACTGCGCGAGGCCGTCCGTCACGAGCTCGGCGGCTTCCCGGCGGTCGATCTGGTCCTCACCGCTCGGCAGTCGGCGGCAACGGCCGGAGTGGCGCAGTTCCGCTCCTTCCTGCGCCTCGCGAGAAGCCGCATGAGCGGAGTTTCGCGGTGAGCGGCGCTGGAGCGGTGCGACTCGTCTCGCGCGTCCTCGCCCTGCCTCTGCTCGCGCTCCTCTGGGTCTACCAGCGCTTCGTCTCCCCGGCGCTCGGGCCGGCCTGCCGCTATTACCCGAGTTGCTCGCAGTACGCCGTGGAGGCGATCCGGATGCACGGACCGTTGGTCGGCCCTTATCTCGCTCTCTCCCGGCTGCTTCGCTGCCACCCCTGGGCCGAGGGAGGGCTCGACCCGGTTCCCCCGCGCTGCGCGCATCGTCGCGCCCGGCAGATCCCGTCATGAACGACCAGAACCGGAGGCTCCTCCTCACCGTCGCACTCTGCATGGCCGTGGCGGTGATCTGGAGCTTCTTCTTCCAGCCCAAGCCGCGACCCGCCGGCACGCCGCCGCCGCAGGCCCCTGCCGCGACCCAGCCGGAGCAGAAGGCCCCGGCCGCGCCGCCCGCGACCGAGAATGTTCCACGTGAAACGAAGGCGCCCGCCGCGGCGCAGGGGCCCCGGCCGCCGACGCAGAAGGTCGTGCTGCGCTCCGACAAGCTCCGAGTCGTTCTCTCCTCCGACGGCGCGGTGATGGAATCGGCGCAGCTTCTGGGCCCGAAGTTCGAGAAGCGCGTGAAAGGCGGCGGAGAGGTCCCGGTCGAGCTCGTGCGGACGAAGCCGGGGGAGCCGTTGCCGCTCGCCACGACCGTCCGGGCCGGGGCTTCCGGCGAAGTCGTTCCGCTGCTCGCGCCCTACGAAGTCGTTCGCAAGGACGACCGTTCCGCGGTGTTCCGCTCCGCGGCGGGCGGCGTGACGGTGACGAAGACGTTCTCGGTCGATCCCAAGACGTACCGGCTGGACCTCGCGGTGGAGATGCGCGCCGCGAACCCGGTCGCGGGGCGGCTCGGGGTCCTCTCCACCGGCGAAGGCGAGTCGGGTTCGGGAGGCGGCTGGTTCTCGAGCCATACCAACGCGCCGGCGCGCTCGATCTGCCAGGCCGGAGGGAAGCTCGAACGGGTCGGGGTGGGACAGAAGACGCCCACCTGGGACGGTCCCGGGCCCGCATCGTTCGCCGGCATCGACGAGCAGTACTTCATCCGCGCCGTGGTTCCTGCGGCCAATTCCGGCGCGACTTGCCACCTCGAGGCGCGCCCCGACGGGCCGCTCATCTCTACCATCGAAGTGCCCGTCGATCTCGGGCCCGGGAAGTCCTTCAACCAGACCTTCATCGTCTACGTGGGTCCCAAGGACACCGACGAGCTTGCGGCGGTGGCAACGCCCCTCAAGGAGTCCGTCGACCTCGGGTTCTGGGCGGTGATCGCGAGCGTGCTCCTCGCGGTGATGAAGTTCTTCCACAGTGCCGTTCCGCCCCATAACTGGGGCATCGCCATCATCCTCCTCACGCTGACGGTGAAGGTCCTGACCTTCCCGCTCCAGCACAAGTCGATGAAGAGCATGCAGGAGATGCAGCGCCTGCAGCCGCAGATCGAGGATCTCAAGAAGAAGTACGCCGGTGATCAGCAGCGCCAGAACCAGGAACAGATGAAGCTCTTCAAGGAGCACGGGGTGAACCCGATGGGCAGCTGCCTGCCCATGCTCATCCAGATGCCCGTCTGGCTGGCGCTCTACACGGCGCTGCAGGTCTCCGTGGAGCTCTACAATTCGGTCTTCATCCCCGGCTGGCTCGAGGACCTGACCGCGAAAGACCCGTACTACATCCTGCCGGTCGCGATGGGCATCACGATGCTGGCGACGCAGATGCTGACGCCTACGCCGATGTCCCAGCCGGGACAGAAGACGATGGGCTATGCCATGAGCCTGTTCTTCTCGGTGCTCATGCTCAACCTGCCGTCGGGGCTGACCCTCTACATCTTCGTGAACAACATCCTTTCCATCATCCAGCAGATCTACCTGCGACGCTCGATGCGGCCTCCCCGCACCCCGGGCGAGAGCGCCGGTCCTCCGGGGCGGTCGAAGGAACCGTCGAGGGCCGGTCGCCAGACGGTGGATGTCTCTCCGCGGCGGGCCTGACCGTGGCCGGACCAGGCAAGGGCCGGAAGAATCCGCTCCTGGGCGCGGCCGTGCTGAAGGCGCTGTTGCAGCGCCGCTCCGGCCAGGATCAGGCGAAGACGCAGACGCTGTACGACGGGGTTTTGCGCGACCTCGATCTGACGGACGAGCAGGTGGACAAGTACCTTTCGGAGCACGCGGCGGAGGTAGAGGAGGCGATCCGGAGCCACGGCCGCCGGGGGAGTTGAAGGAGAGAAAGAAGGGCCGGCCACGGATCTCGTGGGTCCCGGGGGCGGCCCCCCGATGAGACGGTAGGGAGGAAGTGGCGGTGAAGGCCGAGCATCTGAAGCTACTCGAAGAAGGTGCGGCGACCATCGGCCTGCGACTCGACGCCGAGCAGCGCGCCCTGCTCGCCCGGCACGTCGACGTGCTTCTGAAATGGAACAAGTCCGTCAATCTGACCGCCATCACCGAACCGACCGAGGTGGTCGAAAAGCACCTCCTCGACTCCCTGGCGCTCGCGCCCCTGGTTCCGAAGGGGATGATGCTCGACGCGGGCACGGGCGGAGGTTTCCCCGGGCTGCCCATCCGGATCGCGCGGCCCGACGTCGAAGTGCTCCTCGTCGACTCTTCACAGAAGAAGATCGCCTTCCTGAAGAACTTCATCGCCGAGACGCGCATCACCGGCGTCCAGGCGATTGCCCTGCGACTGTCCGGGAACCCGGCGAACGAGGGAATCGCGCGGGTCAACTCCGCCGTCGCCCGGGCCTTCGCGCCGCCTCCGGAGTGGCTACCCCTGGCCGAGCATTACGTGCTGCCCGGGGGACTCGTGTTCTGCATGCTCGGGCCGAGCGATCCTTTGCCGACGCCTCCAGGGGATCTCGAATTGCAGCAGGAGCTGGCCTACAAGCTCCCGATCACGCAGGCGGAGAGGCGCCTCGCGGTCTACAAGAGGACGTGACCGGATCGAAATCGGCAGTGTTCCACGTGGAACGCGGCTCCACGTTGCGCCCGGTCGATCCCCCGTGGTACGTCGCCACCATCGCGCGGCTGCCGTGCCGAGGGGGGTTCCTGGATGGGGTCGGTCCTCGCGATCGCGAACCAGAAGGGCGGGGTCGGAAAGACCACCACGGCGGTGAATCTGGCCGCTTCGCTCGCCGTCGCGGAGAAGCGCGTCCTTCTCGTCGATCTCGACCCGCAAGGAAACGCGACGAGTGGTCTGGGGATCGGTCGCGATGCGACCGGTGAGGCCTCCGTCTACCACGCTCTGATCGGCGAGGTCCCTGCCGCGACAGCGGTCCGTGCGACTGATATCCCGAATCTCTCGCTGATGGCCTCGAATGCCGATCTGGTCGGCGCGGAGCTGGAGTTGGTGACGCTCGAGGATCGCGAGCGGCGCCTGCGGGATGCGCTCACAAATATCCGGAATCATTATGAATTCGTGCTCATCGACTGTCCGCCGTCGCTTGGGCTTCTGACCATCAACGCCCTGGTCGCCGCGGAGCGGGTGCTGGTGCCGCTGCAGTGCGAGTACTACGCGCTCGAGGGGCTGGGATCCCTGCTTCGAACCATCGAGCTGGTCCGGGGTTCCTTCAACCGTGACCTCGTCCTCGACGGCGTGGTGCTCACCATGTTCGACGCGCGCAACAACCTCGCGCGGCAGGTGATGAGCGACGTCCGGTCGCATCTGCCGGGACAGGTCTACGAAACGGTCGTTCCGCGCAACGTGCGGCTTTCCGAGGCGCCGAGCCACGGGCTTCCCGCCCTGCTCTACGACATCGAGTCGAAGGGAGCGCAGAGCTATCTCGCGCTCGCGCAAGAACTGATGGCGCGACACGCCTCGCGGGCGCCTTTGCGCGCGAAGACCTCCGCCACGTAGTCACGTCCGCCTCGCACCTCGCGCCTCGCAGCAAGGGGATCGAATCGATGGAGAAGGCGATCAAAAGGGCGGCGCTCGGCCGCGGGCTCGGAGCGCTCATCCCGGGCATTCCGCAGCCGGAGCGGCGCGGTGTCCTGACCGTCGGAATCGAGGAGATCCGCGCCTCGCCGGGGCAGCCCCGGCGCCATTTCGACGAGGTGCATCTCGGCGAGCTTTCCGACTCGATCAAGTCCCGTGGCGTGCTCCTGCCGCTCCTCGTCCGGAAGGACGGCGAGGGCTACGTCCTCATCGCCGGCGAGCGGCGATGGCGCGCCGCGCAGCGGGCCGGGCTGCACGAGCTGCCGGTCATCGTCCGCGAGGTGACCGAGCCCGAGGCGTTCGAGCTCGCGCTGATCGAGAACATCCAGCGCGAGGACCTGAACGCGATCGAGGAGGCGGAGGCCTACCAGCGGCTCATCGAGCACCATGGCCTCACCCAGGAAGAGCTCGCGCAGCGGGTCGGGAAGGACCGCTCGACCATCGCCAACGCGCTGCGCCTGCTCCGCCTGCCGGACTCCATCAAGGAAGCGGTGGCCTCGGGCAGTCTTTCCATGGGGCATGCCCGGGCGCTTCTCGGGCTGACCGACGACGGCGACCTGCGCAAGGCCGCCGAGAAGGTCGTCCGCGAGGATCTCTCCGTGCGTCAGGTGGAGGAGCTGGTCCAGAGGCTGAAGGGAAAGCGCGCCGACAAAGCGCGACGAGATGAGACGACCACGCAGCTCCGCCATCTCATGGAGCAGCTGCAGCGAAAGCTCGGCGCGAAGGTGGACCTGCGCGATCGAGGTGGAAGCGGCGCCCTCGAGATCCGGTACGCCTCGCACGCCGACCTGGACCGGATCGTCTCCGCGATCCTGGGCGAAACCTAGTACCTCGACCGGGGCAGCCGCGGCGCTACAGCGGGGGCGGTCGGGGCGGTTTTGCGGGTGGCAAGGCCGCCGGTGTCGAGGTGCCGGTCGCGCCGCCGCTCGAGTCCATCTTGCACGTGCCGTCGAAGAAGACTCCTCGCTCGATCACGATGGAGGCGGTGGTCAGCGTCCCGCGCACCTTCGCCGGAGCCTTCAGCTCCACGCCTTTGGTGGCCTTGGCGTTGCCGTTGTAGTCGCCGACCACGACCAGCGAGCCGACCTGGATCTCGCCCTTCACGTCCGCGCCCTCGCCGATGATGAGGGTGTCGCTGGAGACGATCTCGCCCGTGAACTTGCCGTCGATCCGGACGCTCCCCTCGAACAGGAGCTTTCCCTCGAAGGAGCTGCCCTTTCCGAGCAGGGCATTCAGCTCGCTCGGCCGCGCGCCTCCGCCGGCGGCACCGCCGCCGCCTCCTCCGCCGCCGCCGAAGGTCGTCGGCCCCTGCCCTACGTCTTCCTTGCGCATCGCCATCGGAGACCTCGCGGGAAAAGAGCGGTCCCTTGTAGCAGATCACGTAGCGCTGTGGCGCATTTACGGCTGCCTGCCCGCGCTGCGCACGGGCTGTCGCCGGGCCACATGCCGGACAAAAAAAGGCGACGTGAGCCGAAGCCCACGCCGCCTGGGAACGACGCTCGTCACACCGCTTACTGCTTGACGTTCGCGGCCGGCTGGCTCGCGCGCGCCGCATCGACCTGAACCTTGATCTGACGCGGCTTCGTCTCGGCCCGCTTGGGCAGCCGGATGCGGAGGACGCCATCCTTGCTCTCGGCGGAGATGTGCTCGGAGTCGATGGTCGGCGGAAGCGCGAAGCTGCGCTGGAAAGCGCCGTAGGCGCGCTCGATCCGCTGGTACCCGTTCTCCGTCTGGGTCTGCTCGAGCTTGCGCTCGCCGCGCAGGGTCAACGTGTTGTCCTCGACGTGGAGATCGACCTCGGTAGCCGCGACTTCGGGCAGCTCGACCTTGAGGGTCACGCCATCGGCGTCCTCGAAGACATCGACTAGCGGAGTCCACGTGCCGGTAAGACCCTGCTCGCCCTCGGGTGAGCGGCCGCCGCGAACGGCGGAATCGAACGTCTTGAAGAGGTGATCCTGGAGCTGGAACAGATCGCGGAACGGGTCGTGACGCATGATCGCCATGTTTGTCTCCTTCTTGCCGCACGACGGCGGCCGTACGAGCGCTCGCGCGCCCGTGAATCCTCTGTCTTGACGAGCTCTTGGGAGCCCTTCCAACGACGCGCCCAACGTAACCAGCCGCGAGGGGTCGTCAAGAACCGGCGTTACAGCCCGCCAGGATCCGGAAAGAAGGAAGAAGGAATCGACCGGCGCCCCAGAGAGGGCGCCGGAAAAGCGATCTGCTAAGCCCTCGCCTGGCGGGCGCGCGTCGACGCCTTCGCCTTCCGGCGCGGCGCCGTCCCGGTCGAGCGGCCGTTCGGCAGGTCCTCGACCAGGCCGCCCGGAACGCCGCCTTCGGCGACCACGGTCGCGAGCGGTCGGTACTTGTGCCGTCCCTTCGGCCGCCGCATCCGCCCGAGCTCCTTCTTCGCAGCGCGGACCAGGCGGTCACCCGCCGCGTCGAGAGAAGCGTAGGGATCCTGGGTTGACTCCTCGATCTGGATCGTGCGCGCCCCGGGCATGCGCAAGGTCAGATGGCACTCCTTGTCGAGCCCGCCCTTGCTTCCGCGGGCATCACCGAGCTCGACGCGGAGCTCGGCAGCCTCGTTGTCGTAGAACCGGCTTAGCGGAGCAACGATATGCTCCTGCGCGTAGGCCTTGATGCCCTGGGAGAGTCGCATCTGCTTGCCTTGGATGATGACTTTCATGGAAGGCAATCTGCGCAGGGACTGCGTCCGCTGCATCCCGCCGCATTGACCATGCCAGGGGGCCATGTTACGCAACCGCGTCTTTCCCGCCCCATCCGAGGCAAATTCAAGTGATCGCAAGCGTCTCGCGCCGCTACGCCAAGGCGCTCTTGAGCCTCGCCCTGGAAACGGGCGAGCACGAGAAGGTCGGCCAGTCGCTCGACGGCGTGGTGCGGGCCATCGCCAACTCGAGCGAGGCGCGAACGCTCGCGCAGAACCCCGGCTACACGCAGAAGCAGCGGCAACAGCTCATCGACGTCCTCGCGCAGCGGCTCGCCCTCTCGGGAACCCTGGTGAGCTTCCTCCGCCTGCTCGTCGATCGGCACCGCCTGGCCGAGCTTCCCGACATCGCTCGCAGCTACCGGGATCTCGTCGACGCGCAGGTCGGACGGGTCCGCGGGATGGTCACGAGCGCCCAGCCGCTCGCTCCCGACGAGCTCGAGCGTGTGCGCGGTGCGCTCTCCGAGACCACCCGCAACGCGCTCGTGCTCGAATCGCGCACCGACCCGGCCATCCTGGGCGGCCTCGTCGCGCAGGTCGGCCCCACGGTCTGGGACGGCAGCCTCAAGACGCAGCTCGAGCGGCTCCGCAAGGAGCTGAAAGAAACGCCCCTCCAATAACTGCAGGGCGAGACGGAGCGAAACCGCGATGGAGATCCGAGCAGACGAGATCAGCCGCATCCTTCGCGAGCAGATCAAGAGCTACGGCAAGCAGATCGAGGTGACCGAGACCGGCACCGTCCTCTCCTCGGGAGACGGCATCGCCCGGGTCTATGGCCTGTCCGGCGTGATGGCCGGGGAGCTGGTCGAGTTCCACGGCAACCTGATGGGTCTCGTCCTGAACCTCGAAGAGGACAACGTCGGCGTCGCCATCATGGGCGAGAGCCACGACATCAAGGAAGGCGACATCGTCAAGCGCACCGGCCGCATCGCCGAGGTCCCCATCGGTCAGGCGCTGGCGGGCCGGGTGGTGAACGCGCTCGGCCAGCCGATCGACGGCAAGGGTCCGGTCGCGACGCGCGAGTCGCGGAAGATCGAGGTGAAGGCTCCCGGCATCGTCGAGCGGCAGAGCGTGCGCGAACCGCTGCAGACGGGCATCAAGGCGATCGACGCCATGATCCCCATCGGCCGCGGCCAACGCGAGCTGATCATCGGCGACCGGCAGACCGGCAAGACGGCGGTCGCCATCGACACCATCATCAACCAGCGCGGCCTCGGGGTCTTCTGCATCTACGTGGCGATCGGGCAGAAGCAGTCCACGGTCGCCCAGGTGGTCGACAAGCTCACCAGGTTCGGGGCCATGGAATTCACCACCGTGGTCGCCGCGAGCGCCGCGGATCCCGCGCCGCTGCAATTCCTCGCGCCCTACTCGGGCGTCACCATGGGCGAGTTCTTCCGCGACAGCGGGCAGCACGCGCTCATCATCTACGATGATCTCTCCAAGCACGCCGTCGCCTATCGGCAGCTTTCGCTTCTGCTCCGCCGCCCGCCCGGCCGCGAGGCCTTCCCCGGCGACGTCTTCTATTTGCACAGCCGCCTCCTCGAGCGCGCCGCCAAGATGAGCAAGGAGCGCGGCGCCGGGTCGCTCACGGCGCTTCCGATTATCGAAACGCAGGCCGGAGACGTCTCGGCCTACATTCCAACCAACGTCATTTCGATTACCGACGGCCAAATCTTCCTGGAGACCGACCTCTTCTACGCCGGCCAGCGGCCGGCCATCAACGTGGGCATCTCGGTGTCGCGAGTCGGCGGATCGGCGCAGATCAAGGCGATGAAGAAGATCGCCGGATCGCTGCGCCTCGAGCTCGCCCAGTACCGCGAGCTCGCCGCCTTCGCGCAGTTCGGCAGCGATCTGGACAAGGCAACGCAGGAAACGCTCGCCCGCGGTGCCCGTCTCACCGAGCTGCTCAAGCAGGGCCAGTACGTCCCGATGCCGGTCGAAAAGCAGATCCTGCAGATCTATGCCGGCACGCAGCGCGACAAGTCGGGCAAGGGATACATCCGCGACATCGAGGTGAGCGACGTCTCCAGATACATGACCGAGCTGAACGAGTTCATGGACACGCGGCACCCGGAAGTCCTCAAGCTGATCCGCGAGAAGAAGGACCTCTCCGACGACGTCCGCGCCGCGCTGGAGAAGGCGCTGAGCGAATTCGGCGACGTATTCCGGCCGACCAAGGCCGGCGAAGGCAAGGCCGCGTAGGTGGCTTCCCTCCGCACCATCCGCAACCGCATCCGCTCGGTCCGGAACACGCAGAAGATCACCAAGGCGATGAAGATGCTCGCCGCGGCGAAGCTGCGGCGGGCGCAGGACGCGGTGATCCGGGCGCGACCCTACGCCCAGCTCATCGAGGAGATGCTCGCCTCGCTCGCGGAGGCCCGCGCGCGGGACGAGCTGCCGCCCCACCCGCTCATGGCGGTGCGGCCCGAGCGCCGCGTCGAAGTCGTCATGCTCACCTCCGATCGCGGACTCGCGGGCGGGTTCAACTCGAACATCATCCGGCGCGGCCAGCGGTTCATGACCGAGGAGGGCGGACGCCTCGAGCGGATCCAGTTCGCAACCGTGGGCCGCCGCGGCCGCGACTTCGCGAAGAAGCGCGGTTTCACCACCCGCAAGGACTACGTCGGATTCTTCGGGAAGCTCTCCTACGGGCAGGCGCGGGAGATCGCGAACGACCTCATCACCGCGTACCAGAAGGACGAGCTCGACGCCGTATACCTTCTCTACAACTACTTCCGGAGCACCATCGCGCAGGAGATCATGCTGGTCCGGCTCCTGCCGCTCGAGCCGAAGAAGCGCACCCAGAATGAGCAGGGCACGGCCGCGAAGGGCCTCCTCACGCCAGAGCACATCTTCGAGCCGAGCCGCCCGGTGGTGTTGCAGTCGCTCTTGCCGCGCTTTCTCGCAATGCAGATCTGGCGCGCGCTGGTCGAGAGCGAGGCTTCGGAGCACGCCGCGCGCATGACGGCGATGGATTCCGCTACCAAGAACGCTTCCGAGATGATCGGGCGGCTGACGCTCGAGTACAACCGCGCGCGGCAGGCCGCGATCACGAAGGAATTGATGGAGATCGTGTCCGGCGCCGAAGCGCTCAAGTAACGATTCGAGGGAACGCATGGCTGTCGCGATGACCGAAGTGCAGAAGACCGGCAAGGTCACCCAGGTGATCGGTCCCGTCGTGGACGTCGAGTTTCCGCCCGGCTCGCTGCCGGAGATCTACACGGCGCTCCTCCTGTCGAATCCCTCGATCTCGAACCAGGCGGACAACCTGACCGTCGAGGTGGCGCAGCACCTCGGCGAGAACACCGCCCGCTGCATCGCCATGGATTCGACGGACGGCCTGATCCGCGGGCAGCCGGTGAAGAACACCGCGGCCCCCATCTCCGTCCCGGTGGGAAAGGAAACCCTCGGCCGGATCCTCAACGTCATCGGCTCGCCGATCGACGAGCGCGGCTCGGTCAACGCGACCCGGCGGATGCCGATCCACAGGCCGCCGCCCACGTTCGTCGAGCAGGACGTGCGCGTGCAGGCGTTCGAGACGGGGATCAAGGTCATCGATCTGCTCGCCCCGTACCTTCGCGGCGGGAAGATTGGTCTCTTTGGCGGCGCCGGCGTGGGAAAGACGGTGCTGCTGCAGGAACTGATCAACAACGTCGCCAAGGCGCGCGGCGGGTTCTCCGTATTCGCCGGCGTCGGCGAGCGTACCCGCGAAGGGAACGACCTCTACGCCGAGTTCATCGAGTCGAAGATCGTCAACCTCGACGAACCCGAGAAGAGCCAGTGCGTGCTCGTATACGGCCAGATGAACGAGCCGCCCGGGGCGCGTGCCCGCGTGGCCCTGTCGGCGCTGACCATGGCCGAGTATTTCCGCGACGAGGAGGGGCGCGACATGCTCCTCTTCATCGACAACATCTTCCGCTTCACCCAGGCGGGCTCCGAGGTTTCCGCGCTCCTCGGCCGCATCCCGAGCGCCGTCGGTTACCAGCCGACCTTGTCGACCGACATGGGCGAGCTTCAAGAGAGGATCACCTCGACGAAGAAGGGCGCCATCACCTCGGTGCAGGCGATCTACGTCCCCGCCGACGACCTCACCGACCCGGCGCCCGCCACGGCGTTCGCCCACCTCGACGCGACGACGGTGCTCTCCCGCGGCCTCACCGAGATCGGCATCTACCCGGCGGTGGATCCGCTCGACTCGACCAGCCGCATCCTCGATCCGGGCGTCGTAGGCGAGAAGCACTACAAGGTCGCCCGGCGCGTGCAGTCGATCCTGCAGCGCTACAAGGAGTTGCAGGACATCATCGCCATCCTCGGAATGGACGAGCTGTCCGACGAGGACAAGCTCACCGTCGCGCGCGCACGCAAGATCCAGCGATTCCTGTCGCAGCCCTTCAGCGTGGCCGAGGCGTTCACCGGCATCAAGGGCGAGTACGTGAAGCTCGAGGACACCATCCGGTCCTTCGAGGAGCTGCTCGACGGCAAGCACGACCAGCTCCCCGAGCAGGCGTTCTACATGGTCGGCGCCATCGAGGGCGCGGTGGCGAAGTCCAAGACGATGGCGGCTTAGACCCATGCCTCTCTCGCTCGAAATCGTCACTCCGGAGGAGCGGGTGGTCACGCTCACCTGCGACGAGGTCCGGCTGACGAGCGTGGAAGGGCAGTTCGGGATCCGGCCCGGCCACACTCCCCTCGTCGCTGCCCTCGCCGCCGGCGAGTTGCTCTACGTCGCCGGCGGGACGACGCACCGGTACGCCGCCGGCGAAGGGTTCGCGGAGGTGAGCAACGACCGGGTCCGCGTCCTCGTGGAGGAAGCGATCCGGGCCGAGCAGCTCGACGCGCAGAGGGCCACGCAGGACCTGCAGGAGCGGCAGAAGAAGCTTGCTTCCATGCAGCCCGGGGATCCCGCGTACGAGCAGGAGCGCGCGCAGGTCGAGCGGGCGGCCGCCCGGGCCCTGGTCGCCCGGCGCCCCTGATGGCGTCGGGCTCGAGCGCCGCGGTATCCTGAACGGCTCATGCAGGGCGGCAACCAGGTAACCGCGTCGGATCTCGTCCAGCTCGATCCCGATCATCCCGGGTTCCGGGACGCGGCGTATCGCGCCCGGCGCAACGCGATCGCGCGGGTCGCGATGGAGTATCGCGAGGGCGATCCCGTTCCGGCCGTCGAGTACACCGAGGACGAGCAGGGGGTCTGGCGGACCGTCTGGGAGCACTTGGCTCCCTTGCACGAGCGCTATGCATGCCGCGAGTACCGGGAGTGCTCCGCGCTCGTCGCGCTGGATCGCGAGCGCATCCCGCAACTTGCCGACGTCAATCGGACCCTCGCTCGCACGACGGGCTTCGCGATGAAGCCAGTCGCGGGGCTGGTGTCGGACCGCACCTTTCTCGGGCATCTCGGCCGCGGCATCTTTCTCGCCACTCAGTATATTCGACATGCCAGCCGGCCGCTCTACACCCCGGAGCCGGACGTCGTCCACGAGCTCGTCGGCCACGCGGCGACGTTCTGCCATTCCCGGTTCGCGCGTCTGAACCGCCTCTTCGGCCGGGCCGCCGCGGAGGCGGAGGAGGAGCGGGCTTCGCCTGCGACGGGCGGAGGCCGCAGGCCGGAGCATACGGACACCCGGCTCGCGCGCATCTCCCGGCTCTACTGGTACACCCTCGAATTCGGAGTCTGCCGCGAGGCAGGGCGTCTTAAAGTATGCGGCGCGGGATTGCTCTCCTCGTTCGGAGAGCTCGGGCGATTCGAGACCCAGGCCGAGCTGCGGGCCTTCGACCCCGACGCGATCGCGAGCACGCCCTACGACCCGACGGACTACCAGAAACTGCTCTTCGTCGCGGACTCCTTCGACGAGCTGTGCGGACGTACGGCGGCGTACTTGCTTCGCTAGGAAGGCTCGACTCCGTCGTCCGAAAGCTCGTCGGTGGGTCCGAACGCGGCCTCGATGGCCTGCGCGACTTCTTCGTCCGGCATCTCCTCGTCCGGCGGGCTTGCGGGAAGCTCGACGGAGAGCGCTGCGCGTGCGGCGGTCTCGCCGAGAAGGAAGATCGAGCCGCTCGAGAGGCGGACCCGGTCGGATTCGGTCGACGGCAACGCTGCGCAAAACGGACAGGGATTTTCCAGGTCGAGCAGGTTGCCGTCGGTGAAGGGCAGCGGGTCGAGAGCGCGCTCCTTCCCGCAGCTGCCGCAAGAGATCGCCTCGACCGCGAGGGGCAACAAGAGGTGACGGGCCGACTCGATCGCGTACAGCGTGTAATCGCGGTAGCCGCCGCCCGGAACGAGGTACGGGTCGCGAAAGCCCTCCTCGGGGTACACGACCTGGGAAACGGATGTGGCCGCGGACGCCCCCGCGAGGATGGCTCCGGCGCTCGCGACCGCCGGAAGTCCCCCCTCCTCGATCATCTGCTGCGGCCTGCGGCCTCCGCCCGTCGCAGGCAGAGCCCGCTCCTCCGTCGTATGCCCCGGCCCGCGGCCTCCGCCCGTGGCAGGCACAGCCCGGTCCTCCGTCGACGCCGACCCTCCCGGAAGCGGAAGGCGGGCGAGGAGGACTTCCTGCGAGCGGTCGAGGACTTTCAGATCGAAGAGGGCGTGCCAGAGCCTCGCGACGGCGGAAAGCGCCACCTCGCGGTGTACGTCGTCGGGAATCACCCAGCGGCGGTGGACGAGCTCGAGCTCGTCGGGGGTGCGGACGGGATCGGTGCGTTCGCGATGGAGTGGCAAGGCTTGCTCAGCCGCGAGATTCGCTTCGGAGCGGATGCGCGCCGACGTCGGTTCTGTCGCCGTCGGTATATCCGGCGGCCTCGAGCTTTGCCCGCAGGCGGGGTTTGGCGGGAGTCGCGGCGAGTCGCCCGAGCACCGTGCCGTCCGCGGCCCGGCCCGAGGTGGTGAACTTGAACAGCTCCTGGACCCGATGCTCTCCGCGCTCGTCGAGAGGGAGCACCTCCGCGACCGCGGTGACCTTGCGCGAGCCGTCCGGGAGCCGCGCGCAAGAGACTACCAGCCCGATGGCGCTCGCCACCTGGGCACGTACGGCGATGAGCGGCAGCTCTATCCCGGAGAGAAGGCAGAGCGACTCCATCCGGTGCAGGGTGTCGAGGGGCGAATTGGCGTGCACGGTGGCGAGCGAGCCGCCATGTCCCGTGTTCATCGCCTGGAGGAGATGGAAGCACTCTCCGCCCCGGACCTCACCCACCACGATGCGATCGGGCCGCAAGCGCAGGGCGGAGTGGAGCAGCTCGCCCATGTCGATGGCGCCCTTCCCGTGCTTGTCGGGAGGGCGGCTCTCGAAGGCGACGACGTGCGGCTTGCGCAGCTGCAACTCGGCGGAGTCCTCGATGGTGAGGATCCGCTCGTCAGCTGGAATGAAGGTCGCGAGCGCGTTGAGGAGCGAGGTCTTCCCGCTGCCCGTCCCGCCGGCGACGACGATGTTCACCTTGGCGACCACGGCTCCTTCGAGGAAGCGGGCAACTTCTTCCGTCATCGAGCCGCGCGCGATCATGTCTTTCACGGTCAGCTTGTCGGGCGAGAACTTGCGGATCGCCACCGTGGTGCCGTTCCGCGCGATCGGGGCGAGGACGACGTGGATCCGGCTACCGTCCGGCAGCCGCGCGTCGAGCCTGGGCCGCTCCTCGGACAGCGGGCGACCGACGAACTGGGCCATGTTGCGGGCCGCGGCGAGAAGGCCGTCGTCGGTGAAGACCGCGCTCGTCCGCTCGAGCTTGCCGCGCCGCTCGACGAAGACTTCCTTCGGGCCGTTGATGAGCACCTCGCTCACCTCGGCGTCGTCGAGGTAGGGAACGACCGGCTTGAGGAATGCCCGCAGGCTGTCGGAGAAGATGGTCAATGGCGCGCCCCAGGACCTTCGAGCATACTCCCGGTTCCTGGAGGGAACGAAATGGCGGAGGGCGAGGGCACGCCGAAGAAGAAACCGCGCAAGACGAGGCGCGTGGGGGAGCGGGCTTCGCCTGCGACCGGCGGAGCGCGCAGCGCGGAGCATCCAAAGAATCGCGGAAAGGCGCGGAAGGCGTCTCGGCCCGAGACGAAGGCAGCTCCGCAGGACGGCGACGCCGAATGGGCGGACATCTACGACCGGGCCGCGAAGAAGCTGCAGGACATCGCCGACCAGGCACGGCCAGCCGCCAATCGCGCGCAGGAAGCGGCGAAGAAGATGGCGGTCGATCTCGGCGGCGGCGTCGAGTCCGCCTTCGGGAAGATCCGCGAGCAGGCCCGGGATCTCATGTCCAAGGGCCAGCACACGCGCGTACGGATCAAGTTTCGCGGCAAGCAGATCGCCGAGGTGCCCATCGCGGTCGTCGCCGCCGCCGAAATGGCGACCTTCTGGTGGTTCGGGCCGCTCCGGGTGGTGCTCGGACACGTGGTGGGAAAGGCCGTCCTCGACGTCGAGTTCGTCTCCAACGCGGATCACCACGTCGCCGAGGGGCGGCGGCTCCTCGCCGACGGCGAGCTTACCAAGGCCATCCAGGAGTTCGACAAGGCGCTGGCGATGGATCGCCGCTGCGCCGGGGCTCATCTGGGCCGCGGGATCGCCCTGAAACTCCGCGGCGACAAGGAAGGCGCGCGAGCTGCATTCGAGAAGGCCGAGGAGATCGAGCCGCGCGGCGAAGCCGGCCGCGAGGCCCGGCGGCACCTCGACAACCTGTGAGGCCGGCGACGCGAGCGGTGGTCGGCCTCGCGACGGCAGGGCTCGCCTGCGCCTCTGCGCCGTCGCGTCCGCCGCCGCCGCCCGTCCGGCCGCAAGCGACGGGAGGCGACCAGCCCAAACTTCGCGGCCCCGTGATCCTTGGCGACGAAGAGCCCAGGCTCGTCCTGTACGAGTTCCAAAAACTCTGCGGCAAGAACCCCACCCTTCTCTTCGCCCTCTTCGAGACGCGCCTCGCCTACCGGCTGGGCGATCCCTGCATGGTGGGCGAGCAGGCCTACCGCGTGGTGGACCTGGGCAAGGAAGACATCGCGTGGGTGCGGGAGCGAATCGACGTCAATCCACTCATCGGCGGAACTCCAGCGGAAGTGGACTACTGCCCGAACTGCATCGGCGGCCACCACTACGCCCTCGTCATGAAGGTGGGCGAGCACCGCTTCGGCTCCGTGAAGTTGCACAATCCTTGCTCGGGGAATCCCTCCCAGGCGGACTTCCCCACCGCGAACGAGCGGTACGGCGCCGAGGCGGCGGAGGCGCTCGTCTGCTCCGTGGATCGGCTGGTCGACGCGCTCCCGAAGAAGTTCCCGCCCCCGCGCAGCGAGCCGTGGCCGAAGGGAGAACCCGTACTTCGCGACTCGCGTTAGCGGACGACTGGATGCTCGATTCAGGGAGCGGTCAGACCCGGCCGTTTCGCATGGCGCGGGGCGTTCCGCCGGGGTAGAAAGCGCCCTCCCCCGAGAATCGGATAGCGCGAAATGGCTGACAATTCCCCTAGCCTCGTCCCGGTCGCGATCGAGGACGAGATGCGGCAGGCGTACCTCGACTACTCGATGTCGGTCATCGTCGGGCGCGCCCTGCCGGACGTGCGCGACGGCCTCAAGCCCGTCCACCGGCGGATCCTCTACGCGATGTTCGAGCAGGGGATGCTGCACAACCGGCGCTACTCGAAGTGCGCCGGCACCGTCGGCGAGGTGCTGAAGAAGTACCACCCGCACGGCGACGCGGCGGTCTACGACGCGCTCGTCCGCCTCTCGCAGGAATGGAACATGCGGGCCCCGCTCATCGACGGGCAGGGCAACTTCGGATCGATCGACGGCGATTCTGCCGCGGCCTACCGCTACACCGAGGCGCGGCTCACGAAGCTCGCCGAGCAGATGCTCGCCGACATCGACAAGGATACGGTCGATTTCGGCCCCAACTTCGACGATTCGACCACCGAACCGCTGGTCCTCCCGACGAAGTTCCCGAACCTGCTCGTCAACGGCTCCTCGGGGGTCGCCGTCGGCATGGCGACGAACATTCCGCCCCACAACCTGCGCGAGGTGATCGAGAGCTGCGTGCACCTCGTCGAGCATCCCGATGCGCCCCTGCGCGACCTGCTCGATCCGAAGCTCGGCGGGACGCTGCCCGGCGGGATCCAGGGTCCCGACTTCCCCACCGGCGGCATCCTCATGGGCCTCGGCCCCATCCGCGCGCTTTATGAAACGGGAAGGGCCATCCTGCGGCTGCGCGCCAAGGTCGAGATCGAGACCGACGAGAAGAGAGGGCGCGACTCGATCGTCGTCACGGAAGTGCCGTATCAAGTGAACAAGGCCCGCGCCATCCAATCCATCGCCGACCTCGTCAAGGACAAGAAGCTGGAAGGGATCAGCGACCTGCGCGACGAGTCGAGCCGCGAAGGCATCCGCGCGGTGGTGGAGACGAAGCGCGACGCGGTCACGGGCGTCGTGCTCAACAACCTCTACCAGCACAGCGCCCTCTTCCAGGACAGCTTCGGCGCGACCATGCTGGCCATCGATCGGGGGCAGCCGCGCACGCTCGGGGTCAAGCCGCTCCTCGAGCGGTTCATCGCCCACCGCCGCGACGTCGTCACCCGCCGGACCCGGTACGAATTGCGCAAGGCGCGCGAGCGCGAGCACATCCTCCTCGGCTACAAGATCGCCCTCGACCACATCGACGAGATCATCGCCGTCATCAAGGCGTCGCCGAACCGCGAGACGGCGTCGAACCAGTTGCAGTCGCTCTACCAGCTCTCCGAGATCCAGGCGAAGGCGATCCTGGAGATGCAGCTGCAGCGGCTGACCGGTCTGGAGAAGCAGAAGATCGTCGACGAGCTGGCCGAGGTGCAGAAGATCATCACGCACCTGTCCGCCATCCTCGGATCGGAGCAGCTCCTCCTCGGCGTCATCAAGGACGAGCTGCGGGAAGTGCAGCGCGACTTCTCCGACCCGCGCCGCACCGAGATCGTCGGCGAGGCGGACGACCTCACCACCGAGGACCTGATCGCCGACGAGGACATGGTGGTGACGGTGAGCCACGCGGGGTACGTGAAGCGCAACCCCGTCTCGCTCTACCGGGCGCAGAAGCGCGGCGGGAAGGGAAAGACCGGCGCCGCCGCGGTCGAGGACGACTTCATCGAGCAGATCTTCGTCGCCTCGACCCACGCGTTCCTGCTCCTCTTCACGACCATGGGGCGCGTCTTCTGGCTCCGGGTGCACGAGCTGCCGCAGGCGGGCCGGGCCGCACGCGGAAAGGCGATCGTGAACCTCGTGCAGCTCGCGCCCGAGGAGAAGATCGCGGCGCTTTTGCCGGTGAAGGAGCTGCCCAAGAAGGGTGCCGCGGAGAGCGACGAGACGGAGACGCCGGCCGAGGACACCGGGCCCATCGCCGTAGCGCCAGCCCCGGCGGCAACTACCGAAGAAGCGGAGGGTCAGGGCGAACCGCCTCTCAGTCCCGAGGAGCAGGCCCGCAAGGCCGCCGAAGACGCCATCCAGATCGGGAAGGGTCCGTACATCCTCTTCGTGACGAGGAACGGGCTCACGAAGCGCACGGCGCTGCATGCCTTCGCGCGCCCCCGGCCGAGCGGTCTCAAGGCCCTCTCGATCGAGGAGAACGACTCGCTGGTCGCGGTGATGCTCGCCCGCGGCGACGAGGACGTGGTGATCGGGACGAAGACCGGCATGGCCATCCGCTTCGAGCAGAAGGAAGCGCGCGCGATGGGACGGGCCGCGCGGGGCGTGAAGGGCATCACGCTCGAGGAAGGCGATCACGTCGTGGGAGCGGAGCTCGCGCGGGCCGGGTCCACCATCCTCACGCTCACGGAGAACGGATACGGCAAGCGCACCGCGCTCGAGGAGTACAGGCGCACGCACCGGGGCGGGAAGGGCATCATCGACATCAAGACCAGCGAGCGGAACGGCAGCGTGGTGGCGATGATGCAGGCGACCGACGCGGACGAGCTGATGATCATCACCAACAAGGGAATGATCATCCGCACGCGGGTGGCGGAGATCTCGGTCATCGGGCGCAACACCCAGGGCGTGCGGCTCATCGATCTGCGCCAGGAAGGCGAGAAGGTGGTAGGCGCGACCCGAGCGCCCGAGGAGCGCGAGGCCGAAGCCGCTGCCGCTGTGATGCAGGACACGTCCGGCGGCGAGGACGACGACGGATCGCCCCCGGATGGCGAGGTGACGTAACAGGGCCGCCTACACGCGCCTACCCGGAGCGACCCGGCGGCACTCGCGCTCCGTTGCGGAGGGTGCATCCGGAGTGGTACCGGATCGATATGCGGCCGCGCTTGGGACTGTTTTTTTGCATGCTCGCACTTTGTGCGTGCGGGAGCAGTCCGTACGCGCGGCTCGAGCAGGCCCGCGACCTGGCGCTTTCGGGACATCACCGTACCGCGCTCCTCGAGGCGCGCGCCCTGCTCCTCTCGCTCGGCGACGAGCGCGGACAGGATCAGGACGGCACCCGGCGCGGCGCCCTCAAGCTCGCCGGCGATCTCTGCGCGCTCCACCTCGACGACGCGCGCTGCGCGGCGCAGGAGTACCGCGAGCTGGTGAAGCGCTATCCCACCGCTCCCGAGTCGCTGGAGGCGCGCGAGCGGCTCGGCGATCTCGACATGCGACTCGGCGACGTTCGCGGAGCGCTCGACGCGTGGCGCGATCAAGTCGCCGCGGCGCCCGACCAGCCCGGCGCCGACGCGGCGCAGCTCAAGATCGCTCGCGCCCTTCTCGATCGGGGTGAGTGGTTCGCCGCCCGCGGAGCCGCCGCGGAGCTGCAGAGCCGCTGGCCGCGCTCGCCGCTCGCTCCGGCCGCGGCGCTCCTCGCCGCCTCGACGTTCCACCTTTCGGGCCGTCACGCCGAGGCCATCGCGGCGTACCGCAAGGTCGCGCAGCAGTACTCCGGAACGCGGCAGGAATCCGAAGCCCGCTTCGAGACGGGCAACTGCCTCGTCGAGCTGGGCGACGACGCCCACGCCGTGCAGGAGTTCACCCAGGCGCTGCCGAAGCACGACTCTCCCGACGTGGTGCAGTTCGCGATGGAGCGCGCCCAGCGCCGCCTCACGATGGGAAAGACCGTCGATCCGCGCAACGTCGCGGCGGTGTTCGATCACTTCGCGCGCAATTCCCGCGCCTCGACGCACTGAGCGAGCTCCACGCCGGGGCGGCGGATGGTCCATCCCCGCCCCGCCGCGTTCGTGGTAGGTCTCCCGCCCGCCATGAGATCCCAACGGTCGCAGCGCGAGTTCGCTCGCGCGAAGAGTCTCTTTCCCGGCGGCGTGAACAGCCCGGTCCGCGCCTTTCGCGCCGTCGGGGGTGAGCCGATTTTCGTCACCCGCGGCGAGGGCTCGTACCTCGTCGACATCGATGGGAACCGCTTCATCGATTACGTGCTCAGCTGGGGGCCGCTCCTCGCGGGCCACGCGCATCCCGACATCGTCAAGGCGGTCTGCGACGCCGCATCGCACGGCACGAGCTTCGGCGCCCCGACGGCGCGGGAGAGCGACCTCGGCGACCGCGTGCGCAAGCTCGTCCCGAGCATCAAGAAGATGCGATTCGTCTCGAGCGGCACGGAGGCGACCGCCGCGGCGTTGCGGGTCGCGCGCGGGTTCACGAAGCGCGAGCGCGTCGTCAAGTTCGAAGGGTGCTATCACGGCGCCTCGGACAGCCTCCTCGTCCGGGCGGGGAGCGGCGTCGAAACGCTCGGCCTGCCCGACTCGCCGGGGGTCCCGGCGGCGCTCGCGGAGCTCACCACCGTCCTGCCCTTCAACGATCCGGACGTGACCCGCGCCTTCTTCCGATCCTCCCTGGGAAAGGAGACGGCCTGCGCGATCGTCGAGCCGGTGGTCGGGAACATGGGCGTGCTCCTTCCCCGTTCCGGCTTCCTCGAGGTGCTCTGGGAGGAGACTCGCGCCGCCGGCGCGCTCCTCGTCTTCGACGAGGTGATGACAGGGTTCCGCGTGGCCCGCGGCGGAGCGCAAGAGCGCTATGGCATCGAGCCCGACCTGACGTGCCTGGGAAAGGTGATCGGCGGCGGTCTTCCCGTCGGGTGCTTCGGAGGCCGCGAGGACGTGATGAACGAGGTGGCGCCCTCGGGCCCGATCTACCAGGCGGGAACGCTCTCCGGGAATCCGCTCGCGATGGCGGCCGGGTGCGTGATGCTCGATCTCGTCTCCCAGCAAGGGTTCACCGAGTCGATCGAGAAGCACACCGCCGAGCTCTGCTCGAGGCTGCGGGAGAGCTGTGCGCAGGCGTCCATTCCGGCGCGGATCAACCACGTCGGATCGATGTGGACGCTCTTCTTCGCCGAAGGCGAGGTCTACGACTATCCCACCGCGAAGCAGGCGAACGCGACGCGGTTCGGCGAGCTCCATCGCGCTCTTCTCGAGCGGGGCGTGTACCTGCCGCCGAGCCAGTTCGAGTCGGCGTTCCTGTCGAGCCAGCACGGTCCCGACGTGATCGATCAGACCGCGAACGCGTTCCGTGAGGCCCTCAAGGCTGCTTGAGCAAGCTCATCCGCGCAGGGCTTTCACAGAGAGCGCCAGTGCCGCCGCGGCGACGCCTCCCGCGATGAACGCGCGGCGCACGCGGGTCCACAGCTCCAGACTGAAGCCGCGAGACTCGTCATCGAATCGACCGTGCGCGCCGCGGTCCCCCGGGATGGGAGCGAAGACGTTGTCGCGGCGATACGGCTCGATCGGCTCCTCCGTCTGCTGCGCGTCGTAGCCGATCCGCCCGAGATAGCGATCGAGTAGTCCCGGAATGAGCTTCTGCCCGAGGATCGCCTTCACGGCGCTTCCCGCGACCCAGATTTCCCGTGACGGGTGCTGCGACGCGTACAGCGCCGCCCTGGCGATCACTTCCGGCTGGAAGATCGGGGGCACGGGCTTCGGCTTCCGCGGCAGCCGCGTGCGCACGACGTCGAACTGCGGCGTGTTCACCGCGGGAAGCTGGAGCATGCAGACCTTGATGCGGCTTTTTTCGTGGAAGAGCTCGCAGCGCAGCGAATCGGTGAAGCCGCGGATGGCGGCCTTCGAGGCGCAATAGGCGCTCTGCAGCGGAATCGACCGGTACACGAGCGCGGAGCCGATCTGGAGGATGACGCCGTCCCCCTGCTGCCGCATGTGCTCGAGCGCGGCCAGGGTGCCGTAAACCGTGCCGAGGTAGTTCACCTCGACGACGCGGCGGTACTCGTCCGGCGTGGTCTCGTGGACGGGCGAGAAGACCGACACCATCGCGTCGTTCACCCAGGTGTCGATCCGGCCGAATCGCTCCACGACGGCCTGGGCCGCGGCGAACACTTTGGCTGGGTCGCTCACGTCGAGCGGCAGGACGAGCGCCTCGGACCCGCTGGCTGCGATTTCGCGAGCGGCTTCCTCGAGCGCTTCCCGGGTGCGGGCGATGAGCCCCACCTTCGCGCCCGCTGCGCCGAAGGCGCGGGCGACGGCGCGGCCGACCCCGCTCGATGCGCCGGTGACCACCACGACCTGTTCCGAGAGCCTGCGCGGCACGATGCCTCCGCCAGGAAGATACGTGCGCGTAGCAGTGAAAGCGCGCGGCGCGCTGCCGCGGACAGGCGACCGGCTGCCTGCGCGCTTGCTACGTCAGGCTGGAGAGATCGGCTACCGCGAGAAAAATGGCGAAGACCCAGCCGAGCGCGAGCATCGCCTTCGCGAAGCGCGGCCGGACGGGAACCACCGGGGCGGCCCCGTGCAGGGCGCGGAAGATGCCGAAGGCCGACACCAGAAGGGCGCCGGCGAAAAGTCCCAGGCTCAGGCCCGTGATCTTGCCGTGTCCGAAGAGCCAGCTCGCGGGCAGATCGATCACCGCGAAGCTTGCCGCGAGGTACGCGAGAGGGGTGCCGATGAGGACGGCGAGATCGAATGCGATGCCGCCCACCGTGCCCACCGTCCGCACGAGGAAGCGGAAGAGGCGGACGAGCGTCTTGCGGCGATCCTCTCGAGCGGAGCGCCTGCGAGCGGCCCGCGAAGAGGCGAGCATGGACTGGGTTGGCCGTAGCATGGGTGCGAGCCTACAACGCGGGAACGAACGGGAAAAATCCGATCGACCCCCTTCGTTGACCGGGCAGGTAGCCCATGGTAGGAGGCGCTGCCCTTTCGAACGACCTCGGGGAAGGCCGTCAGTTGGTCAAAGAGCGGGATGGAGCGGGCGGAGACATCGCCAGCTCCTATAGGAAGGCAGGTCCCTATCTCGACGCGAGCTGGCAGCTCGCGGGCTCCGTCGCGCTTTGGGTGCTGGTCGGGTATTTCCTCGACAAGTGGCTGCACACCACTCCCTGGCTTCTCGTCGTGGGGGCGGTCCTCGGAATGGCGATTGGCTTCTATCTCTTCTTCAAGGCGCTTTCGGCGATCGGAAAGGGCGTGAAGCCGTGACGCGTCTGTTGCCTTTCGCCGCGGCGAGCGCGGTGGGCTGCGCGGTCGCTCTCGTCGTCACCTCGCGAATCTCCGACGCCGCCCTGTACGGGGCGGGGTTCGCGAGCCTCGCGGCCGCTGTGGCCCTGCCGCTCGTCGCCTGGGGGTCCGGACGCGGCACGAATGGCGTCCTGGGCGGTTTTCTCGGCGGCTTTTTCGCGCGGATGATCCTCGTCGCGGTCGGCCTGCTCGCCTCCCACGCGCGGGGCGATGGGGCGCTGCAGTACGCGTTCGCCTTCTTCGCCGTGTACGGGGTCACCCAGGTGGCCGAGGTGGCGTACGTCTTCAGCTCGTCGCAGGCGCGGCGGGCAGGAGCCTCCTGATGATAGTCGCGCTGTTCGCGTCGCTTCTCGCGCTGCAGCAACCCGCCCCCGGCGCGGAGGGGCACGGCGCGAGCACGCAGGAACAACGCCCCGCTCCGGTGCAGGAGAGCGAGAAGCCGAAAGCCGACGAGCACGGCGTTACCCTGGGCAAGGAGCACGCGGCGCCCGGCGAGCACGAGCGTCTGCAGCATCCGGAAGGGAAGGGGGAAGAGGCCGAGCACGAAGGCGGCGTCGCGGAGCACATCTTCCACCACGTCTCGGACGAGACGTGGGTGCCGCTCGGCTTCAGGGTCGGAGAGCGCCAGATCGACCTCTCG
Organism: Myxococcales bacterium; assembly: GCA_045802855.1. Classification (GTDB taxonomy): domain Bacteria; phylum Myxococcota; class Myxococcia; order Myxococcales; family 40CM-4-68-19; genus VBKO01. Next base: position 13,721 of record JBJMQD010000137.1, on the reverse strand, counting down.
ATCACGAAGCACGTCATCAACATGTGGATCGCCGCCGGGATCCTCCTCATCGTGCTCGCGCTCGCGGTGCGCAAGCGGGCGGTGGTGCCGAAGGGTGGCTACAGCCTCGTCGAGATGTTCGTGATGTTCGTCCGCGACGAGATCGCGGTGAAGAACATCGGCCACCACGCGGACCTGTACACGTCCTACCTGTGCTCGGCGTTCTTCTTCATCCTCTTCATGAATCTGGCCGGCCTGCTCCCGATCCCCGCATTCGGCGGATTCCCGGGGATCTCGACGGCGACCGGGAATCTCGGCATCACCATGGTGCTCGCCATCTTCACCTTCGTCCTCACCCAGATCGCCGGCATGCGGGCGCAGGGCGCGGCGGGGTACTGGATGCACCTCGTCCCGGCCGGCGTGCCGAAATGGCTCTTTCCGATCATGGTGCCGGTCGAGGTGCTCGGGCTCTTCACCAAGCCGTTCGCGCTCACCGTGCGCCTGTTCGCCAACATGGTGGCAGGGCACATCGTCATCTTCTTCCTCATCGCGCTCACGGTGCTCATCTCGCCGCTCATCGCCCCGGTGTCGGTCGCATTCGCTCTGGGAATCTTCCTGCTCGAGCTCTTCGTGGCGCTGGTGCAGGCATACGTGTTCACCATGCTCTCTGCGGTCTTCATCGGGATGACGCAGCACGCTCACTGACGTCCGCGTTTACGCGCGGGGTAATTGCGGTTTCGTCGTCGTCGCTTGATGAGAAAGACGCGGGCTGGGCCATGGCGGCCTCGGGTCCACACCCCGCGACAATCAGCCTCTCCCGGCCGCCCGGGGCGCGAGGCACAGGACGTCGGAGGTCGGACCGTGAACCAGTTCTCGCTCGGATATCTGGCTGCAGGGTTGGGAGTCGGGCTCGCGCTGCTCGGCGCGGGCTTCGGCATCGGCAAGGTCGGCGCTGCCGCGATGGAGGGAACGGCTCGGCAGCCGTCGGCGGGCGGCGACATCCGGACCTCGATGATCATCGCGGCGGCGCTCATCGAGGGCGTCACCCTGTTCGCCGAGGTCGTCTGCATCATCCTCGCAACCAAGGCTTGATCGCTTGATTACGGGCCGGGAGGCGGCGACGCCTTCCGGCCAGGCGGAGGTTCCATGTTGCTCGCTGCCGGCCTCACCGACATCAACGTCGCGCTCGTCGTCTGGACGGTCGTAACGTTCGGGCTCCTGCTCATCGTCCTGCGGCGCTTCGCCTGGCGCCCGATCCTGGAGACCATCGAGACGCGCGAGAAGACGATCGCCGAGTCGATCGAGAGCGCCAAGCGGGAGCGGGCGGAGGCGGAGAAGGCGGCCGCCGACATGCGCGCGTCGCTGGAGAAGGCGCGCAACGAAGCCGCGGACCTCATTCGCCGCAACCAGGCGGAAGTGGCAGCCGCGAAGGCGGAGCTGATGACCTCGGCCCGCAAGGAGAGCGAGGCGCTCCTCGCCCAGGCCCGGACGAGCATCGAGGAGGAGCGGCGGGCGGCGGTCGCGGACTTGCGCGCGCAGGTGGTGGACATCGCCATCGAGGCGGCGGGGCGCCTGTTGCAAACGCAGATGGACGAGAAGAAGCAGCGCCAGCTCGTCGAGGAGTACCTCTCCAGGCTTCCCGCCGAGCGACGGGCCTAGCACACGCGATCACGTCCGCGAACGAGCGACGGGCCTAGTACGCGATCACGTCCGCGAAGGCGCGGCGGGCTCAGCCCTTGATCTGCTCGGACAGATAGGCGGGCTCGCCGATGTCGTCGATGAGGCGCTGCTGCTCTTCCAGCCAGTCGACGTGCTTCTCCTCGTCGGCGAGCATCTTCTCGAGGATGGCGCGGGTCCCGTTGTCGCCCTTGCCGCGGCAGGCCTCGATCCCCTCGTTGAACCTCTTCACGGCCTCGTACTCGACGTCGAGGTCGAGCTTGAACTGCTCGGAGACGCTCTCCCCGACGTTGATCTTTCCTAGCTTCTGCAGATTCGGCATCCCGTCGAGGTAGAGGATGCGCTCGATCAGCTCGTCGGCGTGCTTCATCTCCTCGAGCGATTCCTCGCGCACCTTCTTCCACAGCCGCTCGTAGCCCCAGTTCTCGCAGAGGCGGGCATGGAGCCAGTACTGATTGACCGCGGTCAACTCGGCACTGAGGATGTCGTTGAGCAACGCGATGACCTGCGTATCGCCCTTCACGCGGAACTCCTGGAGAGTGGTGCGCTGCTACGGAGCCGCGGACGCTACAGCGGCGTGAGCCGGGTGGCAATCCCGGGCGCGCGGGCAGCTACCGCAGGAGCCTTCCAGGCGCTCCTCGATGGCTTCACGGCACATCCCGCAGTCGGTCCCCGCGCCGCAGCGGTCGCCGATCGCGTCGACGGTACGCGCGCCCGACCGCACGACAGCGTCGATCTCCCGGTCGGTGATGCATTTGCAGATGCAGAGAACCATTTCCCGCTCCGTTGAGAGTGATACTGATTCTCAACATCAACACGATAGCACTTCATTCCCGCCGGTTCAAGTCCTGCCCATGCGGGCGAATCGACGCACCGGGGGAGGGGGCCGAAAGGCCCATGACTTACCCATGACAGGGCGAGCGCAGGTTTCCGCAGAAAATGCGCGCCCTCCTCGTGCACCCCCCTACCCCGCCGACTTACTGGGGTTTCCAGCACAGCCTTCCCATTGCTGGAAAAGCGGCATCGCTTCCCCCTCTCGGGCTCCTCAGTCTTGCCGCGCTGCTTCCATCCGACTGGGAAATCCGGGTGATCGACGAGAACGTCGAGCCGCTCACCGACGACGCGCTGCGCTGGGCCGATGCCGTGCTGGTGACGGGCATGCTCATCCATGCGGCGGGAATCCGTCGGGTGCTCGCTCGGGCGCGGGCCCTCGGCAAGCGCACGGTGGTCGGCGGTCCGGCGGTGAACACCGACCCTGGGGCGTTCCCCGAGGCGCGGCACGTGTTCCGCGGCGAGGCGGAGGGGAGGCTAGCGGGGCTCGTGCGGGCCCTTGCGGCGAACGACGACGAGGCGCCGCAGCTCCTGTCGCCCGAGGGCGACGACCGGCCCTCGATGGAGATCGTTCCGGCCCCGCGATTCGAGCTGGTCGACCATCGCCGCTACGCGTCGATGAGCGTGCAGTACTCGCGCGGATGTCCCTTCCAGTGCGAGTTCTGCGACATCATCGAGGTGTTCGGCCGCAAGCCGCGCAGCAAGACACCTGCGCAGGTCCTCGCGGAGCTCGATCGGCTTCGCGCGACCGGGTACCGGGGCAGCGTCTTCTTCGTCGACGACAACTTCATCGGAAACCGCGTCGCCGTGGCGCAGCTCCTTCCCCACGTGCGCGAGTGGCAGGAGAAGAACGATTTTCCCTTCGAGTTCTACACGGAGGCGAGCGTCGACCTCGCCACCAAGCCCGAGCTCGTCGACTCCATGGTCGCGAGCGGCTTCTCCTCGGTCTTCCTGGGCATCGAAACCCCTTCCGCGGCGTCGCTGAAGGAGACGCACAAGCTGCAGAACCTGAGGCAGCCGTCCGACGACGCCGTACGCCTCATCACGGCTGCGGGGCTCGAGGTCTACGCTGGATTCATCGTCGGGTTCGACAGCGACGGCCCGGAGATCTTCGAGGCACAGCGCAGCTTCATCTCCTCGCTCCCGGTGCCGGTCGCGATGATCGGCATCCTGACGGCGCTTCCCGGGACGCAGCTCACGCGGCGCCTGCACAAGGAAGGGCGGCTGCGGATCGTCTCGGCGGGGGATCAGTTCGACCGGCCGAACTTCGAGCCGGCGATGGACGAGCGGACGCTCCTGTCGGGTTACGGCGAGCTGCTCGCGAATCTGTACGCGCCGAAGGCGTACTACGACCGCTGCGTGCGCCTCGTGACCACCGTCGGGAAGCCCAAGGTGCACACCCGCTTGCGGCCGGGTGCCATGCGGGTCCTCACCCGGAGCATCTGGACGCTCGGAGTCCTGTCCCCGAGGCGGCGCGAGTTCTGGCGCTTGTTCGGAACGGCGCTCCTGCGCGCCCCCCACGCCGCGGCGCGGGCGATCGAGCTCGCCATCCAGGGCGAGCACCTCATCCGGTACACGCAGGAAAACGTGCTCCCGCGCCTCGAGCAGGCGCTGAAGTCGATGCCGCGGGAAAGCGCTCCCAAGGCGAAAGCCAAGCTCGACCGTCCGGTCGCGGCCGAAGCTTAGTTTCTATCCGCGATAGAGCGCCTCGTACTGCTCGGCGGCGCGGTCCCAGGAATGATCGCGCGCCATCGCCCGGTCCATCGTGGCCCGCCAGGCCGCCTTGTCTTGCCAGAGCGAGAGGGCGCGATCGATGGCATCGAGGAGGGCGTCGGGATCCTCGTCGTCGAAACGGAACCCCCAGCCGTTCTGGCCGGGCTTCTGTCCCTCTGGCGCTGCCTCGCGGATGGAATCGGCAAGCCCTCCCACCGCGTGCACGAGAGGAAGCGTTCCGTATCGCAGCGAGTAGAGCTGGTTCAACCCGCAAGGCTCGAAGCGGCTCGGCATGAGGAAGACGTCCGCCCCGCCTTCGATCCGGTGGGCGAGCGCATCGTCGAACGTGATCCGCGCGGAGATCCGCGTCGGGTGCTTGGCGGCGAGCGCGCGGAACTCCTCCTCGAGCGTGGTGTCTCCGGTGCCGAGCATGACGAACTGGACGTTGCGCGAAACCATCTGCGGCAGCGCCCGGGCAATGAGGTCGTACCCCTTCTGGTGGGCGAGCCGGCCGATGGCGGCGGTGAGGAGCGCGTTCGGATCCACCGCGAGGCCGAGCTCTTTCTGCAGCGCTGCCTTGCAGGCTGCCTTCGCTGAGGGATCCGAGCGCGAATAACGCTGGGGAAGATTGGGATCGTTCTCGGGGCTCCAGCGCGAATAGTCGACCCCGTTCATGATCCCGACCAGGTCGTGCCGCCGGTGACGCAAGAGGCCTTCGAGACCCGCGCCGGTCTCGGGGCTCTCCACGATCTCCTTGGCGTAGGTCGGGCTCACGGTGGTGAGCTTGTCCGCGAAGACGAGGCCCGCCTTCATCAGATTCAGGTTTCCGTAGAATTCGAGCGCGTCCTGGTGGAACAGGTCGACCGGCAAGGACAGCTCGGTCATCGCCTCGCGCGGAAAGACGCCCTGGTAGGCGAGGTTGTGGATGGTGAAGATGCAGCGCGCCTTGAACGGCGCGGGCCGGCCGGCCCAACCCCGCTTGAGGATGAGCGGGGTCAAGGCGCCCTGCCAATCGTGGGCGTGGACGCAGTCGGGCAGGAAGTTCTGCTGCTTCGACGCTTCCAGCGCGCCAGCGCAGAGGAAGGCGTAGCGCTTGTGGTTGTCGCGATAGTCCCGCCCGCCCTCGCCGTAGAGCTCCTTGCGGTCGAACCAGGGGTTCGCGAGCAGCAGGTATCGAAGCCGCTCGGCGGGGGCGGTGACGAAGACCTGCCCCTGGGCGAGAAGGTGCGGGAACTGCACCTCCACGCGCCGGCCGGTATCGCGCAGGTTCGACCCTTCGATCGCCGCGTAGCGCGGAATGATCACCAGGATGTCGTGGCCGCGAGCGGCGAGCGCCCGGGGAAGGGCGCTGATGACGTCGCCCAGACCGCCGGTCTTGACGAACGGCGCGGCCTCCGAGGCGACGAAGAGGATCTTCACGGCTCAGGCCTCCGTCTGGCGGAGAAAGGCGGCCGCTTCCTCCGGTGGGGTCGGGTTGATCGAGAAGCCCGTACTCCACTCGAAGCCGCCTTGTAGCGTGAGGACGGGCTTGATTTCGATATGGAAATGAAAGGACTCCGACGGCGGCTCGCGCAGGGGCAGCGTGTGCAGATACAGGTTGTACGCGGGCCGATCGAGGGCGAGGTCGAGCTTGCGCAGGGCCGTCCGCAGGGCGGACGCGAGGCCGGAAAGCTCCTCGGCGGTCGATCGTTCGAACGCCGACCGATGCGCGCGCGGCAGCACCAGAAGCTCGAACGGGGTCCGTGCGGCATAGGGCGCGAGGACGACGGCGAGGTCCGTCTCCAGGACGAGGCGCGACCGGTCGCCCATCTCCTGGTCGAGGACATCGCAGTAGATGCAGCGCTCGCGGGCTTCGAAGTGCCGGCGAGCGCCTTCGAGCTCGCGCTGCAGCTCCACGGGCACCATCGGCAGCGCGAGGAGCTGCGAATGGGCGTGCGACAGAGATCCACCCGCTATCGCGCCGTTGTTCTTGAAATAGGTGATGGCCCGGAGCCGGATGTCCCGCGAGAGATCGAGGATGCGGTCCTGCACGGCGCGAAGGACGGCGGCGATGCGCGGCAGCGGTAGCTCGTGGAGCGGCTGGCGATGGCTGTCGGTCTCGATGATGACCTCGTGGGCGCCGACACCGGCCATCTTGTCGAACACGCCGATGCCCTTGCGCGACATGTTCTCCTCCGTGCGAACAGCCGGATAGCGGTTCGGGACGATCCGCCATGTCCAGCGTCCCTGCTCACGCAGGGCGGCGATCTCCGGAGGAGTGAGGAACTCGTTGCCCGGACAGAACGGACAGCCGTCCTCGTCGTCGGGAAGCTGATACTCGCGGAGGAGGGCATTCGGGCGATCGGCCCTCTCCGGCGCGATGATTACCCAGCGGTCCACGACGGGGTCGCGGCGTAGTTCCGGCATGCGCGGCGCACCATAGCAGAAAGCGCCCTTCGCTCAGACTTGCCAGTGCGCCTGCTCGAAACGGCGGTCCGGAACCACGGTTTCGAGCTCGCCGACGCGGGGGAGCCGCTCGATCTCGACCTCCGCGCGCAGGACGTGCACGAGCAGCGCAATGCGGGCTCCCGGGACGAGGCCCAGGGCGCCGAGCGAGAGCGAAAGCTCCACCAGGACTCCCGTCCGAGCCGACCCGCACCGCGCGCCGGTCTCGTCCACGACGGGCAGGTCCACTCCGCCCTTGGCGAGGAGGACGCGCACCGACTTCTCCTCGCGATGCTCCCCGACGAGCCGCGCCACCGTGACCTGCAGCTCGCCGGCGATCTGCGTTCCGGGTGCGGGGTCCAGGCGCAGGAACAGCTCGCTGCGCGAGAACCCGAAGAGGAGCTGCTCGTACAAAGCGCGCCCCTGGAACATCGATCCGCCGATGTTCGATCCGGGCCGGTACTGACCCGCGCCGGACCATTCGTAGTAGTTGCGCGAGTACCCGTCGATGAGGGGCTGGACGAGCCGGCGCGGCTGCACGATGACGGCCGCGGCGCCTCCCGGATTCTTCTGCGGCGCGATGATGGGATTGCCGAGCGCGCCGGGGACCGGAAGACCGAGGGCGCGATACGCCTGGGCGATGCGTCCGCGGAAGAGGGCGTCGAAGGTGGGCGCGTTGTCGGTGACGAAATCGTCGCCGTACCACCAGAACCAATCGCTGCCTTCGGCGACGAACAACTCCGCGCGCGCGGCCTCGATCTGTTCGCGGCCGATGGTCATCTCCGCCTGCTCGAGCGCGTCGCGGGCCGCCGCGAGAAGCGTCCAGGCGGCGTTGTCCTCCGGATGCCCGATCCAGATGCGGAAGTTGGCGTCGATCCAGCTCCCGGAATGGATGCGCGAGATCCTCGAGCGCGGCGGATTCACCCGGAGCTCGTCGCGAGGCAGCACCGTCTTGATCGGCGACGCGGAGAGCGCCGCGTAGAAAGCCGAGAGAAACGCCTCGCCGGAGCGAGGGTAGTGCTCCCAGGGATTCTCGCCGTCGAGAGCGATGGTGACGAGAGAGTCCCCGCGCGCGGAAGAGAGGCGGCGGACGAAATCCGCGGCGGCCACGTCGGGCGCCATCTTCGCGTAGCGGAAGCCGATCAGATCCGACAGCTCCCGATCGCGGAAAAGCATGCAGACGTTGCCGTGCGAGCCCGCGACGTACGGACGATGGTGGGCCGCGATGCCTGGGCCGGGCGCTTCGCCGAGGAGCACCTCGCTCTTGGCAAGGACTCCCTCGTCTGTCGCGCACCAGCGAACGCCGCACGAGCCGAGCAGATCGATGACTTCGGGCGACACGGACCCTTCCGAAGGCCACATGCCTTCCGGCCGGGCACCGAACGCTGTTTCGGCCCTGGCGAGACCGCGCACGATCTGCTCGCGGGCGTCTTCGGGGTGGGCGAATCGGGCCGGCAGGGCGACGCTCGGCATCGCCCTGCGTGCGGAATCCGTGTCGACGAGAAGCGGCAGGATGGGATGGTTCAGCGGCGAGCAGGTGAGCTCGACCTGGCCGCCGGCCGCGAGCGCCTTCCAGCGGGGCAGGATGCGAGCGCCGATCCGCCTCTGCGCGGCGACGAGGCCGAGCTTCTCCTCCTCCGAGAATCCCCGGTCCTTTCTGCAGGCCTCCGCCACGAAAGGATCCTCGCGCCGTGCCGCGAACCCCATCCAGGCGAGCAGGAAATGGACCTGGAGGTCGCGCAGGTCCTGCGCCGTGAAGCGCGACTGCCGTTCGAGGAGGTCGAGGCGCCGCAGATCCCGGCCGCGCAGGTCGAGGAGCTCCGCGTAGCGTGGAACGGGGAGGACCCAGAGGTCCCAGTCCACCGAGAACGAGTCGCGCAAGACGAGCGCCCGCTCCTCCTGGGTGAGGGATTCCGCCGGCCGCATCGCCAGCGATTCGTGGAGGTCGGTCGCGCCGGAGAGCCACGCTTCGAGCTGGATCAGCAAGACCGGCGCGAAATTCACCACCGCCCGGATCGCTGGTGCGGCCTCGAGCGCCGCTGCCATGTCGTTGTAGCCACGCGTCGCGTGCAACCGGACCCAGGGAAGCAGGGGCTGTCCCGTCTGCGGGTCGCGGTAGTCGGGCTGGTGCAGGTGCCAGACGAAGACCGCGCGTGTCATCTGATCGGGGGGCCGGCTCCGCCCGCCCCCCGCACCCCCGCTGGCCATTGGCTGCTGCGCGCTTCCGCGCTCCGCCCGTCGCGGGCGAAGCCCGCTCCTCCCGGCCCGGGACCCCACGAGACGACTGGCGACATCGGCCCGCCCTCATCTCGTATTCTGATGGTCAATTCCGCCGCCTCCGCGTCAGTCGGATAGGCGCATCCCTTTCGGAACGACGACTATCCCGTTCGGGCTCACGAAGAAGCGCTTCTTGTCCTCGTCCACATCGTACCCGATGCGCACGCCGGGAGGAATGTCGACGTTCTTGTCGATGATCGCGCGCCGGATCTTGGCGTGCCGGCCGACGTTCACGTTCTCGAACAGGATCGACTCGTCCACGTCGGAGAAGGAGTTGATCCGGACCCGGGGCGAAAGGATCGACTTGTTCACCCGGCCGCCCGAGATGATGCAACCCTCGCTGACGAGCGAATCGGTGGCGGCGCCGACCCGTTTCTCCTCGATGTTGGCGAAGACGAACTTCGCCGCCGCCACGGAGTGGTTCGGCGCGGTGTGGATGGGCCACATCTCGTTGTACAGCGAGAACTTGGGGTCGACGTCCACCAGGTCCATGTTCGATTCGAAGTAGGTGTCGAGGTCGCCCACGTCCCGCCAGTAGCCGGCCTCTCGCGTGCTCTGGCCCGGAACCTTGTTCGTCGCGAAGTCGTAGACCGACACCTTGGTCTTCTGGAACATCTCGCTGATGATCGACTTTCCGAAATCGTGGGCGGAGTCCTTGCCCGCGTCGTTCACGATCTCCCGCACCAGCGACTCGGTGCTGAAGAGGTAGTTTCCCATCGAGGCCAGCACCTTCGTGGGATCGCCGATCATCGGCTTCGGGTGCTTGGGCTTCTCCTGGAAGTCGATCATCCGCCCCGTCTCGTCGGCGGTGATGACGCCGAACGAGCTCGCCAGCTCGATCGGGACGGGGATGGCCGCGACGGTGCAGTCCGCTTGCTGCTCGACGTGGAAGTCGAGCATCTGCCGGGCGTCCATCCGGTAGACGTGGTCGGCGCCGAAGACGAAGACGTACTCCGGATCTTCGTCGGTGACGAGGTTCAGGTTCTGGTAGATGGCGTCCGCGGAGCCCTTGTACCATTCGGGCCCGGTGCGCATCTGCGCCGGCACGGGCTCGACGAACTGGCCGAGCATCGAAGACAGCCGCCAGCCGCGCGAGATATGCGTATTCAAGGAATCCGATTTGTACTGGGTGAGGACCTTGATCCGCAGCATGTCCGAGTTGGCGAAGTTGGAGAGCACGAAATCGATGATTCGATAGCGGCCACCGAACGGCACGGCAGGCTTCGCGCGCTCGTGCGTCAGGGGGGCGAGCCGCCTGCCTTCGCCGCCCGCGAGGATCATCGCCAGCGTCTTGTAAGCCATGCTCCCGACGGTAGACCCGCGCGGGCGGGTCCGCAATGGGAAGCGGGCGCCGTTCAGCTCCGGGCCGTGCGGGCGGCGGCGCGCGCCTGAGGGGCCGCTCGCTGGCCCTCCGCCGCCCGGCCGCTGACCTCGTCGATGGTGTGGTCGATCTCCTCCGTGACGCGCCGGATGAGCTGGGCGCGGTCGTGGAAGGTGAGGAACGCGCTCTTGAATCCCGCGGTGAGGACGTTCCGCAGGTCGCTCGTCGTGAGCTGGAACTGCCTGGCGAGGAGGAGCATCTCCTTCGTCACCGTCGTGTTGGTGATGAGCCGGTTGTCGGTGTTGACCGTCACCCGGATGCCGAAGTCCAGGTAGAACTTGAACGGGTGCGATGCGATGTCCTGCACGGCCCCGGTCTGGACGTTCGAGGAAGGGCAGCTCTCGATCGGGATGCGGTGGTCGTTGACGTAGTTGAGGAGATCGCCGTCCTCGCGGAGCCGGACGCCGTGCCCGATCCGGTGCGCGCCGCAGTAGTGCAAGGCTTGCGCGATGGAAGGAGGCCCGTACGCCTCGCCCGCGTGCACCGTGCAATTGACGTTGTTGTTGAGGATGAGCTGGAAGGCCTCCTGGTGGTCCTTGGCCGGGTTGCCATGCTCGGCGCCCGCCAGATCGAACCCGAGCACGCCACGGTTCTTGTAGGCGACCGAGAGCTCGGCGAGGCGGAGCGACGTTTCCGGGCTCATGTTGCGGATTCCGCAGACCAGGACGCCCGCCTTGATCCCGGTCTCGCGCTCCGCCTTGCGCAGGCCCTCGAGGACTGCCTCGACCACCACGGTTGGCTTGAGGCCCTTCGAAAGATGGAGCACCGGAGAGTAGCGGACTTCCAGGACGCGGACGTTCTCGGCGGCCGCGTCGAGGGCGAGCTCGTAGGCGGTCCGGTAGAGAGCGGCGTCCGTCTGCAGGACGCTGAGCGTGATCTCGAACCCCTTCAGGTACTCCTCGAGGCTGCCGTGCCGCTGGCCGATCTTCATCGCTTTGGCGAGGCCGTCCTCGGTGTCGGCGGGAAGCTTTACTTTCTGCTCCTCCGCGAGCTCGAGCATGGTCTTGAGTCGGAGCGAGCCGTCGAGATGGCAGTGGAGGTCGGTCTTGGGGAGGGCGCGGATGAGCTCTTCGGTGATCGGCACTTCCGGCAGCATCCCCTGGATCTAACCCCAACCGGCGCGCGCGCACAGTTTCCGCTACCCTCGGGTACATGATCGGACTCCTGCTCGCTCGCTGGTTCGTCAATGCCCTCGTCGTGTGGGCTTCCGTCAGCCTCGTCACGCCGCGGAACCCGAGCAATACCATCGGGCGAGCGCTCCTCGTCACCTTCCTGGTCGCGCTCATCGTCACGCCGTTCGCCTGGTTCTGGTTTCTCCTCATCCCGGCGATCATCGCCTTCGTCTGCTGGGTGATCGTCTACACGGCGGCGTACGGGATCGGGTTCCTGCAGGCGATCGCCGTCGGTATCGTCCAGGCGGGAATCGGCTATCTGGTCGACGCCCTCTTCATCCGCGGGCGGCTCGGGTAGGCTACTTCGTTGAAGCCTCGGCGTCCGCAAAGGCGGCCGGATACAGATCGCGCTCTTCCGCTTCGAGATGCTCGGCGAGCTCCTCCGCGAGACGGATTGCGTATCGGGCCTGATCTTCGGGAGGCGCCTTCCCATGTCGCGGCAGCAGCTCGTCGAAATACGCCCGCTCCCGATCGTGCTCGACTTGCAGGTGCTCGAGGCGCTGCTGCCCGGACGGCGATCGTAAAAGTGCCGGGCGCAGCAGCGTCTCCTCGGTGTGACGAGGTGGGCGCTCATCTCCGCCGCTAGCGCCTCGATTGATCGATCGAAGAGGTGCGCAGCTGCTGGTGACAGCGGCTCGCCGCGAGCGAGCACGGCAGCGGCCGCGCGCTTCATCGCGGAAACGAGCACTCGCAGGCGGGCGTGCTGGGTCAACAGGATGCGGTGATGATGCGAGCTCACGGAGGTTCCTCCCCTGCGAGATCGCAGCTGCAGCTCCCCCGCTACAGTCCAAATGCATGATTCGCGCCCCACCAAAGTCGGCCCAAAGGCTTCCCGCGACATCGCGCAATCCGTTCGGCGGCGCGCAGTTTTTACGCAGAGCCTCGTGAAGGCGCAGAAAATGCGCGACGCGCACAAGGCGCTCCCGCCCGCCTGGAAGTGCGCTACTCTTGCTTCCCGCCGCGCAGCTTGATCGCATCGATGATCCGCGACCTATAACGGTGGGGCGGCTACGCCTTGTCGACGAACCGGGCGAGCACCTTCTTGATGCCGACCCCCGGCGGGAATCGGACCGTCAGCTTCAGCGCATCGCCGAGGCCGTCGGTCTCCTCGACGGTGCCGACCCCGAACGTGGGATGGCGGACGCGCGCGCCCGGGCCGAGCCCGAGGACCCCCTCCGCCGCCTGCTTTTTCTCGGGCTTGGCGCGAGGATCGACGCGCTCGCCCCGCGCCGCGTTGCGCGGCGGCATGGGCGGACCGCCGCCGCGAACGCCAAAGGACGACGTCTCCGGGTACTCGCGCGGCCGCTGATCGAACTCGTACGAGTCGGACGGAGAGCCTTCGCGCCGGCCGCCCCAGCCGCGCTGCCACCGGCCTTCGGATTGGCGCGGCTCGACGGCGGCGAGGGCGGAGAGGCCGGTCGCGAGCTCTTCGGGAACCTCCTGCACGAACCGCGACGGCGGATTGAAGCGCAGTTCCCCGAACAGCGACCGGCAGCGGGCGAGCGTGAGGGTGAGCTTCTTGCGGGCCCGGGTCATCCCGACGTAGCAGAGCCTGCGCTCCTCGGCCATTTCCTCGGGATCCTCGGTCGCCTCCCTGTTCGGACCCTGCTGTCCCAGCGAGCGCGAGCTGGGAAAGACGCGCTCCTCGAGCCCCGTCATCCAGACGGCGTCGAACTCGAGGCCCTTCGCCGCGTGCAGGGTCATGAGCGAGACGCGCTCGCCGCCCTCGCCGGCATCGGCGTCTCCGACCAGCGCTAGCTGCTCGAGAAATCCGAGGAGCGGGGTGGCGGGAAGGTCCTCCGTATTCGCCTCCAGGTCGAAGTCCCCGAAGGCGGCGGCGAGGGCGGCTCCTACGTCGGGCCTGTCGCCGGGCTCGCGCTCTGCGGGCATCTCGCCGCTCCCGAGCGCGCCGGGGGCAAGCGCGGGTCGCGCGGGCTCCGCGGGCGGGAGCTCGCCCCTGCGAGCCAGGTCCCACGTCGTGTCGAACTCGCGCGCGGCCCCGATGAGCTCGCGCAGGTTCTCCAGGCGATCCTCTCCTTCGGGACCTTCGAGCCGCAGCCGATCCTGGTAGCCGGTATCGGTAAGGACGATCTCGATCGATTCCGCGGCCCCGGAGGCGGCCCGTACCTTGTCGCCGAGGCGGCTGAGCAGATCCCCGAAGGGAGCGAGCTTCGCTTTCGCCGAAGCGGCGAGCTCCGGATCCTCGTCCATCGCCCGAATCGCTTCCCAGAGCGAAAGGCCGGAGCGGGTCGCGGACGCCCGCAGCC
>JBJMQD010000082.1:0-9874 GCA_045802855.1 Myxococcales bacterium | reverse complement strand
CCGACCGCGCCGAGAGGATGCCACTGTTCCATCAGCCGATGGCTGGGCCGTTCGGAAGCGATGACGAGCCCGTGGAGCTGCCGGGAAAGCCCGACGGCGAAGTCGCAGATGTCGATCATCTCCTGCACTTCGCCGAGCCCCTCGGCGAGGATCTTTCCCGTCTCCAGCGAGACGAGCTCGCCGAGCGATTCCTTGTGCTGGCGGAGAAGCTCGCCCAGCCGGCGGACCAACTCGCCGCGCTTGGGAGCGGGGCGCGTCCGCCACTCGGCGAATCGATGAAGCGCGGCGGCTACGCGGGCGTCGTAGTCCGCACGGGTCGCGGCGCGGATGCGGCCGAGCGGCGCGCCCGTGCTGGGATTGAAAGACTCCATCGGGTCGCCGTTGCCGGTCGGAGAGACGCCAAGGCCCTGGAAGATGGTCGCTGAAGTTTCCTCGCGCATCGCGAGATGGTACCAGCGAATACGGGAGCGGGAATGTCAGCGCGAGGCGGTGCGCTCCGCCTTGTACAGCACGAATCCCGCGAAGTCCGCCGCGCTCACGCTCTGGGTCTGATCCCCGTCGGTGAGGATCCCGATCCCCTGCAGCTCCGGCACCTCGGCGTCCGCCCGACCGCCCTCGAAGTGGGCGCGGAAGAGCACGTCGGGATCGACCTCCTCCTCGTGCCAGACGCCGATGGGTCCCCCGCCGCGGAGGACGATGCTGTCGCTCGCGACGAAGGGATTCCGCGCACCGGTGCAGCTCTCGCCGGCCGCTGCGTCGGTGCTCCAGACCAGCTTGAGCGAGTACCAGCGCAGGCCGCGCTTCCAGGCGAGATACACGTTCGCCGCGCTGTCGCCGTATCCGGGCAGGCACTCGTTGCCGCCGCGGGGCAGGACCAGCGCGCGCCAGCGGAAGCGCAAGGAGCGCACTCCGCGGCGCAACTCGTCCGGCATTTCGGCGAACAGCGTCACCGTCTGCAGCGAAGGGTTGTAGACGCCGCGGATGAACCGGCCCTCCGCCTCCGACATGTTCCGGTAGTAATTGCGCGGCCCGGAGTCGCGCTCGAGCACCTTGAACTTGCGCAAATCGATCGGGTACCCGCGCAGCGCTACGTCGCGAGTCGGAGTCCCCTGTTCACTGCTCACCGTCCCGTTCGCGCGAGCCGCCGGTCCGTAACCCAGGGCGGCAAGCGCAAGCGCGAGCGGAACGATGCGCCTCATGAGTCAGCCGCGGTGTGCCGCCGGAGCGGTGCAGGGAATGGCGATTTTCGCGAGCACGGGAATCCGCAAATCGCCCTGCAAGACGGCGAACAGGGTTCCGACTGTTATCCCGAATACCAGCTGGCGCAGACTCAGCGTGGCCATGCGGTCCACCTCGTACCCCTTGGATGCGCGGTCCCGGGGTGGGATTCACGCCTCCCTGCGCGACGGACGCTCGCCGCGCAGATCGCTCGAAACCTCCTCGAGGCGCGCCTCGATGGCGTCGATTACTGCACGAACGCGGCTCGTCCGGGTGAGGTCCGCGTGCACGACGAGCCAGAGGTCCTCGAGATCGACCGCCGCGTCGGGAAAGACCCGCCGCAGGTCCCGCTCGGCGTCGCCGATGTAACAGGGCAGGGCGCCGATCCCGATCCCCAGCGCGACGGCGCGCAGGAGCGCGAGCGAGTTGTTCGTGCGCAGCACGAGCCGGGCGTTCGACGGTTCCTCGCCCGCAATCCGCGTTCCGCCCAGCGACCGCACTTCCAGCATCACCACGTCGTGTCCTGCAAATCCGCCTCCCGGTGCGGGCCGCGGGTGCGAGGCGAGATAGCCGCGCGACGCGTACGCCGCCTGGGCGACCCGGGCGACGCGGCGCGAGACGAGATCGCCGCTCTCCGGCCGGAAGTAGCGGAGCGCGACGTCGGCTTCGCGGCGGGCGAGGTCGAGTCGAGGCGCCCCCGTCGCGAGGTCCACCCGGATCTGGGGATGGACCTCGTGGAGAGCCCGCACGGCGGGAAGGATTACGACTTGCCCCAGCATTTCGGTGGTGGCGACGCGGACCACTCCCGCGAGCTTGCGATCGGCGCCGAGGGCGCGCTGCTCGACCAGCATCGCTGCCTGTTCCATCTCCTCGGTGGCGGCGCGGATGCCTTCGCCGGCCTCGGTCAGGACCAGCCCGTCCGGCGTGCGCTCGAAGAGCTTCGCCCCGAGATCGTGCTCGAGCGCGGAAAGCCTGCGGCCCACGGTGGTGTAGTCGACCCGCAGCTTCCGCGCCGCCGCGGCCAGGGTCCCCGAGCGGCTCAACTCCAGGAAGTACCGGAGATCGCTCCAGTCCGCCATGCCATGCATTGTTGCATGGATCAGAAGCAAACATGCGCGGGATCGCCGTCAGCGTCCCCGGCATCCATGCAAGGTCCTCGCAGAGGAGTTCCCCATGGCCGCCGCCCTGATCAGCAGCCTCGAATCTGGAGTTCCCGCCGTACGGAACGCGTCTCACGCACGCTGGACGCTCGTGACCACGAGTTTCGGCTTGAGCATGGCCCTCCTCGACACGACCGCGGTCAACGTGGCCGTTCCCAGCATCCAGGCGGGCCTCGGGACCGACGTGCTCGGGCTCTCCTGGGTCATCGACGGCTACACGCTGACATTGGCGAGCCTGTTGCTGGTGGCGGGCGGCCTCGGCGATCGGCTGGGCGCGAAGCGGCTCTTCCTCGCGGGCCTGGTCGTTTTCACCGCCGCCTCCGCCGCCTGCGGCTTCGCTCCAGGCCTCGCTACCCTCGTGCTCGCGCGCATCCTCCAGGGAGCCGGCGCGGCGATGTTCCTGCCGTCGTCGCTCGCCATCCTGCGCGAGGCGTATCCGCAGCCGAAGGAGCGCGCGCAGGCGATCGGGATCTGGAGCGCGCTCACCGCGATCGCCGGTGCCTGCGGACCGCTGTTCGGCGGCGCGATGATCGCGTCCCTCGGCTGGCGCAGCATCTTCCTGCTGAACGTTCCCGTCGGGATCGTGGCGGTGGCGATGGTCCTGCGTTTCGTCCGTAGGTCGCCCGCTGGCGCCCACCGCGGATTCGACCTTCCCGCGCAGATGACCGGCGCCCTGGCGCTCGCACTCCTCGCCTGGGCCCTCATCGAGCGGTCCGCCTTCGGCTGGTCCTCGCCGCGGATCCTCCTCGCGCTTGCCGCCGCCGTGGCCGCCGCCCTCGGCTTCGTCTACCTCGAGCGCCGCAGCGCGAGCCCGCTCCTGCCCCTGCAGCTTTTCGCCAACCGGACTTTCTCCTCGACGGCCTCCGCGGCGCTCCTCTACGCCGGCGGCTTCTTCGGCAGCGTCTTCGTATTCTCGATGTACTTCCAGGGCCTGCGCGGGGATTCCCCGCTCGCCGCGGGCCTGCACACGACCGCAATCACCGTCTCGTTCGGTCTCACGAGCATCGTCGCCGGGCGGTTCGCTGGACGATACGGCACCCGCGGCCCGATCCTCGCCGGCCTCTCGCTGCTCGCCGCCGGCGCCTTCGTCTTCGCCGGACTGCCGGAGGTAGCGCCGTTCTGGATCGTCTCGCTGCCGCTCGTCCTCATCGGCGTCGGGGCCGGCCTCGTCGCGCCCTCGATGAACGCGGCGATCCTCGCCAGCGTTCCAGCCGCGCTCTCCGGCATCGGCGCGGGCGTGCTGAACGCGAGCCGCCAGGTGGGGACGGCGCTCGGCGTGGCGGTGTTCGCGTCGCTCTTCCACGGGAGCGCGCCGATGAGCGCCGTGCGCACGTCGCTCCTCTGGGCAGGGGTCCTGTATCTCGCCGCTCTCGCCCTCAGCTTGCGGGCGCGGCCGCACGTCCCCGCGGCGGCGGCGCTCGAAGTGGTCGATCACTGACGAAAGTCCCCTTACACATCGGTATGGAAGAAGTAAGGATCGTCGTGTGACGTGCTCGGAGCATCCTCGTGTGGGAGGATCGAGCGATGGGCGCAACGAAGGTCGCAGCCCTCTTCCTGGCCGGTTTCGCGGCGCGAGGGGACATGATGACGAGCTGGGATTTCCATGCCGACAAGGTGGACGATCCGCCCGCGGGATTTTCTTTCGGCAAGACCGGCCAGGGCCGGACCGGGAAGTGGGTGGTGCGCGAGGACGCCGGCAGGCGCGTTCTCGCGCAGATCGATACTGACGACACGGATTACCGGTTCCCCGTTGCGGTCGCGGACGAGCCAAAGGTCAAGGATTTGCGGCTCGAGGTCGATTGCAAACCCGTCTCCGGCAAGACCGATCAGGCTTGCGGGCTCGTCTTCCGTTACCAGGACGAGAACAACTACTACGTGGCCCGGGCGAACGCGCTCGAGGACAACGTGCGCCTCTATCACGTGGTACGGGGCAAGCGGAGCCAGTTCGCCGGGTGGAACGGCAAGGTCGCGGGCCAGGCGTGGCACGCCCTCGCGGTCGAGGCGCGCGGAAACCGCTTCCAGGTCTTCTTCGACGGGAAGGCCGTGATCGACGCGAAGGACGATACGTTCCAGGATGCGGCCAAGGTGGGCGTCTGGACGAAGGCGGATTCGGTGACCTGGTTCAGCGGGCTGTCCTTGAAACCGCAGCAATGAGGCTCGGGCGCGCGGCGCTGCTCCTTCTCGTCGCGTTTCCCGCGCGCGCCTACCGCCCCTTCGATTCCACCGATGCCGCAGTGGCGGATCGGGGAAAGATGGAGATCGAGCTGGGACCGGTCGGGTTCCTCGGGGAAGGCCCGGATCGATTCGTCGTCGCGCCCAGCGTGATCCTCAACTGGGGCGCGGCCGAGCGCTGCGAGCTGGTGCTGGAAGGGCGCCATTTCGTCCGGGTCGGGAGCACGTCGCCGAGCGAGCCACGTTCGCGGATCGACGACAACGCGCTCTCCCTCAAGTACGTCGTGCGCGAGGGCATCCTGCAGGAGAAAACGGGCCCCAGCGTGGCGACCGAAGCGTCGGTCCTCTTGCCCGCGATCAACGGCGAGGGAGGAGTGGGCGCGCAGCTCACCGTCATCGCCTCGCAGCGCTGGGACGCCTTGACCGTGCACCTGAACGGCGCCGCCTCCTGGACGCGTGCGCACACGCCTTCTGCGTTCGGCGGCGTGATCGTGGAGATCCACGATGCCTGGCGCTTGCGTCCCGTCACGGAAGTATTCGTCGAGGGCGAGCGCGACTTGCCGGTCACGGTGTCGTGGCTGGGAGGCGCGATCTACCGCTGGACCGAGGCTCTCTCGCTCGACGCCGCGGTCCGCGTCGCGACGTCGGGTGGGACGAGGACGGCGGAGGTCCGCGCCGGGTTGACGTGGGAATTCGCGGTTGGATTGCCTACGCGCTGGAGGAAGCCATGATCGCAGCGTATCTGCTCGCCGCCGGCGCCACCCTTTCGCCGCTGCCCTTGCCCGGAGGAGAAGGAGGGATCGGCTTCGACGACCTGAGGTTCTCGCCCGAGCTAGGGAAGCTCCTCGTCCCGGGAGGAAGGTCGGGGCGGCTCGACCTCGTCGATCCGAAGACTCGCGCCATCGCCGAGGTGACGGGATTCACCTCGACGACCGAGGGACCGCGCGGCCATTCGCAAGGGACCACGTCGGCCGACTTCGGCGACGGGCTCGTCTTCGCGTCGGATCGATCGCAGCAGAGCTTGATCGTGATCGACCCGGTCGCCCGCACCATCGTCGCCCGCGTGAAGCTCGGCGGATCGCCCGATTACGTCCGCTTCGTCGCGCCGATGCGCGAAATCTGGGTGAGCGAGCCGGGGTCGAAGCGGATCGAGACGTTCCGGCTCGCGGACAAGTCGCCGCCAAGGCTCGAGCCGGCTGGCAACATCGAGGTTGCGGACGGTCCCGAATCGCTGGAGATCGATCCGCCGCGCCATCGCGCCTACTCGAACACGTGGCACGACACGACCGTAGGCATCGATCTCGGTTCCCGCGCGATCGCGGCGCGCTGGCGGAACGGCTGCGATGGCGCGCGCGGGCTGGCCGTCGACCTCAAGCGCGGGTTCGCTTTCGTCGGTTGCGCGGAGGGAAAGGCGGTCGTCCTCGACGTCGCCCACGACGGCAAGGTGCTCGGCACGGCCACTGCCGGGAAGGGAGTGGACATCATCGCCTTCAGCCCCAAGCTCTCGCATCTCTACGTGCCGGGCGGCGACGCGGCGAACCTGACGGTTCTCGCGGTCACCGACGCCGGGCAGTTGAGAGTCCTCGGTACGGTCGCCGCCGCATCCGATTCCCACTGCGTCGCAGCTGACGACCAGGGAAACGCCTACGTCTGCGATCCGGGCAAGGGGCGTCTGCTCGTCCTGGAAGATCGGTACCGTTAGCGCGACGCGAGCGCCGCCGCGATCGCATCGACTGCCGTCGCGTCTTGCACCGCGACCGCTTTTCCGGGGAGGTCGGCGGCGCTGTGGAAATGCGGGTGCCCGTAGATGCCGGGCCCTTCGAGCCGCAAGTCGTCGAGGAACGCCTTCGCCGTCGCGTATCCCGCTTCGATCAGCCCCGCTCCCCGCGTGAAATCGTGCGGGGCGATGGGGAGCGGACAGGGCGTCGGCAGATAGAGGACGGTGTGCTTGGCGCCGAGCAGGAGCGGCAAGACACCCACGGATTGGTGCCGCAGCATCAACGTCAAGACGTAGAGCATTCCGGCCAGCCCGCGCCGCGGGGGATCGGGAAGCCTTCAAGGAAAGCCCGTGTCGAGCACCACCATGGTCTGCGCGCCGAGGTCCCTCGCCGGGAGCAGGGGCACGTGCGCGGAGACGCCGCCGTCGATGAAGCTGCGTCCGTCCACCGTCACGGGGGGGAACACGCCCGGGATCGCGGCGCTCGCGAGGACGTGGCGGCGGAGCTCTCCTGCGCGGAACGCGACCGCGCTGCCGGTAGCGAGATCGGAAGCGATCACCGCCGTGGGGATGGTCAGCTCCGCATGGGTCTCCGGAAGGTGCCGCTCGATGATTCGTTCCAGGCCCGCAGGCGACGCCAGCACGCCGGAGCCGGCGAGCGCCCGCAAGGAACTCCACCACCCGAGGCCGGGGAAGACGTCTTCGCTTCGCAGCTCGCGCCAGATGCCGGCGAGATCGTCCACGCTCTTTGCGTTGAATCCGCGCCCGATGAAGCCCGCGTTGAGCGCGCCGGCCGAGGTGCCGACGAGGAAATCCGGCTGGATCTCCGCCTCGAGGACGGCCCGGAGCATCCCCACCTGGACCGCTCCGAGGCTCGAACCTCCCGAGAAGACGAATGCAACCGGGCGGGGACAGCGGAGCCGTTCCACGAGGATTCGCAGCCTGCCACGATTCGCAGCCGGATCAATGCAAGATCGCCTTGGCGCGGAGGTGCGATCGCATTAGGGTACGGTCCCAACTTCAAAGGGGGTCTTCCATGGGTCTGCGAATCGGAGACGAGGCACCCAACTTCACCGCCCAGACGACCGAGGGCCCGATCGACTTCCACCAGTGGATCGGCAATTCGATGGCGGTCCTTTTCTCCCATCCGAAGGATTTCACGCCGGTGTGCACGACCGAGCTCGGCTACATGGCGCGCATCAAGCCGGAGTTCGACAAGCGAGGCGTCAAGATCATCGGCCTCAGCGTGGATTCGGTAGACGATCACAAGCGCTGGGCGAAGGACATCGAGGAGACGCAGGGTACTGCGCCGAACTATCCGATGATCGGCGATGCCGACTTGAAGGTGGCGAAGCTCTACGACATGCTTCCGGCCTCCGTCTCGGGCGACGCGAAGACGCGGACCCCGGCCGACAACGCCACCGTGCGGACGGTGTTCGTCATCGGTGCCGACAAGAAGATCAAGCTCGTCCTGTACTACCCGATGACCACCGGCCGGAACTTCGACGAGGTCCTCCGGGTCATCGACTCGATCCAGCTCACCGCCAAGCACAAGGTGGCGACGCCCGCGAACTGGAAGCAAGGAGGGGACGTCATCATCTCCGGCTCCGTGAGCGACGAGGATGCGAAGAAGCAGTTTCCGCAGGGCTGGAAGGCGCCGAAGCCGTATCTGCGGATCACGCAGCAGCCGAAGTAGCCGGGGCCGGCCGCTACCGCGCGGCCGCCATCGCCGCCTGCCACGCCGGATCCCGCTGCGCCTCGCCGGTCGGGCGGGGTGGCGGCGGCTCCGGAACGCGATCCCGCAGCGAAAGCTGCCACCAGCCCACGTCGTGCCAGGCTCCGAGCTTGTATCCGACGCTGCGGTAGACGCCCACCCGGACGAAGCCGAGCGATTCGTGCAGGCCGACGCTTCCGGCGTTGGGCAGGGTGATGCCCGCGTGGGCCGCGAAGAAGCCCTGCAGCCGTAAGAGAGGGAAGAGCGCCTCGTAGAGCGCGCTGCCGATCCCGCGCCGCCGGAAAACCCCGTCGACGTAGACGCTCACGTCCACCGACCACTGGTAGGCGGCGCGGTCGCGATGGCGCGATCCGTACGCGTATCCGCCGACCTTGCCCTGCTCCTCGTAGACGAGCCACGGCGCGATCTCCAGGGTCGCGGCGATGCGGCGCTCCATCTCGGCCGGCCCGGGAGGAACCGTCTCGAAGGAGATCGCGGTATCGAGAACGATCGGGCGATAGATGGCGGCGATCGCTTCCGCATCGGCTGCGCTCGCAGGGCGGATCATGGGACGAACCTCCTCTGGCCTCTGGCCGGCAACGGTACGCCGGACCGTGGCCATTCGCCAACTCAATCGGTGGATACCTTGCATCGAAATTTTCGATACAATCTCCTGCCTCATGGATCTCGATCAGCTTTCCACCTTCGACAAGGTCGTCCGCGAGGGAAGCTTCAGCCGCGCCGCGGTCGCGCTCGGCATCGGGCAGCCGGCGGTCAGCTCGCGGATCCAGGCGCTCGAGGAAGACCTCGGCGCGATCCTCCTCGTCCGCGGCCGCCGCGTCACGCTGACGCCCACCGGCGAGAGCTTCTTGCCGTACGCGCGCCGCGCCCTCGAGATCGTGCGGGAGGGGGCCGATGCCGCGCGCCTCGCCCAGACCGGCGAGCGCGGCCGCATCAGGCTCGGCGCTCTCGGCTCGCTCGCCGGTGGCCTTCTCGGGCCCGCCCTCGCGCAGTTCATGCGGAAGAATCCCGCGATCGATTGCACGCTGCGGTCGGGCGACCACGAGTTCCTCCTCGAGATGCTCCTCGACGGCATCGTGGAGCTGGCCATGATCGCCTGGCCCTGCGGCGGCTCCCTCGGGGCAGAGCTGACGGCCCTGTTCCTCTTCCGCGAGCCCGTCGTGCTCGTCGCCCATCCTGGCCACGAGTTGGCCGTACGCCGCTCGGTGAACGCGGACGACGTCGCCCGCCTCGCCCAGCCGCTCCTGCAGTTGCGCTGGTGGCAGAAGCACCATCCGCAGATCACCCGCCTCGCCCAGCGCTCGAGCGCGGCGATGGAGGTACCGATGGAGACGGGCCGCTACCTCGTCCTCAACGGCGCCGGCGCGGGCTTCTTCACGCGGACGTTCATCGAAGGGGACCTGGCCCGGAAGGCGCTGGTCGAGATCCCGGTCCGGGGTCTCGCGCCGCTCACCCGGACGAGCGCGCTTGTCCGTCGAAAGCGGTCCACCCCTCTTACGCCGGCAGCGGCGGCGTTGATCCAGGCGCTACGGGATCAGGCGGATCGGCTAGCCGACCGGAAACCCGCGCGCCCTTCTAATAAATCGCTTGTGTGACATTTATGGTTCCCCCCTCCGGTACCCAGCATCGCTAAAAATCTATATGGCCGCTCGCGGTGCATGGTGCGTGCCGCCCGCAACCGTGCGGAAATCGTGCAGCGGTGCTCCGACTCTCGTCGCTGCCCTCGCGGGATGAGCTTCACCCTCGTTGAACACGATCGCAAGGAGTCGAATCAGGACCGGGGACTGCTATGGATCGAGTAGGCGCGCGAAGCGGGTGAAGCGGATCGGCGAAGCTCGAGGTGAGCGCATGGACTCTCGCACGATGAGACGA
>JBJMQD010000076.1:0-5771 GCA_045802855.1 Myxococcales bacterium | reverse complement strand
CCGCCGCAGAGTCGCAGGCCGAAGGCCCCGAAGCGGGACTGATCACTGCACGTCTTCCCGGGCGAGGCGCAGCACCACCTCGCGCAGGAATCGCACCCCTTCGGGCAGCCAGCGCGTCGGCCGCCGCTCGTCGGCGCCGTGGGCGGCGCGTCCCTGCCTCGCGGCTTCCAGCGATCCGGGAGCGCCGCCGAGCCCGAACGAAGGAATGCCTACTGCGCGCAGGTGGCGCGAGTCGGTCGCGCCCGTCCCCATCGAGTGCACGACCGGAACGTCGCCCCAGAGCGCGCGCGTCGCGCTCCGCACGGCGTCGGTCACCTGCCCACCGATGGGCGACGCGGGCGCGACGCCGACCTCTTCGAGGACGCGGATCGCAACCGCCTCGTCCGCGATCGCGGATTTGAGAGCGGCCATCGTCGCCTCCCGCGTCTCGTCGGGGATGATCCGGCAGTTCACCGTCGCTTCCGCCGTGGTGGGGAGCACGTTGTCCTGCGGCGAGGCGGCCAGCATGGTCGTCACGCAGGTGGTGCGCACGAGGGCGTTGGCGATGCGGTCCTTGCCGAGGATCTTCTCGTCGTCAGAGCCGATCGAGCCTTTTTCGGCCACCCTGCGCAGCGCGTCCGCGAGCGGCGGTTTCTCGGTCCGGGAGAGCGCCGCGAGTTGCTCGCGGGTCGCCGGCAGGACCTTCGCCGGGAACCGATGCTCCGAGACGCGCAGGAGCGCCCGCGACAGCGTCGCGACCGGGTCGCCCTCGGTGGGCGGTACCGAGGAATGCCCGCCCTTGCCTTTGACGACGAGGCGGAAGCTCTGGAAGGTCTTCTCCGCCACGCCGACGCTCACCGATTCGATGCGCGAGGAATCCGCCGTCGTGTAGACGGCTCCGCCCTCGTTCAGCGCCAGCTCGGCGTCGAGAAGGTCCTTGCGGTTCTGCACGAGCCAGCGAACCCCCGCGGCGCCTCCGGTCTCCTCTCCCGCGGTGAGAGCGACGATGAGGTCGCGCGAGAGCGGCTTCTGCGAGCGGGCCTGATCGAGCGCGATGGCGACGAACGCCGCGGCCATCGCCTTGTCGTCGCTCACTCCGCGCCCATAGAGGTATCCGTCCTTCTCGGCCGGCGTGAACGCAGGAACCGTCCAAGGTTGTCCCTCGACGGGGACGACGTCGATGTGCGCGAGGAGAAGCAGGGGGCGCTTCTTGCCGTTGCCACGCACGCGAGCGATGAGGTTCCCGCGCCCCGGCGCGGACTCGACGATCTGGACCGGAACGCCGGCCGAGCGGAACCGCTGCACGAGCGGCTCGAGGGCCTTCGTCTCGTTGCCGTGGCTCGTGTCGACGGCGACGAGCTGTTCGAGAAGCTCGCGCGCTTCGGTCTCGACCGGGGATGCGGCGGCGACGAGGCAGGCCAGAAGTCCGACCATCGGGACACCTCCGTCGCGTACGCTACCAGAGCCGCGGCGTTGACAGCGGCGTCTCGATGGTTACCGGATCTGGTCATGGAAGACGGCGATCTCGTCACCTACGCTTGCGCCTCCTGCGGCGCCCCGAATCGCATTCCCCGCGCACGGGTGCGGGACGACCCGAAGTGCGGGCGCTGCCACCAGAAGGTGTTTCCCCGAGCGCCGGTGAAGGTCGCGACACAGACGTGGGGGCGGGAGGTGGACGAGTGCCCCATCCCCGTGCTGGTCGATTTCTGGGCGGAGTGGTGCGGTCCCTGCCGGCAGGTCGCCCCGACGCTCGAGCAGGTTGCCTCGGAGCGGGCCGGCAAGCTGAAGATCGTCAAGCTCAACGTCGACGAGAACCAGGCGCTCGCCGCACGCTTCGGAGTGCAGTCGATTCCCACTCTGCTCCTCGTCCGCGGCCCCATCCACGTCGACCAGATGGCGGGCGCGCTGCCCAAAGCGGCCCTCGATTCCTGGCTCGACCGCTACGTCTGAGGCAGCGGACGCACCGACCAGGATCCGTCGTCGAGGATCCGCGCCTCGAGGACTTCGTCGAAGCCTTCCTCGCGCGAAGGCGGCACGAGCTTCTTGGCCGCGACGTAGATCGCCACGTCGGGAACGCGTGCCTTTCCCTCCCGGGCGGCGTTTCGCCGCAGACAATCGGCGACTGGAGCAGCGACGAGGATGCCGACGGTCGTCGCACCGAGCTGGCGGGCGAGATCGAGGAGGGGGGCGCGGTCGGCCGGGCGCAAGTTCGTGTTGTCCACCACCACCGACCGGCCGGTGCGGAGCGCCGCGTCCACGAGACGCATCTGCTTCTCGTCCTTGCTGCGGGCGCTGCGTCCAAGGAGATCCTTGCTCACGTGCACGTGCGTTCCCGCGTAGCGCAAGCGATGGAGCGAGCTCTTTCCCGCGCCGGGAAGGCCGATGAGCACCACCAGTTCCATTCACCCTGCCGCCCGCGCGCTCGCCCGCTTGCAGGACGGAGGAGCCGGCTTTGCCGGCGTCGCCAGTCGCGAAGGCCTGTAGGGCGCAGCATCGGGTGGTGCAGGGGCGGTTCGCAATGCTGACCTTGCCGGACGAACCGCGCTGCAAAGGAGCCCGACGTGTCCCGCTACGTCCTGCCAGATCTGCCTTACGACTACGGAGCCCTCGAGCCGCACATCTCCGCCCGCATCATGGAGCTCCACCACGACAAGCATCATCGCAAGTACGTCGATACGGCGAACGAAATCATCGAGAAGCTCCTCGCCGCGCGCAAGAAGTCGGACTTCGCCTCGATCGCCGCCCTCGAGCAGAAGCTCGCGTTCAACGTGAGCGGCCACGTCCTGCACAGCATCTTCTGGCAGAACCTCGCCCCCGGCGCCGGTGGCGAGCCGAGCGGAGAGCTCGCCCAGCTCATCGCGCGAGATTTCGGAAGCTTCGACAATTTCAAGAAGCAGATGGTCGAGGCGTGCAGCACGCTGATGGGATCCGGCTGGTCGGCGCTGGTCTGGGATCCGGTCATCCAGCGCCTCGGCACGACGCAGATCCACGACCACCAGAACGAGATTACCCAGGGCAGCGTCCCGCTCCTCGTCCTCGACGGCTGGGAGCACGCCTACTACCTGCAGTACCAGACCGAGAAGGACAAGTACTTCGAGGCGATCTGGAACCTCTGGAACTGGCACGACGTCGCGCAGCGGCTCGCCCGCGCGCAGAGGCTCGATCTGGGGCTTTCCAGCGCCGCGCAAGGCCGCTCGAGGGAGGCGCCTGCGTTCCATTAAGCTTTAAGCTGCGGTGGTGCACTCCTGGCTCGTCCTGGTCGCCGCCCTCGGCGTCGTTCTCGCCCTCGCCCTCCTTCACGTCGCCTTCTGGGGGCGGCTGTACCGGGTGCTCCCGGCGCAGGACGAGCTGCGGTTCGCGGAGACCAAGGACGGCTGGCGGATCGCCATCGCCCGGCGCGCGCCGCGAGGGCAGCGGCGTGCTCCGCCGGTGCTCCTCTGCCACGGACTTTCGGCGAATCGCGGGAACCTCGACTTCGGCGTCGAGCGCTACTCGATCTCGCGGGCGCTCTCGGAGGCGGGGTTCGACTGCTTCGCCATCGAGCTGCGCGGCCATGGTGCGTCGCGACCCACGCGTCGGGGAGCGCCGCGGCGCTGGACGTTCGACACGTACCTCGCGGAGGACATCCCCGCGGCCCTCGACGACATCCGCGCCGCCACCGGATCGCCGCAAGTGCTCTGGGTCGGGCACAGCCAGGGAGCGCTGCTCGGCCTCGTCGCGGCGGGCCTCTTTCCGGATCGGATCGCCGGTGTCGTCGCCCTCGCTCCTCCGACCCATTACCACGCTCACGACGCGCTCCGGCGCCTGTTGCGGTTCGCCTTTCTCGCGACGGGGCGCGGCCATCGGACGTTCGCGCGGGCGCTGGTGCCGATCGCCGGCTACTTCCATCCCTCGATCGCGCAGTTCGCCATGAACACCCGCAACGTCGATCGGCGTCTCTACCGACAGCTTCTCGCCAACGTGGTCGAGGACATCCCGCCCGGCGTCCTCCGGCAGTTCGTCGAGTGGGCTCGACAGGATCGCTTCGTCTCGCTCGACGGATCGGTCGATTACCGCGCGGGCCTTTCCGGGGCCCGGCAGCCCGCGTTGTTCGTCTCTGGAGCCCTCGATCTGCTCGCGCCGCCCGCCGGAGTCCGCGCCGGATACGAGATGTGGGCCGGCGAGAAGGAGTACTGGAACGCGGGCCGCGAAACGGGGCTGTCCGCGGACTATGGGCACTCGGACCTCATCTTCGGATTGCATGCGCCGGAAGAGATCCATCCGCGCATCCTCAGCTGGCTTCGCGCGCACAGCGAACCCGTCATCGCCCCCGCCTAGAGCGAGCGGCCTGGCGGTCCCTCCGACGCTACGCCGCGCTTCTTGCCGTGCGCCCGTGCGGAAGCAGAGGCGCGGGGAAGGCGCCCGCAACTGCTGCGCGGCGGGCTCTTCCTCCTTTATCTTTCGCCCATGAAATGGATCGCTGCTGCTGCCGCGGTGCTCCTCGTGTCCGTCTGGGCCGCCGCACGGGCCCAGACGACCACCACGTCCCCTCTCTCTCGCGATGGAGGCTCCCCTCCGGCGCTCGAAGACGGAGGCACGGCTGTTCGCCCCTTCTCGGCCGGGCCGGATGGCGGCGCCACCGCTACCTTGGCTCCCTCTTCGACCGCGCCGCTACAGGTCGAGCACCGCGACGGCGTCGATTACGTCGGCACCGGGGCGATCAGCGCCGCTCCGCCGGAAACGAACGGCGCCGACAACCGCAGCCAGAGCAATACGCAGCAGTCGTCCGGCGAGACGGAGGAGTTGAAGCGGCGCATCGCTGCGCTCGAGGCCCGCGTCGCGGCCGCGAACAACCAGTCGCAGCAGCTCACGCGCTTGAATGAGCAGATCTCCGAGCTGCGGGAGGAGATCGCGCGGATCCAGACCCAGCGCGACACCGCGCAGCAGGCGGCGCAGCAACAGGCGGTCGAGTCGAAGATGCAGACCCAGCAGGCGGTGACGAGCCTGCAGGCGGCGCAGCAGGCCCTCGCGAGCGGAAACGGCGACGTCGCCGGGACGCTGTCGAGCGTGGCCTCGTCGCTCCCGCCGGCGGCGCAGCGTGAGATCCAGGCCGCCCAGGAAGCGCTGGGCGCGAGCGACCTGTACGGCGCGCGCACGCACCTCGCCGCCGCCATCGCGGCGAGCCAGCGATAGTCACTTCACCAGCTGGAAAGAGCGGTGTGGCACACGCCGGTAGTCGCGCGGCGCGGTCTCTCGCGTGATCTCCGTGATGCTCCTCGCGGCGAGCCCGGACAACCGCGGCTCGAAGCGCTGGTGGTTCGTCGAGAAGTAGAGCACGCCGCCAGGCGAGATCAGCTCGAGCGTCGACTCCAGGAGCGCCGGATGATCGCGCTGGACGTCGAACGGCGGCGCGTCCTTGCGGGTGGAGAAGGAGGGCGGATCGACGACGGCGAGCGAGAACCGCTCCGCGCGAGACATGGCCTGCTCGAGGAAGCGCCTCGCGTCGGCGGCGACGAAGGAATGGTCGCCCTGGAGACCGTTCAGCCGCAGGTTGTCCTCCGCCCAGCGCAGATAGGCCGGCGAGGCATCGACGGTGACAGTGCGGCGCGCTCCTCCCCGGGCCGCGGCGCACGTGAACGTCCCCGTGTAGCCGAAGAGGTTCAGGAACGTCGCGCCGCCGCTCTCGTCGCGGATGCGGCTACGGGTCTCGCGGTGATCGGGAAAGAGCCCCGTGTCGAGATGATCGTCGAGGTTGACGAGAAATCGCAGAGGAGCCTCACGGACCTCGAGGCGCGATCGGGACCCCGCGAGCC
>JBJMQD010000006.1:0-2549 GCA_045802855.1 Myxococcales bacterium | reverse complement strand
CGAGGCGCTGGTGTCGTTCGGCGGCCTCCACCTCGCCGCGCTGGGCGCGACACCGGCAATGCGTGGAGCCGTCCTCGGGGCGGCGATGGTGGGCGCGGCGGGCGCCCTGGCGATCGCGGGGCGGGTGGCTTGTGGAATGCGACTGCTCCTCGTCGCCTCCGCGGGGTGCGCGGCCGCGTTCGCTGGCTTCCTCTTCGCGACGTCGCTGCTGGTGAACGCCGCGCTCCTCGTGCTCACCTTCGCGCTCGCGGCGCCGCTGCACCCGATCGTGAGCGCTCGCGCCTACGCCGCGCTGCCGGGACGGTCGACGGCGGTGAACGTGATCGCGTCGGCGATGTCCACCGTCGAGCTTGCGATCCCGCTCGCGCTCGGAGCGATCGCCGATCGGTTCGGAGTGCGTGCGGCGCTGGCCGTCATGATCGTCCAACCGGGCGCACTGGTCATCGTATCGGCGGCTGTGCTCTTGCGCGTCCGCGCGTCACGCTAGGCGCGTGAGCCACATCGCGGCGATGGGCAGCGCGAGGCCGAGCGCGACGAGAGCGCAGCCGGCAAGCTGCGCAACGCTGAGCGACTCGCCGAAGAACGCCGCCCCGCAGGCAAGGCCGATGACCGGGACGAGCAGCGTGAAGCGGGCCACCTGCGCGGCCGGATACGCCTTCAAGAGCTTGTTCCAGAGTCCGTACCCGCCGAGCGTCGCGCCGAAGGCGAGATAGCCGACCGCCGCCCACGACGCGGCGTCCATCGCGCGAAAGCTGGCCCCGATCGTGCCCGGACCCTCGACGATCCGCGCGAGCAGGAAGAAGGGCACGGGGGGAATCAACGCCGACCAGACCACGAAAGCGAGCCCGCTCACCCTCCCGTAGCGCGAGAGGGACCGGCTGACGAGATTGCCGATCGCCCAGAAGGAAGCGGCGGCGAGCGTGAGGAGGACTCCGGCCAGCGGGGGAGGAGCGGGCTCCGCCTGTGACAGGCGGAGGCCGAAGGCCGCAGCATACGGCGAAGTCCCGCTCTGCGCGCCGATGATCGCGAGCCCGGCCGCCGCGACGACGATGCCCGCGAGTTGCATCGGCCGGGGGCGCTCGCCGAACACTGCGGCGGCGAGAAGCACTGTGAAGAAGACCTGCGACTGCTGCACGACCGAGGCGAGTCCGGAGGGCATGCCGACCTTGATGGCGAGGAAGAGGAGGCCGAACTGCATCAAAAACGAGGCGAGCGCGAATCCGGCGAACACCCGGATGGGAAGCCGCGGCCGCTCCACGAGCAGGATGGCGGGAAAGGCGGTGAGCACCATCCGCAAGCCCGCCAGCACGAACGGCGAGACCCCGCGCAGCCCGACCTTGATGACGGCGAAGTTGACGCCCCAGAGCAGAACGACGAGCAGGGCGAGCGCGACGTCCCGGGGGCGCAAGGCGCCGGACTCTACTAGCTCGCGCCTCGGCCCGTGATCACCACCGGCACGGTCTTGAAGATGAGGTTGAAGTCGCCGGCGAGCGTCCAGTGATCGATGTACTGCATGTCGAGGTACATCCACTCCTCGAAAGAGATCTGGTTGCGGCCCGAGACCTGCCAGATGCAGGTGAGACCCGGACGCACGGAAAGCCTGCGCCGCTGCCAGGCCTCGTACTTCTCCACCTCGTCCGGCACCGGCGGGCGTGGCCCGACGAGGCTCATGTCGCCGCGCAGTACATTAATGAGCTGAGGCAGCTCGTCGATGGAATACTTGCGCAGTACGCGCCCGACGCGCGTCACCCGCGGGTCGTTCTTGATCTTGAACACCGGCCCCGCCTGCTCGTTCCTGGCGGCGAGCAGCGCCTTGCGCGCCTCCGCGTCGACTACCATCGAACGGAACTTGAGCATGTTGAAACGCTTCCCGCGCAGGCCGACCCGCATCTGCCGGAAGAAGAGCGGCCCGCGCGAGGTGAGCTTGATGGCGACGGCCACCACGATCAAAAGCGGCGTGAGCAGCCACAGCGCGGTAGCGGAGGCGACGACGTCGAACATGCGCTTGAACGCGAGCGCCCGCGGCCGCGGGACATGCGAGTGATAATGCAAGTACCCGTCGCTCACCGCTTCGCGGTCGACGGGGCGCGCACGCTCGAGGCGGAAGCTGTAGGCGGGGAGCGCGAACGGGATCCCCAGCCGCTCGCAGACGCGGATGGCGGACTGCATCTCGTCGGCGTGCGAGCGACCGTTTCCGGCGAAGTAGACCTCGTCGACCGGAATCGTACGCAGCACCTGGTCGATCTCCGCCACCGATCCGAGGACGCGAGGAGCGCCGCGGGCGCCGGCGAGGCGCGCGAGCAGGTTCTCGTCCCTGGTGCCTTCGTTACCGAAGCGCAGGTAACCGACCACCTGGTGGCGGCCGAGCTTGCGCAGGTCCTGTCCGGTGAGCCGCGCCATCGGGCCCGTGCCGAGGATGAGCACCTCGTCGAGCGGCGCTTCGCGCTTCGCGAGCTTGCGGAACACGAACAGCCGCGTTCCCACCGCGAGCGGCCACGCCCAGAGGCCGAACTGGCCGACGCGCGGGATCGGCCAGTGCGCCGGAGCCG
>JBJMQD010000421.1:0-19199 GCA_045802855.1 Myxococcales bacterium | reverse complement strand
TCGCTGCCGCGCGTCTGGTCCACGTTCCCGCGCTGCTCTTGCACGGATCGCTCGATCGCACGGCATCGCCCTCAGGAACGCAGATCCTCCGCGCCGCGCTGGGAGGACCGACCAGGGTGGTCCTCTTCGAGCGCAGCGGCCACGTCTTGCCGCTCGACGCCGAGGGGCCGCAGGTGGCGCGCGAGATCGTCGGTTTCTTCCAGGAGGCATGAACGATGGCGAAGGCGGTGCTGGCGATCGACCAGGGCACGACGGGAACGACGGCGCTCGTCCTCGACCGGCGCCTCGCCGTCAAGGGGAAGGCCAACGTCGAGTTCCGCCAGATCTTCCCCAAGCCCGGGCAGGTGGAGCACGAGATGGAGGACATCTGGACCTCCACGCTGAAGGCGATCGCCGCGGCGCTGCGGGAGGCTTCCCTCAAGGGCGCCGACATCGAAGCGATCGGCATCACCAACCAGCGCGAGACGACGCTCCTCTGGGACCGCCGGGGCGGAAGGCCCCTGCACCACGCCATCGTCTGGCAGGACCGCCGCACGGCGGGCGTCTGCGACGAGCTTCGCAAGCAGGGAAAGGAACCGTGGATCCGGGAGAAGACCGGGCTCGTCCTGGACGCGTACTTCAGCGCGACCAAGCTGCAATGGCTCCTCCAGAACGTGAAGGGCGCCTTCGAGCGGGCCGAGCGCGGCGATCTGGCGTTCGGCACGATTGATTCGGCGCTGTTATGGAAGCTGACCGGCGGCGCCGTGCACGCGACCGACGTCACCAACGCGTCGCGCACGCTCCTCATGAACCTCGGGACCCGCGTGTGGGACGACGACCTGCTCGCGCTCTTCGGAATCCCCCGGCAGGTCCTGCCCGAGATCCGCCCTTCCGCCGGCGAGTTCGGGCGGACCAAGGGCGTCCGCGGGCTGCCCGACGGGATCCCCATCGCGGGCATCGCCGGAGATCAGCAGGCGGCCATGGTCGGGCAGGCCTGCTTCGCCGAGGGCGAGGCGAAGTGCACGTACGGAACCGGCGCGTTCCTGCTCATGAACGCGGGTCCCAAGCCCGTGGCATCGAAGAGCGGGCTCCTTTCCACGGTCGCCTGGCAGATCGGTGATGAGGTGGCGTATGCGCTGGAGGGTAGTGCCTTCGTCGCCGGGGCCGTGGTCCAGTGGCTGCGCGATGGCCTCGGGATCATTCGCCGCTCGGCCGACATCGAGGCGCTCGCCAAGGAGGTGCCCGATTCGGGGGGCGTCGTCTTCGTGCCGGCGCTCGCGGGGCTCGGCGCGCCGCACTGGCGGCAGGACGCGCGCGGCCTCGTCTGCGGCATCGACCGGGGCGTGACGAAACACCACATCGCCCGCGCGGCGCTGGAAGGGATCGCCTTCGAGATCTACGAGCTTGCCCAGGCGATGGCGCAGGACATCGGAAAGCCGATGCCGATGTTCCGCGCCGACGGAGGAGCCTCGGTGAACGACCTCCTCATGCAGTTCCAGGCAGACCTGTTGCAGACACCGATCGAGCGTCCGCGCATGATCGAGACCACGGCCTTCGGCGCCGCCTTCCTGGCGGGGATCGGCACCGGCGTCTGGGCCGGAACGAAGGAAGTCACCAAGGCGTGGAAGGCGGGGAAACGCTTCCAGCCCAAGATGAAGCCCGAAGCCCGCGACGCCCACCTCGAGCGATGGCGCAAGGCGATCACCCGCGTCTGCGCGTGAGCCGCTCACATCAGGATGAGCGCCTCCATCGCCGCACCTACCGTCCCGACTCCGCACAATTCGAGCGGGGCGTTCCCGAGGCGGCGCGCGTTCGATTCCGGGAGGATGCAGCGCACGAAACCGAGCTGGGCGGCTTCCCCGAGCCGCTGCTCGACCTGCGTCACCCCGCGCACCTCTCCGGAGAGACCGACTTCCCCGAAGACCACCGTCCGCGGATCGAGCGGCACGTCGCGGAAGCTGGAGACGAGCGCGGCGGCGACGGCCAGATCGGCCGCGGGCTCGTCGAGCGATGCGCCTCCGGCGACGTTCACGTAGATGTCCTGGTCGGAGAGGACGATCCCCTGCTTCCGCTCCAGCACGGCGGTGAGCAGGGCGACGCGGCCATTGTCGACGCCGATCGCGGTGCGCCGCGCCGATCCTCCAGAGGCCGCGTCGGCGACGAGGGCCTGCACCTCGACGAGGAGCGGCCGCGTTCCGTTCATCACCGCCGCGACCACGCTCCCGGACGAGCCGCGGGGCCGCTCCGCGAGGAACAGCGCGCTCGGATTTTTCACCTCCTCGAGGCCCTTGCCCTTCATCTCGAAGACGCCGATCTCGTTGGTCGAGCCGAAGCGGTTCTTGCAGGCGCGCAGGATCCGATAGGCGTGGTTGTGGTCGCCCTCGAAGGAGAGCACCGCATCGACGAGATGCTCGAGGACGCGCGGTCCCGCGATCCCGCCGTCCTTGGTGACGTGTCCGACGAGGAGCGTCGGCGTCCCCGTCCGCTTCGCCCACTCGACGAGCCGCGCCGCGACGTCGCGGACCTGCGTCACGCTTCCCGCCGCGCAATCGAGTCCCGCGACGTGCAGCGTCTGCACCGAATCGACCGCGAGGACGAGCGGCCGCAGTCGATCCGCCGCGGCCAGCGCGTCCGCGACCGACGAGTCCGACCGCAAGAGCAAGCCGGGCGAGAGCGCATCGAGCCGCTCGCCGCGCATCCGGATCTGCGCGAGCGACTCCTCGCCGCTGACGTACAACACGGCCCGATCGGGCTCTTGCCGGGCGAGCCGGTCGAGCGCCGCGAGAAGGAGCGTGCTCTTCCCGATTCCCGGCTCTCCGGCGAGGAGCACCACCGCCCCAGGGACGAGGCCGCCTCCGAGCACCCGATCGAGCTCGCCGATTCCGGTGCTGAGCCGCTCGCCGGACTCGGCCGGCACGCGATCGATGCCGACGGCATCCGCTACTCCGGGCGCCCCGCACTCCTCTACGATCGACGCCCATTCGCCGCATCCCGGACAGCGGCCGAGCCACCGCGACGTCCGGAACCCGCACCCCGTGCACACGTGCTCGACCTTCGCCGCCCTCGCCGCCTTCGCCATGGTCCGGACCCTACCGCGGGGGTCCGACACGCCTCGCCAGCGACTCGAGCAGGTCGAGCAGTCTCGCCGTGGTCCGCGCGGCATCGAAGCGCTCCTCCACGATGCGCCGGCCGAGAGCGCCCATCCGCGCGCGCAGTTCTGGCGACTCGACCAGATCGCGCAGCGCGCGGACGAGGCCCTGCTCGTCGCCGGGATCGACCAGGAACCCCGACCGGCCGTCGTCGACGATCTCGGGAATTCCTCCGACCCGCGTCGTGATCACGGGAAGTCCCGTGGCCATCGCCTCGAGCGAGGCGAGCGAGAAGCAGTCCGCGCGCGTGGGCAGGACGAAGACATGGGCGCGCGCGTACAGATCGCGCAGGCGCGGGTCGTTCGGCGTCAAGTCGCGGTAGACGAAGACGCCCGCCGAAACCGGAACGTCATCGCGGGTGACGACGTGCAATTCGCAATGTCCAGACAGAGAACGGCGGAACGCTGACAGCAACAGGTCGCCGCCTTTGCGCCGGAAGTCGCCGCCAACGAAGAGGATCCGGGTGGGCCCGTCCTGCACCCGGTCCGCGAGTTTCCAGCGCGCAAGATCGATTCCGGGCGGGATGACGTGGATGCGCTCGGCCGCGATTCCGTACTCGTCGCGGAGCGATTTCGCGCACCACTCGGACCACGGGTTCAGGACCGTCGCGCGCATCAGGAGCGCGTCCAGCCCATCGCGGACGCGGGCGCGCAGCGTCCCCGCCGGCGCCTTCGCGTATTGGCCTTCGCCGAAAGAAGCTTCGAGCAGCGACGTCGAGTCCGTCGTGAACACGACCGGCGTCCGCTCCCACCGTGCCCTGGTCGCGAGGTACGGCAGGAGCGACCGGACCTCCTGCGTCCAGACGACGTCGAGGCGCTCGCGCAAAAGCCCGCCCGCGGAGGCCATCGATCGCACGTTCCCCTTGATTGCCGCCGGAACGAAGGGCAGCCGCTCCCAGAGCGCCCCTGGCTTGTAGGGCGTGATCTCGACGACGTGGGCGCGGATGCCCGGCCGGGCGAGCACGTGCGGGAGCATGTTGTCCCACTGCGTCCGTACGCCCGCGTTCATCCAGGGGGCGAACCCGATCTCCAGCGGACGCGCGTGTTCGCTCACGCGCAGGATGATATTCGAGTCTGCGGGAGGTCCGTCATGCGAGCAGCGGTCGTCGGCGCAGGTGCCTGGGGTACGGCGCTCGGTACGGTTCTCGCGACCAACGGATGGAACGTGACGATCTGGTCGTACGAGGCGGACGTCGCGGCGTCGATGACGGAGCGGCACGAGAACGAGAAGTACCTTCCCGGCATCGCGCTCCCGCCGCTCGTCCGGGGGACGACGGACTTCGCCGAGGCGCTACAGGGAGCGGAGCTGATCGTCGCCGCGAATCCCTCTCACGTCACCCGCGCCGTGATGAAGAGGGCGGTCGCGCACCTTCCCCGCGCGACGCCGATCGTCAGCGCCACGAAGGGGATCGAGAACGACACCCTGCAGACGATGGACGAAGTGCTCGAGGACGTGCTGCCGCCCGAGATGCACCCCTATCTAGCGTTCCTATCGGGCCCGTCGTTTGCGAAGGAGACCGCGCAGCGGATGCCGACCGCGGTGGTGATCGCTTCGACCTGGGAGCGGATCGCCAAGCAGGTGCAGAAGTGGTTCTCCAACGACTTCTTCCGCTGCTACACCTCGAACGACGTCGCGGGAGTCGAGCTGGGAGGGTCCCTGAAGAACGTCTGCGCGATCGCCGCAGGCATCGCGGATGGGATGGGCTTCGGGCACAACACCCGCGCCGCGATCATCACCCGCGGGCTGGCGGAACTGGTGCGTCTCGCCATTCGAAAAGGCGCCAATCCGCTGACGCTCTCCGGACTCGCCGGCATGGGAGATCTCGTCCTCACCTGCACGGGCGATCTTTCCCGCAACCGCTCCGTCGGGCTACGGCTCGGGCGCGGCGAGAAGCTCGATGCCGTGCTCGGGTCGATGACCCAGGTGGCGGAAGGAGTCCGCACCGCGAAGAGCGTGCACGACCTGGCGCAGAAGCTCGATTGCGAGATGCCGCTCCACGAAGCGGTCTACCGGATCCTCTACGAGGGGCTCGCTCCGAGGCAGGCGATGGCGCAGCTCACCTCGCGGGAGCTGAAGAGCGAGTTCTCGATGCATTGAAGCCGCGCCGGGAAGTGTCTAGCTCAATGGCATGGCCCGGCGATCGCGATCGCTTCGCTCAGGCGTGCGCCTTCTCGTCTGCACGGCGCTTGCCGTGGCGTTCGCCTGCGCCCATCCCGAGACGCGCCGTGAACCGCCGGAGGCGGTGGAACGCGAATCGCCACGGCACGGCCGCCTGCAGACCGGGGTCGCGAGCTTCTACGGAGGCGAGTTCGAGGGCCGCCGGACGGCGAGCGGCGCGATCTACCGAAGCCGCCGCATGACGTGCGCTCACCGGACGCTGCCTTTCGGCACCGTACTGCGCGTCACCGACGTGGAGACGCGCAAGAGCGTCGTCGTCGAAGTCAACGATCGGGGACCGTATGCGAAGGGCCGGATTGTCGATCTTTCGATGGCGGCGGCCCAGAAGCTCGGGATCCTCGATCGAGGATTGGCGCGGGTCACGGTAGAGGTGGTGCGGTAACCCATCGGAAGTGCACGGCCGCGTGGCCAGTTCTCTGGCTCCGCGGCCAGAAAGCTGGCTTCCGATTTCACCCCGCCGGAGCATTTCGATGCCGTACCATCCGCGTCCCATGACGGTCATCTCCCGGATCCGCCTCCCCGCGCTCGTCCTCGCCGTCGCCGCTTGCGGCGGTAACGTCAACGTCGTCAGACAGCAGAAGCTCGAGCTGCAAAACGTCAATCTCCCTCTGCGCACATTCGCCTTCCCTTACGGCCTGCGCGTGGTGGTGGAGAAGGACACGCGGACCCCCCTCGCGGGCGTCTTCGTCGTGGTCGGGAGCGGCTCGTCGAGCGATCCGAAGGGAAAGGAAGGCCTCGCCCACTACGTCGAGCACCTCGCCTTCCAGTCGCGGCCGTTCGGCAAGGAGAGCTTCAGGGACATGCTCGAAGCGGCGGGGGCGATCCAGTGGAACGCTTCCACGGACTTCGACGCCACCACCTATTTCGAGATAGGTCCCGCCGCCGCGCTCCCGCAGCTGCTCCGGACCGAGGCCGTGCGAATGGTGATTCCCGTCTCGGACATCGCGGATTCCGCGCGGGCGATCGAGCTCGACGTGGTGCGGAATGAACTGCGCGAGCGCAACGAAACCGGGTTCAACGGTGAAGTGTTTCCTCGATTGCAGTCCGCGCTCTTTCCGCCCGGACATCCGAACGCGAGCCCCATCGGCGGAACCCAGCAGAGCCTCTCGGCGCTCACCAAGGCAGACGTCGTCGCGTTCGCCAAGGCGCATTACCGCCCGGACAACATGACCGTCGTCGTGCTGGGGAACCTCGATCTCGACAAGGCCGGAGATCTCCTCGCTGACACGCTGCCCGAAGCGCTCGTCGCCGCGCCGCAGCCCGTGAAGCTTCCGCAGCGGCTCGCAGCGGTCCCTCCTCCCGTGCCGGCTCCGCCTCTGAGGCCAGCACGGCTCCCGAAGGTCGAAGCTCCCATCGCCGCGCCCGAGCTCTGGATCGGCTGGTCGATGCCGCGCGGGTTCGACCGCGACGGGTACCTGCTCTCGTTTCTGGCGAACGCCGCTCGCTCCCGGTTCTTGCGCCTGCGGCTCGACGACCGCGACATCACCAGCATCGACGTGTTCCCCGTAGGGGGCAAGGACGCTTCGATGCTCCTCTGCCGTGTCTCGTTGAACGAGGCGACCGCTCCGGAGAAGACGCTCGACAGTGTCCTCGGCGAAGCGCCCAAGGTGGTGAACGGCTTCTTGCGCGATCCGGACGACGAGAACCTCCGCACCGTGATGGGCAACCGATACACCTTCGGCGAAGTGGCGTACTCGCGACTTCGGCGCACAACCCTGGTCTACGAGATCCTCGGGATGGAGGACCTCGTCCAGCGCGGCCAAAGACGCGCGCTCGTGACCCACTTCGCGGAGGACCCGACCGTGCTGTCGCGGGCCTTGCACGACCTCGTCGCCGTGACGCCGGAGCGTTTCGTCGAGTATGCGAGTCCCTATCTGACCTCGGAGCGGGCTCGCGCCGTGCTCTTCGTCCCGAACGGCGGCGGCACCCGGCTTGCCGCGGGTTCGGGGGGCCCCGGGTCCGCGGAGCGCGAGCGGAAGTCGGAGAAGCTTCCTCCCCCGCCGAAGGCGTGGGTGACGGAGCTCCTCGCGAACCCGGGCGAGGTCAAGTCGACGCGCTTGCAGAACGGGCTCTCGGTCGTGCTGGTCCGGCGGCCCGGACTTCCGCTGCTCTCGGCGAGCATCTCCATCGGCGTCGGACCTTCGGCGGCGAAGGATGCGGGCGCCAGGGCGTTCGCGCGGGCGATGGCATTTCCCGCGACCGAGCTGAACGACCCGTCGGAGTATGGCGGAATCGCCTCGGAGAGAGAGACGCCGGACTCGATCATCCACGTCGTCGACGGGCCATCGGGCAATGCCGAGGCCATCCTCGCGACGCTCGCCGAGAAGGTGCGGACGATGCATCTCGAGCCCCGGTCGGAGATGCACTACAAGGAAAGCGTCCTTCCCTCTTACGAGCGGCGAGAGCGCGATCCGCAGCGGCGCGCGGATCGCGCGTTCCTCTCCTCCGTCCTGCCGGGGAGCCCCTACGGCCACGTTTCCGAGTACGGCGAGCTCGAGAACGCGTCGGAAGGCGCA
Source organism: Myxococcales bacterium (assembly GCA_045802855.1). Classification (GTDB taxonomy): domain Bacteria; phylum Myxococcota; class Myxococcia; order Myxococcales; family 40CM-4-68-19; genus VBKO01. Next base: position 11,377 of record JBJMQD010000421.1, on the reverse strand, counting down.
GCGAGCGAATGGATCGATCGCACCCACGTCCCTTCGAACGCGAGGCTCGTTGTCGTCGGGGACTTCGATCCGAAGCAGATCCAGGGATTCGTCGAGGACTCGTTCGGCGGATGGAAAGGAGATGCCGCGCCCGCGGCTGCAAAACTCTCTCGCGCGGAAGCGAAGGATGCGGCGGTCCGGACGGTGACGACGGCGCGGCCCGGCGCTACCCAGGGCGAGATCCGTTTCGGCTGCCAGCTCCCCGACATCAGCGCCGGCGCGATCGCGGTGCGTCACGACCTCGCCGCGGTGCTGGCGCGCGACCGGCTCGAACGCATTCTCCGCGACAGCCTCGGCGCGTCCTACGGTGTCCACGGCCGCACGGTCGAGCTCGCGGACGGCACCGCGTACCTCGACCTGCGGACCGACGTCGAAAACGCGAAGCTCCCCGCCGCTCTGCGGGAGCTTCATGACCTGGTGGCTCAGCTCGCGGCGAAGCCGATGGACGACCAGACGCTGGAATGGGCCCGGTACGCCGAGTCCTCGGGCGTGGCGCTCTCGCAGATGAGCAACGAGGAAGTCGCCACTTCGATCCTTCGCCGGACGCGGATCGGCCTGTCTCCGGATCTCGGCGAAGTGGCCCGCGATCTCGCCACGGTGTCCGCCAAGGACGTGCAGGGGGACTTCCAGCAATGCCTGAAGGCGCATCCGACGCTGTCCATCGTCGGCGAGGAGTCGGTGGTGCAGGCAGCGGTGAAGGAAGGGTGGACGCCGACCTTTTCGATGCGGTGATCCGCGCACACACGGTGGTGGTGCCGGCGCCGCTCGTGCCCGAGTTGCGGCTGCACCTCCTCACCGAGGACTGCCCGCTCTGGCGCGCGAACGAAGCGCAGGCGGCCGCCGCGGGGCTCGTGGACCCGTGGTGGGCATTCTGCTGGCCCGGAGGGCAGGCGCTCGCGCGCTACGTGCTCGATCATCCCGCGACGGTTCGCGGGAAGCGCGTGCTGGACTTCGGCTCCGGAGGCGCCGTCGAGGCCCTGGCCGCGCTTCGCGCCGGCGCCGCGTCCGCGGTGGCCGTCGACGTCGATCCGTTCGCCTCTGCGGCGGCGCGGCTGAACGCGGAGCTGAACGCGCTGCCTCTCGGGACCGAAACCCGGGATCTGATCGGATGCGCGATCGACGCGGACGTCGTGCTCGCGGGCGACGTGTTCTACGAGAAGGACCTCGCCGCGCGCGCGTTGCGATGGCTCCGCTCGGCAGGGGTGCCGGTGCTGATCGGCGATCCATCGCGCGGCTTCCTCGAGGCCGGAGGCCTCGAGCGCCTCGCCACCTATCTTGCGCATGCGGACGGCGAGACTTCCGGCGCCGCGTTGCGCGAGACGCACGTGTACCGGGTGTGATTGCGAGCAGAATCTGCGCTCGCCGGGCCGTTGCGCGCAGATCTTTCGCGTTCTCGTGACCTGTCGCGGGCGTTCGAAAGCCTTCCCCGCCATCGACGGATCGGGCTTGGCGTGCCCGTTGCTCAGCTTCCTGTCCGGATGCGGCTCCTCACAGCCTTCCTCGCGGCCGGGGTCGCCGCGGCGCCGGCGGGCGCCAGCGTTCTCGATCACGCCCGCCTCGCCGAGGCATTCCCTCCACCTTACGTCGTGGGCGAGCGCGAGAAGGACCCGCCGGTCTGGCCCATCTTCAAGCAGTCCGGGCCGCCGGCCTTCGCAACCGACCTCGTCGGCTACGTGTTCGAATCGGCGGATCTCGCGCCCATTCCGGGGTTCGCGGGCACACCGATGGACCTCCTCGTCGCCATCGATCCGCAGGGCGCTTTCGTCGACGTGCGGCTTCTCACGCAGCACGAGCCCGTCTTCGTCGGGGGTCTCGGCGAGGAACCGCTGATCCGCTTCCTCACCCAGTACAAGGGGCTCAGGCTCGACCAGAACGTGAAGGTCGGTCGCCCCGGCGCGGGCTCCTCAGGGAAGGGCGGCGGGCCGGTCGTGCTCGACGGCGTCGCCAAGGCCACCGCGTCGCTGCGCATCGTGCACCAGTCGGTCCTCGCTTCCGCGCTCCGCGTCGCCCGGGCGAAGCTCGGCTTTTCCGGCGCGCGCGATCCGGACCTCGTCGCACGCGTCCGCGCCGACCTGTTCGAGTCGCATACCTTCCACGAGCTCGAGAGCGCGGGACTCGTGCAGCGGCTCGTGGTCACCAACGCCGAGGTGGAGCGCGCCTTTCTTGGAACCACGGCGGCGGGTGCGGATCCGGCCGCGGCCCGATCTGGCGACGCCTTCGTCGAGGTCTGGGCAGCTCTCGCGACCGTCCCCACCGCCGGCCGGAACCTGCTCGACGACCGCGCCTGGACCCGGCTGCAGGCGCGCATCGACGCGGGCGATCAGGTCCTGCTCCTGGGCTCGCGCGGGCGGTGGGAGGTTGCGGACGAGGATCACGTGCGCGGATCGGTGCCGGAGCGAATCGTCCTCCGCCAGGGCGGGCTCAACATCGAGATGCGCGACCTCGACCTCGACGGCGGGCTGCGCGACATCGGCGGGCCGACGCCGGACTCGTGGAAGGCGTTCCGGGTCATCGCGCCAGCGGGGCTCGACCCGGGCGCGACGATGCGACTCGGGCTCAAGATCACGAGGGCGCGCGGCATGTTCGCGGAGAAGGTCACTCGCGAGCTGCCGTTCGATGTGCGCGTCCCGGCGAAGTGGCTCATACCCGCGCCGGACGATCCGCGCAGCTTCCGCGCGGTGTGGAAGGCCCGGTGGGGCGAAATCGCCGTGCTCCTCGTCGCGCTCGCGTCGCTCGCATGGGTCCTGGGGCGGCCCTCGCTACTGGTCAAGGACGCAAAGCGCCTGCGCTGGTTCCGGCCGGCGTTCCTCTGCTTCACCCTCGTCTTCGTCGGGTTCTGGGCGCAGGGACAACTCTCCATCGTGAACGTCGTCGCGCTTGTGCAGGCCACCCTGGCCGGGCACGGCTGGGGATTCTTCCTCTTCGACCCGATGAGCACGCTCCTATGGCTCTTCGTCCTCGGCGCCCTGGTCGTGTGGGGGCGCGGCGCGTTCTGCGGCTGGCTGTGCCCGTTCGGCGCCTTGCAGGAGCTGACCGCGCTGGTCGCACGCGCCGCGGGCGTGCGGCGGCGGCGGCTCGCGCCCGGCACCGATCGGGCCCTGAAGCGTCTCAAGTACGTGGTCCTGGCGGCGATCCTGGCCACCGCGGTCGCCTCGCGACCGTGGACGGATCGCGCGGTCGAGATCGAGCCGTTCAAGACCGCCATCACGCTCGCCTTCGCCCGCTCGTGGCCTTACGTCGCCTGGGCCGCCGCGCTGGTCGCTCTCGGCGTCCTGGTGGAGAAGGCGTTCTGCCGCTACCTCTGCCCGCTCGGTGCGTTTCTCGCCCTCGGCGGCCGGCTTCGCATTCTCAACTGGATCCCGAGGCGCGCGGAATGCGGGCGGCCCTGTCAGACGTGCCGCCACCGCTGCGAGTACCAGGCGATCGCCGAGGACGGGCGCGTCGACTACGCCGAATGCTTCCAGTGCATGGACTGCGTCGCGGTCTTCCACAGCGACTCGCTCTGCGCGCCGCGGCTCTTGCAACTCAAAGGACGGGCGCCCATGCGCGGCAGGGAGACGCCGTGAAGCGGAGGACTTTCCTCGGGGGATCGCTCGCGGCAGCGGCTGCCGTCGCGCTCTCCCGCACCCGGGGACGGCGCGATTCCGGGTCAGAGCCGCTGCCGGACGGACGCGTGCTGGTGCGCGGCGCGGCGCTGGCGTTCGGAACCTCGGTGTCGGTTGCCGCCGTGCATGGTGACGCCCAGGTCGCGGCTACCGCCGTGGAAGAGGCGCTCGCGGCCATCCGCCACGTCGATGCGACCATGACCGTGTTCCGCCCGGACAGCCAGGTGGGACGCCTCAACTCGTCTGGCATGCTGGAGCGGCCGGATCCCCATCTCGTGAAGGTGCTCGAAAGCGCGCGCTCGATGGCCGACGCCTCGGACGGAGCGTTCGACCCGACGGTGCAGCCGCTCTGGCTCCTCTGGACCCGCTGCCGTCGCGAAGGGAGGCTGCCTTCGCCCGCGGAGCTTCGGGACGCCCGTTCCCGGGTGGATTTCCGGATGCTCGAAGTCGAACGGGACCGCATTGCCTTCGCGCGTCCGGGAATGGGTCTGACGCTGAACGGCATCGCGCAGGGATACGCGGCGGACCTCGCGGTCGCCGCCCTGCGACGGCGAGGCGTCCACGACCACCTCGTCGACGCGGGAGAGTGGGGGGCCGAGGGCTCGCGACAGCCGGGCGCGCCGTGGACCGTCGGGATCCGCCATCCGCGGGACCCCGAGAGGCTGGTGGGCGCGGTGCGCATGGACGGACGCTTCCTCGCCACGTCGGGCGACTACGCGACGCCCTTCACCGACGATCTCGTCCACCACCACATCCTCGACCCGCGCACCGGCGACTCGCCGCCGTCGATCTCCGGAGTGACGGTCGCCGCGCCAACGGGCCTCGTGGCGGACGCCCTCACGAAGCCGCTGATGATCCTTCCTCGCGATCGGGCGGAGGCGCTGCTCGCGCGCTACCCGGGCGCGGGTGCGGTGTGGCTCGACAAGGACGGCCGCGTCGCGGGGGTGCGGAACCTCACGCTAGAGCGGGTGTAAAGAGGCCTCATGAAGGTGAAGCGCATCGCGGGCGCGCTCGGCGCCGAGATGAGCGGCGTCGACCTTCGCGCCCTCACGGACGGTGAAGTCGCGGAAATCCGTGCGGCCTGGCTCGAGCACCTCGTCCTGTTCTTCCGCGATCAGCCCCTCTCGCCGTCCGACTTCCTTGCGTTCGCGCGGCGGATCGGGAAGCCGATCGAGTACCCGTTCGTGAAGGGCATCCCCGGATTTCCCGAGATCGTCGAGGTGAAAAAGCTCGAGCACGAGAAGGTCAACTTCGGCGGCGTGTGGCACTCGGACACCGCGTATCTGGAGGTTCCGCCGATGGCCTCGATGCTGCTCGCGCGCGAGGTACCGCCACTCGGCGGCGACACGATCTTCGCCAACATGTACCTCGCCTACGAGATGTTGTCGGACGGAATGAAGCGCCTCCTCGATCCGCTCGTGGCGGTGAACTCCTCTGCCAAGGCGGACGTGACGCGAACGCGCGAGGACCGGCTGAAGACCGACGGACGCGACGGCGCCCGCGGCGACCTGACCGCGGAGCATCCCGCCGTGCGCACGCATCCGGAGACGGGTCGCAAGGCGCTCTACGTCAACTTCGCGCACACGGTGCGCTTCCGCGACATGACGGAGGAGGAGAGCGCGCCCATCCTGGGGTTCCTCTTCCAGCACCTCATCCGGCCGGAATTCACCTGCCGCTTCTCCTGGGAGGTCGGCTCGCTCGCGCTGTGGGACAACCGCTGCGCGCAGCACAATCCGGTGAACGACTACCACGGCCACCGCCGCGTGATGCACCGGATCACATTGGCGGGCGATCGGCCTCGCTGACGCCGCTTCAGCGGCGATGGCGCCCCGGGGCGAAGAACTGCACGTCGAGTTGCTGTCCCTCCGCCTGCGCTCCGGCGCGGCCGAGATGCAGCAAGTCCGGGGTCCCGTCTGGATCGCTGTGCGTCGCGAACCTGGGAATGAGCAAGGTGGTGAGCGGGTCCGCGTTGTTCGGATCGCGGGTGGCTCCGAAGAAGTCCGCCGTGCTGTCGAAGACGCCCGAGCGGAGGATGAACTGGTTGATCCGGTCGTGCGCCGCGTAGGTCTCGGTTGTCGTCCCCGCTTGCCCGACGTTCGAGATGAGGGTGGCGCCGATCGCGTTGATGCCCCTCGCGTGGAGGATGCCGACCAGGCTGCGGAGCGAATCGATGCTTTGCTCGGGCGGGATGAAAAACCCGAAATCGTTCGTGCCCGCGTAGAACAGGACGTCGGTGACGCCGCTGACGCCGAGGACGTCCCTCTCGAACCGCTCGGGGAGTACCTGTGCCAGCGGGCGGAGTTGACCGCGTCCGGGCACCGCTGCGGTGTCGCCGCCGATTCCCTCGTTCACGACCGACACGTGCTGCCCGAAGGCCGCATGGAGCCGTCGCGACATCCAGTTGAGGAAGCGGTCGTTGTTGCCCGGAGTGGTGATCGATCCGTCGACGGACGAGCTGCCGGCGCCGACGAGGACGCGGGTATCCGCGGGAGCGAGCACGTCCACCGCGTCGACGAAGAAGAAGGACGAAGTCTCGAACGGGAACGCGTCGTCGCCGTCGTCGAGCGTGTGGTCGCCGCTGTCCGGGGCACCGAGGAACGACTCCTGCAGGGCGGTGCTGTGGAACGTCATCGGCCCGCTCTGCCCCGGGATGAACATGGAGATGGCGAGGTTGCGGCCTTCGACCGCCGGATCGACGCGCGAGAAATCGCCGGTCTCGTGGACGAAGCGGACGCGGACGGCATCGCTGAATACTTCCTGGGCCGCCGGAACGGTGACGGACTGCGACCCGCCGAAGGTGACGACGGTGTTCGTGCCCGTGACCGTCGCGCCGGAGAAGGACTGCAGCCCGATCGCGACCCGGCCGAAGGTCACCGGCCCTGTGCCAAAGGTGTTCGAGAGGCGGATGCGCATCGTCTCGCCCCAGATGTCGGGCTTCACGATCATCCGCAGCGTCTGGTTGTTCGCTTGCGGGCGGGCGGGAGCGGTGAAGGGAAAGGCGAAGTTCGCCAGCGCCGGGGCGTTCACGCCCTGGAACACGCCCTGCGGCGCGGTCGTCCAGCTGGCGGCCCATTTGCGATCGTCGCGCTTCTTGGTCCCGGGCGCGAGCGAGGCGCACGCGACGCAAAGCACGAGTGCCCATCTCGTCGTTTGGAACGTTCGTGCCATGCCTGTATCCTTTTGCGACCGTCGAACGGGGGTCCCGATGAAAGCACAGCTCGCTTCGTTCTTATCGATCGGTGTTGCGGCACTCACTTCGATTCGCGCGACGGCAGCGCCTGCGCCTCTTCCGCTGCCGCGGGCGGCTCCCGAGGAGGTTGGCATGTCCTCCGAGCGGCTCTCGCGCATCGCCAGCGTGCTCCAGTCCGACGTCGAGCACGGCCGGCTTCCCGGGGCGGTCGTGGTCGTCGCCCGCAAAGGAAAGATCGTCTACTTCGAGGCCGTCGGATTCCGCGACAAGGCGGCGGGGTCGAAGATGACGACGGACGCCATCTTCAACATCGCGTCGATGACGAAGCCCATGGTGGCCGCGACGACGCTCATGCTGGTCGAGGAAGGTGCGCTCACCCTCGACGATCCAGTCTCGAAGTACCTGCCGCAGTTCGCGCAGATGAAGGTGGCGCAACTGAGCCCCGCAGGTGACGCCATTGCGGGTACGGTTCCGGCGAAGCGGCAGATCACCATCCGGGACTTGCTCATCCACACGTCGGGGCTGGTGTACGGCGGCCGCGGCACCACCGCCGTTCACAAGATGTACCCGTCAGGGAGCGCGGCGGCGGCGCTCTCGCTGGACGGAAACCAGTTCCTCGACAAGCTCGCGTCCTCGCCGCTCTTGTACCAGCCGGGGACGGTCTGGGATTACGGGTTCGGGCTCGACGTCCTCGGGCTCCTTCTCGAACGCGTCACTCACGAGACCCTGGGTGCGCTTCTGGCAAAGCGCCTGTGGCAACCGCTCGGTATGGCGGACACCGCGTTCCTCATCCCGCCCGCGAAGGCGGGGCGCTACGCCAAGGCCCTTCCGGCCGATCCCGACACCGGCAAGCCGCAATCCGTCGACCCTCTCGCGACCGAGCCGACGAAATTCGAATGCGGAGGCGGCTGCGCGACCTCCACCGCCGCCGACTACCTGCGCTTCGCGCTCCTCCTCGCGAACCGTGGCAGCGCGGGCAATGCCCATCTCCTCGGTCGCAAGACCGTCGACTACATGCTCTCGAACCAGCTCGCGCCCGAGGTGAAGAACCTGATCGGCAATGCCGATCCGACGCGCGCGGACTACGGGTTCGGGCTCGGCCTCGCCGTCCGCACGACCCCGGGCATCACTCCGCTCTTCGGCTCGGTGGGCGATTACGCGTGGCCGGGCTCGAGCGGCACCAACTGGTGGGTGGATCCCGTCGAGGACCTGCAGGTCGTCTTCCTGGCCCATTCACCGGGCCCGACGCGGTGGCACTATCGACGCGTGATCAACGCCCTCGTGTACGCGGCGCTCGTCGACGGAGCGCATCCCGCAACAGGGGGAGCGAGCGCAGCGCGTCTGCAGTGAACCAGAACGGTTCGCTGCCTCGGACTAGCGCCCGGGCAGAGCGCGGGGGGCGACCGGCATGCCGGGGTGCTGCGTGGCCGGGTCTTCCGCCTCGAGGTGGCCGAGCAGGTGCGAGGAGGCCACCAGGATGATCGGGCGGAAGAGCAGGTTCATCACCGGCACCGCGAGCAGCGTCGCGGTCATCAGGGCGAAACCCGTCGAGATGAAGGGTTGCCCCTCCATCAGCGCGAACTCGCCTCGCCAGGGGAGCGCCAGCCGATCGCAGAAGCGCGCGAACTTGCGCAGGAGCCCCGCCACCGGGCGGAAGGGAATCTTGTCGGCGCCGTGCAGGAAGGCCCTCACGAACCACGGACTCTGCGCGCGCCGATCCGTCTCCTCGGCGCTCTTGACCGACTCGCCCGGGAGCAGCACCCGCGCGTCGTCGTAGGCGTCCACCACCACCCAGTGCACTGCCCAGGCGCCGAAGACGAGCTTCGAGATCCATTGGCCGAGGAACGGAATCAGGTGCCAGACGATCGCCAGCGGCGCGAGCCCGATGGCGATGACGATCGCCTGCTGCACCGCGCGCCGGGCAGAAGTGAAGAGCGGGTACTCCCGGGGCCCGCAAGCGCCGAAACCGAGCTTCCATCGCACCTGCGCGGCGAGACGGGCGTAGTGCTTGGCGAAGATGATCGACGGAACTGGCGCGAGCACCGCGAACGTCCGGTAGAAGGTCTTGAGCCGCCCCATCCAGATCGGCCCTTCGGCGGGGCTCACCAGGGCGCATACCGCGCAGAACGCGGCGAGCCAGGCGGCGGGGACGAGGCCTTCCTTCAGTAGTTCCGGATCCCGGAGAAGGATCCGCGCGCCCAGCACCGGCTGGGCCGCGCCGTAGAGCGCGCTGACCATCGGGTCCGCATTGACCGGCGGGCGCTGCATCTCGCGCGAGAAGGAGCGGAACTTCTTGCGCGCCCATCGGGCGCGGATGGACAGGCTTTCCTTCGAAAGCGTGGTGGGAAGGCTCGACGGAAACATCGGTGCTCTCTGTACGCTCCTCGCGCACCATTTATTGCACGCGACGGCGACCGCAAGGCAAGCGGGCGCTCACTCGCCCAGGTAGGCCTTGCGGACTTCAGGGCTCCGCAGCAGTTCCTGGCCTGTCCCACTTTGTACGACCTGCCCGGTCTCCAGCACGTGTCCGTGGTGCGCGATGCCGAGCGCCAGGTGGGCGTTCTGCTCGACGAGCAGGATGGTCACGCCCTGCCGATTGATCTCCTCGATGATGTGGAAGATCGTTTCCGTCACCTGCGGCGCGAGACCGAGCGACGGCTCGTCGAGCAGGAGCAGCTTGGGCTGCGCCATGAGCGCCCGCGCGATGGCCAGCATCTGCTGCTCGCCGCCCGAGAGCGTCCCCGCCATCTGCTTTTCCCGCTCTTTCAAGATCGGAAAGAGCGAGAAGCCGTGCTCCATGTCCTTGGTAATTCCGTCCGCGTCGCGCCGCAGGAAGGCACCCAGCTGGAGGTTCTCGCGCACCGTCAGGTTGGGAAAGATGCCGCGCCCCTCGGGAGCGTGGCAGAGCCCCCGCTCGACCAGCTTGTGCGGCTTGAGCCCCGCGGTGCGCTCCCCGCGGTACTCGATGCTGCCGCCAGAGGCACGCAAGAGCCCGCTCACCGCCCGCAGCGTGGTGGTCTTTCCCGCGCCGTTCGCGCCGATCAAGGTGACGATCTCGCCCTCGCCGACTTCGAACGAGACTCCGCGCAAGGCGTGGATCGCGCCGTAGTGCACGTCGAGGTCGCGCAGCGAAAGCATGGTCGCGCTCACGTCCGCCCCGCCTGAGCGATCTGCGCCGCATGCTCTTTCGCGTACTTCTCGCCGAGGTACGCCTCGATCACCTTCGGGTTGGACTGGATCTCGCGCGGCAGACCGCGAGCGATGGTGATGCCGTGGTCGAGCACCAGGATGCGCTCCGAGACGCCCATCACGAGCTTCATGTCGTGCTCGATGAGCACGATGGCGACGCCGAACCGGTCGCGGATGGCGCGGATGAGGGTCATCAGATCGGCCTTCTCGCGAGCGTTCGTCCCGGCGGCGGGCTCGTCGAGAAGGAGGGCTTTCGGTCCGGTGGCGAGGGCGCGGGCGATCTCCAGGCGGCGCTGCTCGCCGTAGGGGAGGCTCTTCGCCAGATCGTCGCGTCGATGGGAAAGGCTCATCACCGCAAGCAGCTCGTCCGAGCGCTCGGCGATCCACTTCTCCTCCACCTCCGCCAATTCGCCCTCGCGGACCGCCGCGGCCATCGACTCGCGGGTCAGGTGGTGGCAGGCGACCCGGACGTTGTCGAACGCCGTGAGCTCGCGGAAGAGGCGGATGTTCTGGAAGGTGCGCGCGAGGCCCAGGTGCGCGATGACGTGCGGCGCGAGACCGCGAGTATCTCGTCCCGCGACCAGGATCCGTCCCTCCGTCGCCGGATACACGCCGGTGAGCATGTTGAAGACCGTGGTCTTCCCGGCGCCGTTCGGTCCGATCAACGCCACCAGCTCCCGCGGCTTCACTTGCAGTGAAAACTCGCTCACGGCGGTGAGGCCGCCGAAGCGGATGGTCGCGCGCTGCACGTCGATCAAGTACTCGCTCGCCTCCGGAGAAACGCGCGGCACGACGACGCCCGGCCGCCTCCGCCGCTTGCGCCAGAAGTTGCGCGCCACGTCCCACAGCTCGGTCGTGCCGAGGAGCCCGCGAGGCCGGACGAGCATCAGCACGATCAAGGCGATCGAGTAGATGACCATGCGCAGGTTGGCGACGCTGCGCAGGTACTCCGGGAGCAGGGTCAGCACCGCCGCGGCGATCGTCGATCCGGTGATCGACCCCATCCCGCCCAGCACCACCATCGCGACGACCTCGAAAGATCGTACGAACGTGAAGCTTTGCGGGGCGAGGTTGCCCTCGAACGCTCCCGAGAGCCCGCCCGCGACGCCCGCCAGCGCCGAGCTGATCACGAACGCGCGCACCTTGTAGCCGGTGGTGTCGACGCCCATCGCTTCCGCCGCGACCTCGTCCTCGCGCACCGACAGGAAAGCCCTGCCGTGCGTCGAGTCGCGCAGGCGCTTGGTGATGAGGATGGTCGCGATGGCGGCGGTCCAGATCCAGGTGAAGTCCGCGTACCGCGGGATCGGCGAGAGGCCGATGGCGCGCCCGAACAGCGGCGTGTTCTCGATGATGA
>JBJMQD010000239.1:0-8908 GCA_045802855.1 Myxococcales bacterium | reverse complement strand
CCCGTCATCTTGAGCTCTTCGCCCATGTGGATCTTGTGGATGAACACGGGGAGGTTCACGAATGCCTCGCCGTTCATCACCGTCATCTCGCCCTTCCAGGTTCCGTCGGAGGCGATGACGGGAGAGTCGGGGCCGGAGTTGGTGGCTGCGAATCGCTTCTGATCGTTGTGGCAAGCCGCGCAAGTGCGGACGTCGAAGCGGACGCCGCCGTGGAACTGGCCCGATCCCAGCTCGCCGGTTGCACCGGAGGTGGCGCGGAACTGGGTGTGGCATTCGAGACACGCCTTGCCGTCCACCTTGTCGTTCTTCCCGGTCACGTCCGCGCCGGTCGAGGGGACGAACTCCTTGACCGCGTTGACCGGCGTGAACGGGTTTCCCGTCGCCGACAGCAACAGGACCAGGCGGTGGACCTTCGCGGGCTCGTACTTCGTTCCCGCAGCCGCGGGCCCGGCGGTGATGTTCTTTGTAAATCGATACTGATAGGTGCCGTCCGCGAGATCGGTGAGCCCGGTGGCGTTCGCCGTCTCGGTCCCGGCGGTGCTCTTGTCGTTTGGCGCCATGTAGCTCACCCAGGTGTCGTTGCCGATCCCGTCGGCGGCCGGGTTGAGCTTGATCATCGCGAACCGCCAGCTCGTCGCCGCGGCCGACATCCCGCGGACGCCATGGCCGTGGCGCTCGGTGACCTTCACGGTGACGACGGGCTGCCCGTCGGCCGGAATGACGACGTCCTCGATCTCGGCGGCGAGGTTGGCGATCTCCAGCTCGCCCGGCGTGAGCACGCCGTAGTCGACCACGGCGGAGGCGTCGGCGCCCGGCTGCCCGGGGGGACCCGCCGGACCTTGCGTGCCATCCTGGCCCGCGGAACCCGAGCACGCGATCGTCGCGAGCAGACTCGCCAGCAACATGCCCTTACAGGATTGCGACCGTTTGCCGCAAGTATCGAATCTGGAAAGCATGACACCTCCGATTTGCGCGGAGTGATCGCAAGCGCCATGCCTTACCGATTTATAATGTCGCTATCGGCTTTTGCGCATTTCACTAAGGAAGAAACCGCCGCACGCCTTGCGGTTCCGGATCCGCTGAACGCGCTAAAATGGCGGGTCGACGAACGCGGCGCGACATACCGCCGCGCACACCGTCACTTGTCCTGCAGCTTCGCGCCTTCGATGAGCACCGTGTACTTGTATCCGGCGCCGAAGTCCTGATCGGTGCGCGCGGTGCCTCTCGCAACCACCACGTCGCCGACCGCGCACTCGTCCTGGGTGGTGACGAGGAGGTCGTCGCTTCCCGCGGCGCCGGTGCCGTCGCGCAGGTGGACCCAGTTGCGGCCCATCACCCCGGAAGTGACCTTTACTACCTTGCCGCGCACGCCTACGGCCTTCCCGTTGAGCGCGGCGCGTTTGGCGAAGACCTGTTCCACCGTCTGGCCGGAGGGGCCCGCGAGCCGTTCGACCTTGACCTTACCGGCCTCCGCGGCGGGCGCGTCGGCGGAAGGCGGATGGACGAAGCTCGCCGGCATGACGGGCGCGGCCGCGAGCGGCCGGGAGGGCGCGGGGCCCGCGGGCGGCTCGGATGGCGCAGCGCCAGCGAGCGTGCCGAAGGCGATCTTGGAGAACTTCCGCCCGACCGCCTTGCCCTCGAAATCCTGCATCCAGATCGGTTGCTCGATCTCGACCGTCGCTCCCGGATTCACCTTCGCGACCGGAACCGCCGCCCAGATCTCTCCCGATGGCGTGGCGATGCGCAGGTAGCTGTAGCTCCCCGCGTCGAGGCGCTCGAGGAGCTTGCCGCGCACCCCTCCGTCGGCGGCGGGAGCCGTCCCGGTAGCGAGGGGCGCTGCACTCGCGGGGCGGCAGGCGGTGATGAGGGCGATGAAAGCGGCCAAGACGATACGCATGATTCCTCCGGGTTCCTTACATCGCCAAGACTGCAAACTCTTCGCCAGCGGATCCGGGCCCGGCAGCATCCCTTGCGCGCTCGATTTGCGCGCCGCCCGTTCCGGAGCACTTTCTGCGCGCAACCGCTGCGCTAGACGGCCCTCGAGAAGGGCCGGGAGCCTTCGGTGAGGTGGGCGTCGAAGATGGACGCGACGTTGCGGACGAAGATCCTTCCGAGCGGAGTGACCTCGACCTGGGATCCGTCCACCGTGACGAGCCCTTGCTGCGACAGCTCCCGCAGGCTCGACAGCTCCGTCCCGAACTCCTCCTCGGCGCGGTCGCCCAGATCGACGAAGAAGTTGCACATGATCTGCGTGATGATCCGCCGCCTGCGCACGTCGTCCTGCGAGAGCGTGAACCCGCGTTCCGTGGCGAGGCCCGCCTTGTCGATCCCAGCCGCGTACCGGTTGAGGGAATGCGTGTTCTGCGCGTAGACGCCGCCGATGTCGCTGATCGCGGACACGCCGAGCGCGATCACGTCGTTCGCCGCCCGCACCGAGTAGCCCTGGAAGTTGCGGGTGAGCGTGCGGGTCGCCTGCGCCGCGGCGAGCTCGTCGTCGGGCCTGGCGAAGTGGTCCATGCCGATCGGGCGGTACCCCTGACCCGTGAACGCCTCCCACGCCTGACGGAAGAGCGAGAGCTTGTCGAGCCCGTGCGGCAGCTCGGCGGTGGGAAGACGCCGCTGGTTCGGGCGCACATCGGGAACGTGCGCGAACGCGTACACCGCGGCGCGGTCCGGACCCATCTCCAGCACCTGCTCGAGAGTGCGCGCCCAGCTCCTCGGGGTCTGCCGCGGCAACCCATAGATGAGGTCGAAGTTGATCCCGCGAAAGCCGAGCTCGCGCGCGCATTGGAGCATCTCTCGCGTCTCCTCGGGAGTCTGGATGCGCGAGATGGCCTCCTGCACCTTCGGATCGAGGTCCTGCACCCCCATCGAAAGGCGGTTGAAACCGAGCGAGCGCAAGAGCTTCAGCTGCGAGGGGGACGTCACCTTCGGATCGATCTCGACCGCGATTTCCGCGTCGGGAAGGATGCGGAAGCGCGACGAGATGGCGCCGAAGAGCTTCCCGATCTGCTCCTCGTCGAGGAAGGTGGGAGTGCCCCCTCCCCAGTGAATCTGCGACAGCGTCCGCCGCTCGTCGAGCAGCTCGCTCACCGCGTCCATCTCTTGCGCGACCGAGACGAGGTACGGATCGGCGGTGCTCGAGTTGCGGGCGATGGCGACGTTGCAGCCGCAGAAGGAACATCGCTCCTTGCAGAACGGAATGTGGACGTAGAGGGACAGAGGCGCGCACGGATGTTCGCTCGCCGCGCGCACGACGGATTGCGCATAGGCGAAGGGTCCGATCTCCTCGGTCCAGACCGGCGCCGTCGGATAGCTCGTGTAGCGCGGCACGGGCACGTCGAGCCTGCGCAAGAGCGCGTCCTCGACACGCGGGAACTCGTTCACGTCCATCGCTTGATCGCGCAGTTTCTGCGCGCCGAATGAGCCCGTAGCTTCCATGCGCACATGTTTCGCAAGAAGCGTGCCCCCGCGCCGACGTGTGAAATCCGCTGACGACTGCGTTCCTCTCTACAGACACCGTGCCGCTGCGCTGCAACCCAACTGGAATGTTGATTGCTTGAAAGGACGTCCGGGGATCGATCAAAGGGGGGGGGCCAGTCTTGCGCGCGAGCACGAACGAAGCCGCGGCGTCCGAGGCCGATCTGGAGCGTGACAAGGTCGTCGAGCTGTACAAGCTCTACGGGCCGGCGATCCACCGTCGTTGCTATCGGCTCCTCGGAGACAAGGACGCCGTCCACGACGCCACGCAGGAGGTGTTCATCCGGCTCATCCGCAACGTCGGCAAGCTGCCGACGCGCGACAGCGCGATCCGCTGGATCTACCGGGTCTCGATCAACCACTGCCTCCATCTCATCCGCAACGCCGCCCGGCACTCCGAGGAGTCGATCGACTTGGTCGAGGAGCCGAGGACGAACGACGGGACTGACGCCGTCGCCCACCGGCAGCTCGTGCGCAAGATCCTCTCGCGCTTCGACGAGCAGACCCAGGCCGTGGCGCTGGGGGTGCTCGTCTTCGGGATGGAGCACGAAGAAGTCGCGGACGTGTTGGGGATCTCGTCGACGACCGTCGGGCGCAGGCTGCGGCGCTTCTCCGTCAACGCGCGCAAATACCTGCACAGGACCGAGGCTCTCGGCGGGGCCGAGGAAAACGATTCGTATCCGGAGCCGCTCCTGAAGTCCGGCTGACGCGCAGATGCACGTACGGGCGGGCGGAACGGCGATTGCTTTGAATTGGCATTGATCCGCGCCGAGCTGGCGCGGACCGGTCACAACCGAGGTCGTCCATGACCGGACAAGCGCATTGGATCAGCCTGGTTCCCATCCTTCTCGGCGCGGCTGGCATCGCCATCCTGCTGCTGCTCGACTCTGCCGGGGAGCGCACCTTCCACGTCGAGGAGCGGACCCTCTTCTGTCCACTTCGCAGGCGCGACGTCCGCGCCACGATCGCGAGGGACGTCCACTCCCTCCGGGTGCTCGGCGTTCGCCGCTGCGCCGGATCGCCGGATCCGGACCTCGTCACTTGCGACAAGCCGTGCATCGGCAGCTGCCAGGCGAATACGGGGTTGCCCGCGCTGCATGCCGTCGCCCACTAGCCGTCAGGCTTGAGGCAGGCGGACGGCGAAGCGGGCCCCTCCGAGCGGCGACGAGTCGATCTTGATGGTGCCGCCGTGCTGCGAGACGATCGCGTGCACGATGGCGAGCCCCAGGCCGGAGCCGCTCGGCTTGGTGGTGAAGAAGGGCTCGAAGAGCCGATCGCGCGCGTCGGGCGCGATGCCCGGTCCGGAGTCGTCGACGAGGAAGAGCACCTCGCGTCCGTCGGAGCGGGCCTCGATGCGCACCTTGCCGCCGCCCGGCGTCGCGTCGAGCGCGTTGATGGCGAGGTTCATCAGCACCTGCCGCAGCCGCTCCGGATCGGCGGCTGCCTCGGCAATACCGGGCGCGACTGCGTGCTCGAAGGTGATCCGCCGCTGCTCCGCGTCGCCGCCCAGGAAGCCCACCACCGACTCGACGGCGTTGGCGGGATCGACGCGGCCGAGGTTCAGCTCGCGCGGGCGGGCGAACTGGAGGAAGTCCTCGAGGAGGTGCTCGAGCCGTCCGATCTCGTCGCGCACGAGGCGGAGCGGCTCGAGGAGAGCCGGCTGATCCGCGTGGGGAAGCTTGATCACCCGCCGCTCGAGCACCGCGAGTTGCAGCCCGGCGGCGTTGAGCGGGTTGCGGATCTCGTGCGAAAGCCCGGCGGTCATCGTTCCCACCGCCGCGAGCTTCTCGGCCACCTGCGCCCGGCGCGAAAGCTCCCGCTTCTCCGCGTGCAGCCGCACCTGGCGCAAGGCCTGCTCGATGGTGAGGAGCAGATCGGGCGTCGAGCACGGCTTGACGAGATACGCGAAGGCTCCCGCGCGCACGGCCGCGATCGCCGTCTCCAGTGTGGCGAACCCGGTGAGGAGCACGATCGCTCCCTCCGGAGAGATCTCGCGCAGCTTCTCCGCCAGCTCGGTTCCGTCGGCGTCGGGAAGCCGCACGTCGAGGAGCGCGACGTCGAATCCGGGCCTCGCGGCCGCGACGGCCTTCGCGCCTGTCGGCGCGGTGCGCACGTCGTACCCTTCGTCGTCGAGGATCTGGGCGAGGTTGTCCAGCAGCGCGGCGTTGTCGTCGACGAGAAGGACGCGGGCCCGCTGGGTCATCGGCTGTCCTCGTGGACCGTCTCGATCGCGTCGAGCAGCTTTCCTGTCTGGAACGGCTTTTCGAAGACGCGGATCGTCTCGACGACGTGCTTCGCGTCCGGGAACGCGGTCATGGCGAGCACCGGAAGGCCGGGGTTCTGCGCGAGCACCGTGCGGAGCGCCTCGCCGTCGCAGCCGCCCTTCACCCGGATATCGACGAGGGCCACGAACGGCTTCACCCCGCCGAGCCTTCCCGTCTCGGCGACGGTCTGGGCGGTCACCGCCGAGAAGCCGCGATCGCGCAGCGCCTCGGCGAGATTGTCGGCGAGCGCGGGATCGTCCTCGACGAGCGCGACGAGAGCGTCGCGGCGCGCGTGCCGCAAGAGCTCCACCAGACGGGGAATGGGCGCGGGCTTTGGCAGGACGGCGAGCAGTCCCTCGTCGCGCGCGGCGGTGAGATCGTCCTCGCCCGTGTAGGCCGTCACCACGATGGCGGGGAGGCCGGGATCGACTGCGCGGATCTCGTGCACGAGGCGCGCGCCGCTCATCACCGGCATCCGCATGTCGGTGATCAGGGCGTCGAACTTCGTCTTGCGGGCGGCCTCGATTGCCTCGGCGCCGCCGGTGACGACCGTCACCTCGGCGCCGTCGTCCTCCAGGATCTCCGCCACGTTCTCGGCGAAGGCCCTGTTGTCGTCAACGATCAGATACCGGCGCATTCGCTTCTGCCTTTGGCACGCGCACGACGAATCGCGCGCCGTTTCCCCGCGGCTCGTAGGAGATGGTTCCCCGGTGCCGCTCGACGATCCGCTTCACGAGCGCGAGGCCGAGCCCGATCCCTTTCTGCTTGGTGGTGACGAGGGGCTCGAAGAGGCGCCGCCGGGTGGCCTCGTCGACGCCCTTGCCGCTGTCCTCGATGCCCACCGCCACGAGCCCGTTCTCGACCTCGCCCTCGACCCGCACCCAGCCGGCCTCGCCGGCGGCATGCGTCGCGTTGTCGAGCAGGTTCACGAAGACCTGCCGGAGCTGGTTCGGGTCTCCGTCGATCTCGGGTAGATCGGCGAGCGACTCGAGGCCGAGGCTCAGGTGGAGCTGGCTCGTCGCCGTCTCCACGACGTCGCGGAGGCGCAGCCGCTGGGCGGCGAGCGGCCGGTCCCGGATCATGTCGAGGAGGTCCTTGATGATGCTGTTCGCGATCCCGAGCTGCTCGCCGATGCGCTCGACGTGCTTCTGCGCGCGCGCGTCCTCGCCGATCCTGCCCTTGAGGATGTAGAGCGAGCTCTCCATCACCCCGAGCGGATTGCGCAGCTCGTGGCCGATGGAGCCGACGAGCTGGCCGAAGGTCGAGAGCCGTTCCGCGCGCGCCTGCTGCGAGAGGAGGTCCTCCCGGTAGGTATGGAGCATGATGGCGAGCTCGAGATCGAGGATCTTGCCGACCGCGATCCGCGCCTTGCGCAGCTCCTCCGGATTCCGGAGATACGTCTCGTCGACGACGGCGTTCAGCTCCTGGCGGAGCACGTTCATCGCGCCGAACATGTAGTGCTGGGGCAGGGCGATGGCGACGTGCTTGCGCCCGATGCGGGCGCGGACCTCGTAGTAGGCCTCGTCCCAGGGACCGCGGAACAGCTCGGTCATCCACCCGACCAGCGTGTGACGCAGGTGACCGACCTGGCTCTCTCCGCCTTCCAGCGCCTTGCGTGCGCCTTCGTGCGCCAGGATGCGATCGTAGAAGAGGATCGAGATCCGCTCGAAATGCGGCTCGGCGACGGAGAGGAGACCGCGGAGGGCAGCGGCGTCGGCGGCGTCGAAGCCGACGTAGCGTTTCAGCTCCGCGAAAATCGTCTCCCCCATTTGATGCAGCACGCTACTGCCGCCGAGGAAATGCGCGCAAGAGCGAGTCTGGCGGGAAAAAGCGGTTTGCGCAAAAGCTGCGGAGGCGCGCAAAGGCGGTCCCTCTGGAGGGCGCAAGCATTGCGCGAACGCAGGATGTGCGTGCCCCGGCCTTTCCCGGCGGGCGAACGGCATGTAGGTTGCTGTCAACGAGTACCCCATGGCCAAGCAGCGGATCCTGGTAGTCGACGACGAAGCCAACGCCCGAGCGGCGCTGCGAACCATCCTCTCCGAGGAAGGCTACGAGATTTCCGAGGCGGCGGACGGCGAGGAAGGTTTCGCCCGGATCGAGGAATGGAGTCCGGACCTGGTCCTCGCCGACGTGTGGATGCCCCGGATGGACGGGCTCGCGCTCTTGCGGAAGGCGAAGGAGACCGGGGCAGAGGCTAACTTCATCATGATGACCGCCTTTGCCTCGATCGAGACCGCGGTCGAGGCCGTGAAGGCGGGGGCGGAGAACTATCTCGTCAAGCCGCTCGACGTGAGCGCGGTGCTGGTGTTCATCGCCAAGGCGCTCGAGAAGCGCCAGCTCGTGCGCGAGGCGGCGAGCTTGCGCGAGCGCGTCCGCGAGCGCTTCCGGCTCGAAGGAATGGTGGGCGAGTCGCCCGAGCTGGCCGCGGTCTACAACGTCGTCCGGCAGGCGGCGCCCACCAAGGCGACCGTCCTCATCTTGGGAGAGTCGGGCACCGGAAAGGAGCTCATCGCCCAGGCGCTCCACGAGCTCTCGCCGCGCAAGGACAAGCCGTTCGTGAAGGTGAGCTGCGCGGCGCTGAGCGAGACGCTCCTCGAGAGCGAGCTGTTCGGACACGAGCGCGGATCGTTCACCGGAGCGGTGGGTCGCAAGGAGGGCCGCTTCGAGCTCGCCGACGGAGGGACGCTGTTCCTCGACGAGATCGGCGAGATCTCGCCCACGGTGCAGGTGAAGCTCCTGCGCGCGCTGCAGACCAGGGAGTTCGAGCGCGTCGGCGGGACACAGACGATCAAGGTCGACGTCCGCGTCGTCGCGGCGACCAACCGGGACCTCGGCGGGCAGGCGAAGTCGGGGCACTTCCGCGAGGACCTCTTCTACCGCCTGAACGTGGTGGCGGTGACGCTCCCGCCTTTGCGAAACCGCAAGGGCGACATCCCCGCGCTCGCCGCCCATTTCATCGACAAGTACGCGAAGAACTACGGCAAGACGATCGAAGGCCTCGCGCCCGGGACGTTGAACGCGCTCCTCAGCCACGACTGGCCCGGCAACGTCCGCGAGCTGGAGAACGCCATCGAGCGCGCCGTGGTGCTCTGCAAGAGCGAGCAGCTCACCGCGGACGATCTGCCTGCCACGCTGCGCGGGCCGCGGCCCTCGAAGCGGGACGT
>JBJMQD010000314.1:0-16757 GCA_045802855.1 Myxococcales bacterium | reverse complement strand
CGTCTGCCCCTCGTTCACCGTGCCCTCTCGCCCGAACATACTGAACGGTAGCAGTAGCAATCCGACCGAATAATTCGCAGACCTACGTAAGAGTGCGCTCGTATTTGCGAGGTCAGCGCCGGTTGCGCGCCGGCGCACGGGCCTGCGCGCGTCCGGACGGTGATTCCGCTCCGAGCGCATGCGCCGCCGCTTCGTGCAGCGCAGCAACTTCCGATACCAGCACCATCTGCTCGTCGACCATGATGCTCATGAGCTGGATCTGTCGATCCATCCTTCCCAGCGGCCCGCCGGGGTCTCCGCTGATCGCCTGCTTTTGCTGTTCGAAGCGCGCGAGTGCCTGACGAGCCGCCGTGCTCGTCGCGGTTAGCTGCGCGAGGGCCTCCCGGCGCCGCCCATCCGCCGCCGCCGCGGCGCGCAGGGAAATGGCCGCCGTCACGCCCATCCCGAGGACGAGCACGACCAGCAATACGACAATGGCGGACAGCCGCCGGACGACACGGGTGACAGGGTCCATCGTTCGAACATGCGGACGGTCGTCCCCGGGTGCGACGCCGCGGCTCTCCTCCGCTACGCCCATTTGCGGATCCATTCGACGATCCGACGATGATAGTCGACGCGGTGCGAGGGGCGTCCTTCCTCCGCCACATGATGATCGCCGCCCGGGTAGAGCACCATCTCGACCGGGACCCTGCCCGCTCGCATCAAGGACTGGAACAGTTGCTCCGACTGTCCCGCGGGGCAGCGCAGGTCGTCCTCGCCCTGGAGCAGCAGGACCGGAGTGGTCGCCTCGCCGACCCACGTCGCTGGTGAGAGTCGCAAGTATCGTTCGCGTTCGGAAAAGATCTCGCCGCGCATGTCGTACGGATCGACATAGAAGCCGCTGTCGGAAGTACCGAAATGCGAGATCAGGTCCGCGACTGGAGCCGACACCACCGCCGCGTGGAACCTGCGCGTCTTTCCCACGGCCCACGCCGCCAGATAGCCGCCGTAGGACTTCCCGGCAATCGCGAGGTGCTGGTCGTCCACGATTCCCTCGCGTACCAGTGAATCGACGGCCGCGAGGTGATCGGGCAGGTCCTCCTCGCCCCAGCGTCCGCGCACCCGCATCGCGAACTCCTTCCCGTACGAGCCGGAGCCGGGCGCGTTGAGCGCGAGGACCGCCCAGCCGGCCTCGAGGAGCTCGTACCAGTAAGGATGGTACGGGTAGTCGAACTCCACGTAACTGTGCGGCCCACCGTGCACGTCGACGAGCAAAGGGTGGCGAGAGCCTTCGGCGGGGCGCAAGAGAAAGCCTTCGATCGGGCAGTGCGTGCCTCGGAACGTGCGCCGCTCGACGCGCGGCTTGCGCCGCCGGGCGCGCCAGGCGTCGTTCATGTCGGCGATCGCGATCTCGTGCGATCCGTCCCAGTCGGCCACCGCGATTCCGCCGCCGAGCGCGAGGTCGCACCAGGCGAACGCGATCTTCCTCGCGGCGGGCGCGGCGCTGAACGAAGTGACCTGGCGACCGGCCCCCTCGCCGTCGCGCTCGCCGTCGGGACGGACGCCGCCGCCCAGCGGCACGCGGCGGACGCGGGTGGTGCCAGCCGACGCGAGCAGCACGGCCAGCTCCGATCCATCGGGCGACCACGCCGCGGAGGACGGCGAGGCGACCGGATAGCTCGCCACATCGACGTCGGAAGACGTGAGCGGCCGCTCGTCCCCGCCGTTTGCGGACACGACCCACACCCGGCGCAGCGATTCGCCCGGATCCTCGGCGCCGAAGAACGCAATCCTGCCACCGTCCGGATCCCAGGATGGAGCCGTTGCGCTGCTGACCCGCTGGGTGAGCCGGCGCGCTCCGCCGCCGTCCGGCGCGATGGTCCAGATGTCGGTGAGGTGTCCTTCCCGCGGGCCTTCGCGGGACCGCCCGAACGCGAGCAGGTCGCCCGACGGCGACCAGGCCGGCGACAGGCAGTCGCAGGTTCCCTCCGTGATCTGCTTCTCCCCGCCCCCGTCGATGGAAACGACGAAGAGCTGCATGCGCTCGTGCAGGAGGAAGCCGACCCCGTCGGACTTGTAGTGCATGCGATCGACGACACGAGGCCTGTGTCCCCACGCCGCTTCGCGGCCCTCGGCGGGTTTGCCGGTCGGCGTGCTCCCGGAGAACGCGAGCCGCTTGCCGTCAGGCGACCACGACGGGATTCCGGCGCCTTCCTTCCGGGTGGTGATCTGCCGCGCTTCGCCGCCGTCGAGCCGCAAGACGTACAGTTGCGACGTCCCGGTGCGGCTGGAGAGAAAGGCGAGGCGCGACCCGTCCGGCGACCAGCGGGGAGCGCGCGTCAACGAGGAATCGAAAGTGAGCTGGCGCGGCGTTCCACCCGCGGTTCCCACGAGCCACAGATTCGAATGGTCCTGGTCGCGCGCCCCGTCGGATTCCTTGACGACCAGGACGATGAAGCGGCCGTCAGGCGAAACCTGGACTTCGGGAACAATACGAAAGCCGAGGAGGTCGTCGATGCTCATGCGGGCTCACCGGCGACCTCCACGGTCACTTTAGCGGCGCTCCTTCTGCTCGTCTCGACGCTCGTCGCGCTTCTCGTCGCGTTTTTCGTTCCGGTTCTCGTTGCGGTTCTCGTTCCGCTTCTCGTTCCGGTTCTCCTCGCGCTTCTCGTTGCGGTTCTCTTCGCGCTTTTCGTTGCGGTTCTCGTTGCGGTTCTCTTCGTTGGCCATCGGTGCTCCTCCTTCTCGACGAAGGGTACGGGTCACGGGATAACCGCACATCTGTACAGATCCGTACGAAGACCTCCGGCTGACCGCCCTGCGGTCAGGCCGGTGCCGGCTCATGCCCGCGCCGGCGAAGCGCGCCATGGGCCCGCGCCTTCCGGCGCCGTTGCCGTGTGGGGATCACGAACCAGGCGCCCACGAAGAGCAGGAGCATTGCGATTCCCAGCGCGATCGCAGGCCATACGCGCCCCGCCACCACCCGGGTCACCAGGTACGCGTCGATCGGGAACACGGCCGCGAGCGGCATCATCGCCCAGGCCACGAGGCGCGAGATCAGGTTCGCAAACGCGTCGGATATCGAATGAGGCCGGACCTGGCGGTGGTATGCGGCGGGCGTCATGAGGAGCGCCGCGGAAGAGGCGAGCAGGAGCAGCGCGAGAACGTACAGCGCCTTCTCGACGGGGCGAAGTTCCTTCTTGAAGATGTCGTTGAACGCGGCAATGAGTTGGAAGCCGAACAGCGCGAAGACGCCGGGCACGACCGAATGGACCTCGGTCATGGCCTGGGTGAATTGCTGCTCGAGCTCCTGCGGCTTGTCCTGGGTCGAACCGTCGGGCATCTCGTCCTCCGCGCAGAAGTTGCGCGGTGCGCTGGGTCGGGAAAACCCCCGGGGCGCAATTCGCAAGTGCGCTGTACGTGCCATTACCGACGCAGGTTGCCGCATTGCCCGCACCCCCGCCGTTCGGTGAAGCTCGCAGTGCGTGCAAACCGCCGATTCCATGCCGGGCCTCGAACGCACGATCGAAATCCGCGGCACGTTCGACGGAGCCGCGGCCCGCGAGTTGATCGTCACGCTCACCGCGCGCAAGCGCGATTGGGTGATCGAGTTCGCCCACGCGTCGGACGTCAAGCTGCACGCCCTCGGCGCGTTGCTCCTCGGCCTCGAGAGCGAGAACCCGCCGGCGCACGTCTGGCTGCGGGGGCTCACGATCCATCACCTGTCGATCGTCCGCTCGTTCGGGTACGTCGTGGATTCGCGGGGGCGCCTGTCGCGCGCCGGCATCCGCGAACGACTCTAAGTAGCGACCCCGGGGGGGACGGCGATCGCGTCGTGAGTATGCTTGCGTGCGTATGCGCCTCGTCCATTTTCTTTTCGGACGCCCGCTCCGATCGGACGAACAGGATGCCGAGCGGATCGGGGTCGTCCCGGCGGTGCCGGTGCTTGGACTCGACGCGCTCGCGTCCGCGTCCTACGGCCCCGAGGCGGCGCTCACCGTCTTGATCCCTCTCGGGGCGGGTGCCCTGGGGTTCATAGGTCCCATCACCGCCGCGATCGCCGTCGTCCTTCTGCTGGTCGCGATCTCGTACGGGCAGACCATCCCCGCGTACCCGAACGGCGGAGGGTCGTTCACCGTCGCGAAGGAAAACCTCGGTGAGAACGCCGGGCTCCTCGCCGCGACGGCACTTTGCATCGACTACGTGCTGAACACCGCGGTCGCCATCTCCGCGGGCGTCGGCGCTGTCGCCTCGGTCGAGCCGCGCCTTTTGCCCTGGACGCTGCCTCTCTGTCTCGGCGTCCTGGTTGCGCTCACGGTCGTGAACCTCCGCGGAGTCCGCGAGGCGGGCCTCGTGTTCGTCGCGCCTACCTACCTGTTCGTCGGTTGTCTCCTCGCCACGGTCGCGATCGGGGCGTGGAAGACGTTCGCGGCGCACGGTCATCCCCAGCCGATGGCAGCGCGGCCGCAGCTTTCAGCAGCCGCTGAACCGGCGGGGCTGTGGATCGTCGCGCGCGCGTTCGCGAGCGGCTGCACGGCGCTCACCGGCGTCGAGGCGGTGAGCAACGCGGTTCCGATCTTTCGCAAGCCCAAGGTGCGGAACGCACGCCGCACGCTCGCGGCCATCGCCGGAATCCTGATGGTGCTGATCGCCGGGATCGCCTTCCTCGCCCACGCGTACGGCATCGGGGCGACGGAGCCCGGCAGACCTGGATACCAGAGCGTGATCTCGCAGCTCGTCGCTGCCGTCGCGGGCCGCGGCGCGTTCTATTACCTGACCATGGGATCGGTCTTCGCCGTGCTCGCGCTCTCCGCCAACACCAGCTTCGCGGATTTTCCCCGCGTCTGCCGCCTTCTCGCGCTCGACGACTACCTGCCGGACGGATTCGCGCGGCGGGGCCGGCGCCTCGTCTACTCGCGAGGAATCGTCACGCTGGCGGTCCTCGCCGCGGTCCTGCTGGTGGCCTTCCGCGGAATCACCGATCGCCTGATCCCGCTCTTCGCGGTGGGCGCCTTCCTGTCGTTCTCGATGTCGCAGCTCGGGATGGTGCTGCATTGGAAACGGCAGGGAAATTCGCGTTCGCTGCTGCTCAATCTCCTCGGAGCGGCGGCTACGCTGGCGACGCTGATCGTCATTGTCGTCTCCAAATTCGCGGAGGGCGCGTGGCTTACCGTGCTGGTGATTCCGGCGGTCCTCTTTGCGTTCTGGCGCGTCCGCCGTGCCGCGCAGCGAGTCTCCGCCGAGCGGGTCGATTCCACGCCGCTCGATCTGAGCGCGCTCGCCCGGCCCATCGTCGTCGTTCCGGCGCAGCGGCTGGACCGCGTCGCCCGCAAGGGGCTGCGCATGGCGCTGACGCTCTCGGACGACGTCCGGGTCGTGCAGGTCATCGGCGAGGAGACCAAGGCCGACGACCTGACGGGATCGTGGGAAGCGCAGGTTGCGGACCCTGCGCGCAAGGCAGGGTTGCCCACCCCCAAACTGGTCGTGATCTCCTCCGCGTACCGCCAGTTCTTCGGGCCGCTCCTCGACTACCTGCGCAGGCTTTCGGCGGCGGAGCCGGAGCGGCCGATCGCGGTGCTCGTACCCGAGCTCGTCCGGCGCCGCTGGTACCACTTCTTCGTCCGTTCCCGCGCTACGCTGCTGAAGGCGCTCCTGCTCTTCGAAGGAGGCCCGCAGATCACCATCATCAACACGCCTTGGTATCTCTCCGACGAGCTGGAGGGCGCGGTGATCTCCCGCCCGCGCCCCAGGTGGCGGCCGCGTACCGTCTGACGCGGATCAGCTGGCGAGGAGGCCGTTGCGGGCGGCGACGCGCACCAGATCCACCGTCGATCGGACGCCGAGCTTGCGCATCACGTGGGCGCGGTGCGTCTCGACGGTCCTCGGGCTGACCGAGAGTTTGCTGGCGATCGAGGCGGTGCTGTCGCCTCGAAGGACGAGCTCGAACACCTCCTGCTCGCGGCAGGTCAGGCTGCGCAGGATCGAAGGCTTTTCGCCTTCTGGCTGTAGAGGCTGAAGCGCCGAGAACCGTGGCGTCACGTACGTGCGGCCCGCAGCCGTGAGGCGGATGGCGGTGAAAGCCTCGTCGGCGGGATCGTCCTTGCACACGATTCCGGCAACGCCATCGGTGGGCGGGCGAATGAGGAGGGGCCTCGGGGACCCCGAGTCCATGGCGACGATCCGGGGTGGCGAGCCGAGCCGCGAAAGCTCGCGCAGGAGCGATCGGTCGGCGCCCGCGGCCACGGAGGTCTCCACCACGGCGACGTCGGGCGAGGACGCGGCCGCAATCGAGAGCGCGGCGTGCGCCTCCGCCGCGTCGCCGACCACCTCGAAATCCGGCTGCGTACGAAGAAGGGCGCGGAAACTCTCGCGGAACAGACGCTGCGGCTCGACGACCACGATGCGGATCGACATGGTCACACCTCGTTGCAGTTGTGCCGACGGAGGATCCCTGCGATGGCAGCACGATCGCGGAGCGTCCTTGCAACCCGTTACGTGCTCAAGTTGAACCACGCATTTTCCCGTAGCAACTTAGGCGAGCGACGTACGTGGAAACACGAATCACTCCTCCGCGCGGCCGACAGGCCGCATCTTCAGCTGCCGATCAGGGAGGAGAAGAATGACGTACGGGCAAGGGCGGGGAGCGGTGATCGCAGGTCCGCGCCGGCTTACGATCGAACCTTTCGACCTCCAGCATCCCGGCCCCGGGCAGTTGTTGGTGGCGCTCGAGGGCTGCGGCGTGTGCCACTCGAACCTCCCCGCCTGGGAAGGGCGCGACTGGTTCCGGTACCCGCTTCCCCGCGGCAACCCAGGTCACGAGGGATGGGGACGGATCGTCGCGGTCGGCGACGGCACGCACGAGTTGCGGCCCGGGGATCGCGTCGCGTTCCTCTCCTCGTCGGCCTACGCGAGCCATGACGTGATCGACGCGTCGTCCGCAGTGAAGCTGCCCGACGACCTCGACGGGATGCCGTTCCCCGGAGAGCCCATCGCTTGCGCCATGAACATTTTCAAGAGAGCCGCGATTGAACCGCGGCATACCGTCGCCATCATCGGCATCGGGTTTCTCGGCGCGCTCCTCACCAGGCTGTGCGCGCATGCGGGCGCGCGCGTGATCGCGATCGCCCGGCGGCCTTTTTCACAGCAGCTCGCGCGGGAGAGCGGAGCGGAACTGGTGGTGCCGATGGACGATCACGGCGCGATCATCGCCCGCCTCCGGGACGCTACAGGGGGAGCGCTTTGCGAGCGGACGATCGAGGCAGTAGGCGAGCAATGGCCGCTCGACCTCGCCGCCGAGTTGACGGGTGAGCGCGGCAAGCTGGTAATCGCCGGATACCACCAGGACGGTCCGCGGCAAGTGAACATGCAGCTCTGGAACTGGCGCGGGCTCGACGTCGTCAACGCCCACGAGCGCGACCCTGCCGTGTACGTCGAGGGGATGCGGCGCGCGGTCGAGGCGACGGTCGCGGGAGTGATCGACCCTCGCCCGTTGCTCTCGCAATGTTATCCGCTCGAGCGGCTCGGCGACGCTCTGGACGCGGTGAAGTCCCGGCCCGGTAATTTCGTGAAGGCCTGGGTGCGGCCGTGACGAGACCTCGCCTCGGATTCCTCGGCGTGGGGTGGATCGGCCGGCACCGGATGGAGTGCATCGGGAAAAGCGGCGCCGCGGAGATCGTCGCCATCGCGGACGCATCGCCCGAGGCAGCACAGAGCGCTCTCGCCGTCGCGCCCGGCGCGCGCATCGTTGGCGGATTCGGCGCTTTGCTGGAATCGGATCTCGACGGCATCGTCATCGCGACGCCCAGCGCGCAGCACGCGGAGCAGGCGATCGCGGCGCTGCGCCGGGGATACGCGGTGTTCTGCCAGAAGCCCCTCGGCCGCAACGCCGCCGAAGCCCGCGCCGTGCTCGATGTGGCGAAGGAGGCCGATCGGCTCCTCGCCGTCGACCTCTCGTACCGTTTCACGCGCGGTATGGAGGCGATCAAGCGCCTCGTCGACGAGGGGGAGCTAGGCGAGGTGTACGCGCTCAACCTCGTCTTCCACAACGCGTACGGACCGGACAAGCCGTGGTTCTACGATCCCAAACTGTCTGGCGGAGGGTGCGTGATGGACCTGGGAATCCATCTCGTCGACCTCGCTCTCTGGACGCTCGGGTTCCCGGCCGTCGCGCGCGTCACCGCCCAGCTCTTTGCCGGCGGAAAGCGGCTCGAACGGGGTACCGCCTGCGAGGACTACTGCGCGGCGCAGCTCGAGCTTTCCACGGGCGCGGTCGCGCAGCTCGCCTGCTCGTGGAAGCTTTCCGCGGGCCAGCAATGCGTGATCGAGGCTTCCTTCTACGGCACCCGCGGCGCTGCGTCGCTGCGCAACGTGGGCGGCTCGTTCTACGATTTCGAGGCGTGCAGGATGCGGGGAACGGCGCGCGAGGTGCTCGTCTCGCCGCCCGACGAGTGGGGTGGCCGGGCGGCGGTCGACTGGGCGGAGCGGCTCGGACGCTCGCGGTCCTTCGATGTGGAGGCGATGCACCTCGGCGGGACCGCGGATGCCCTGGATCGGATCTATGAAGCTGCGTGAAGGTGGTCGATGGAAACCAATGTGCCTTCCCGCTGGACGAGAGTCCTAGGATTCCTGCGGCCGAAGCGCGGCGCGGTTCTGACCGTGCTCGTGTTCGCCGTGCTGATCGCCGCGGCGTCGGCCGCCGAACCTTTGCTGATGAAGTACGTGTTCGACAACGTGTCCCTGCCCGCAGCCGTCGCGCTCGGCATCGGGCTGATGTTCCTGCTCGGGCTCGTGCGTGAGGCCGTCACGGCCTGGCAGAACTGGCTCACCTGGAAGACGCGGATCGAGGTCCAGTTCTCGCTCACGGAAGCGACGGTCGATCGGCTGCAGCAACTCCCGATGGCGTTCCACCGCAACGCCGGGGTGGGCGGGACGATGACCCGGCTCGACCGCGGCGTGCAGGGATTCGTGACGGCTGCGGGCGAGATTGCGTTCAACGTCGTCCCCGCCGCCGCCTACCTCGTCATCGCTCTGGCGATGATGTTCCGGCTCAGCCCACGCCTGGGCCTGTTGGCGATCGCCTTTGCCCCGCTGCCCGTCGTGATCGCGAAGTTCGCGGCGCCCGAGCAACTCCGGCGTGAGCGGAACCTTCTCGACAGGTGGACGAAGATCTATGCCCGGTTCAACGAGGTCCTCTCGGGAATCATCACGGTGAAGAGCTTCGCCATGGAGGACCGCGAGAAGCAGCGGTTCCTCGCCCAGGTCCGCGAGGCGAACGGGGTGGTCTTCAAGGGTTTGCGCCGCGACAGCATCTCCTCCGCGGCACAAGGGATCTGCATCGCCACGGCGCGCATCGCGGTGATCGGCTACGGCGCCCTGCTCGTCTCGCGCGGATCGATCACGTTGGGAACGCTGGTCGCGTTCCTGGGGTACGTCGGGAGCATGTTCGCTCCCATCACCACGCTCTCCGGCGTCTACAAGACGCTCCGCACCGCGACGGTCTCCATCGACCAGGTCTTCTCCATTCTCGACCACCAGGACACGCTCGGAGATGCTCCCGACGCGGTGGAGGTGGGACGCCTGCGGGGGGACGTCGAGTTCGATCGGGTCCGGTTCGCCTACGGCCGCAGGGCCAGCGATCGGCCGCTCATCGACGGAGTGTCGTTGCACGTCCATCCGGGAGAATACGTGGCTCTGGTCGGGCCGAGCGGGGCTGGCAAGAGCACGCTGATGGCACTGCTCTGCCGCTTCTACGATCCGACCGAAGGGTCCGTGCGCATCGACGGCCTCGACGTGCGCCAGATCAGACAGCGCTCCCTCCGCAAGCAGCTGGGGGTGGTGTTCCAGGACGCCCTTCTGTTCAATGAAAGCGTGCGAGGGAACATCGCGTACGGGCGGCCGGACGCGACGCTCGAGGAGATCACCGAGGCCGCCCGTGCGGCGCACGCCCACGATTTCATCGTCAAGCTTCCGCAGGGATATGAAACCCTGGTCGGCGAGCGCGGAAACCTATTGTCGGCGGGGGAGCGACAGCGCATCGCCATCGCCCGGTCCCTGCTCACGGATCCACCGGTGCTGATCCTCGACGAGCCGACATCGGCGCTCGATGCGGAATCCGAAGCGCTGGTGCAGGAGGCTCTTGCCCGTCTCACCCGGGGCCGGACGACGCTCGCAATCGCGCACCGGCTGAGCACCGTCGTCGGAGCCGATCGCATCGTGGTGCTCAAGGACGGCCGGCTCGTCGAGCAGGGATCGCACCAGGAGCTGATGGAGCATCACGGATATTACCGCTCGCTCGTCGAGCGGCAGACGCGCGGTCTCCTGCCGCCGGCCGACGGGGACGGTACGCAACCTGCCGAGGCCGTGGACGACCGGAGGAAGGCTCCGGGCGCGTTCGTCACCGTTCCGGCGTACCCGCGGTAGACCCCGCAACGATCTCAGTCGCCCCACGTAAGGACGAACCCGCACGGCGATCCTCCGCTCGCGCGCGCTCCTTCCGCGCGCTCTGCCGCGTGCCTAGCCTGAAGGCACGTGGCGCGTTCCACGGCGGCACCACAAAGAGCGCGGCGGCATCGGTGGTCGAGTTCGGTAACCGTCGCGACAGGAGGACGAATGGGTTCGAGGCGGATTCTCATCACCGGCGGAGCGGGGTTCATCGGGTCCCACCTCGCCGACGAGCTCATCGCCCGCGGCCACCGGGTGCGCGCGCTCGATTGCCTCGCGGAGCAGGTGCACGGCACCGGTGCCGGGCGCCCGTCCTATCTGCACGAAGACGTCGAGCTCCTCGTCGGCGACGTGCGCGACCCGCTCATGGTCCGCCGCGCGCTCGCGGGCGTGGATGCGGTGTTCCACTTCGCCGCCGCGGTCGGCGTCGGGCAGAGCATGTACGAGATCGCCCACTACACGTCGGTGAACGGCCTCGGCACCGCGGTCCTGCTGGAGGCGCTCATCGAGCGGCCCGTCGCCCGGCTCGTCGTCGCGTCCAGCATGAGCATCTACGGCGAAGGGCTGTACCGGACCTCCGACGGCACCACGGCTGCCGCCGTGGACCGCACCCTGGAGCAGTTGCAGGCGGGGATCTGGGATCCCGCCTCCCCCACCGGGCAGCCGCTCACGCCTCTTCCGACCCCGGAGAGCAAGCGTCCTTCGCTGTCGTCCGTCTACGCTCTCGGCAAGTACGATCAGGAGCGGCTCTGCTTGATGACCGGCCGCGCGTACGGCATTCCCACCGTCGCGCTGCGGTTCTTCAACGTGTACGGGCCGAGGCAGGCGCTTTCGAATCCCTACACCGGCGTCCTTGCGATTTTCGCCTCGCGACTCTTGAACGAGAAGCCGCCGCTCCTTTTCGAAGACGGTTTGCAAATGCGCGATTTCGTGAACGTCCGCGACGTGGCGCGCGCGTGCAGGCTCGCGCTGGAGGTGGAAGAAGCGGCCGGATCGGTGTTCAACATCGGTAGCGGAAAGAGCTACACGGTCCGGCAAGTAGCGCACGCGCTTTCGCAAGCGCTCGGGAAGGCCCACATCCGTCCGGAGATCACGGGCAAGTATCGGGTCGGCGACATCCGGCATTGTTTCGCGGACATAGAGCTGGCGCGCGGGGTGCTCGGATACGAGCCGCAGGTTGCCTTCGAACAGGGGCTGGCGGAGCTGTGCGAGTGGCTTTCCGGCCAGGTGGCGGACGACCGGGTGGCCCAGATGCAGGCGGAGCTGCGAGCACGGGGGCTGACGGCATGATGCCCATGCGACACGCGGTCATCTTCGGAGGGGCAGGGTTCATCGGCAGCAATGTCGCGAACCGGCTCCTCTCCCAGGGCCAGCGGGTGCTGATCTTCGACAGCATGGCGCGGCCGGGGGTGGAGCGGAACGTCGACTGGCTCGAGTCGCGTCACGGCGATCTGCTCCGGGTGCAGGTCGGCGACGTGCGCGACTCGCGCGCGGTCCGGCGGGCGGTGCGCGGCGCGGGTCAAATCTTCCACTTCGCGGCGCAGGTGGCGGTGACCACCAGTCTGGCAGATCCCCTGGAGGATTTCGAAGTGAACGCCCGCGGCACGCTGAACGTGCTGGAGGCGATCCGCGCCCAGGACCTGCGCCCCTCGCTCCTCTTCACCTCCACCAACAAGGTCTACGGCGGGCTCCACGACATCGCGCTCGAGCTGCGCGGGCGCAGGTACCGGCCCAAGGACCCGTCGCTGCGCAGCATCGACGAGTCGCGCCCTCTCGACTTCGAAAGCCCGTACGGCTGCTCGAAGGGGTGCGCGGATCAGTACGTCCTCGACTACGCCCGCAGCTACGGCATCCCGGCGGTGGTGTTCCGGATGAGCTGCATCTACGGGCCGCGGCAGTTCGGCACCGAGGATCAGGGCTGGGTGGCCCACTTCCTCATCCGCGCCTTGCAGGGGCTCCCCATCACCGTCTACGGCGACGGCAAGCAGGTTCGCGACGCGCTCTACGTCGAAGATCTGGTGGACGCGATGCTGAGCGCGCACGGTTCCATCGAGCGCACCTCCGGGCAGGCGTTCAACATGGGCGGCGGAGCGAGTCGCACCATCAGCCTCCTCGAGCTGCTCGAGATCATCACCGAATTGACCGGACGGGCGCCCGAGGTCCGATACGGTCCCTGGCGCACAGGCGATCAGCGCTACTACGTCTCGGACACGCGCAAGTTCCAGGCGACGACAGGATGGGCGCCCCGCACCACCATCCGGGAAGGCGTGGCGCGGCTGCATGCGTGGCTGCGCGAGATGGCCAGCGAGTCGAAGGCGGCGAATCTGTCCGACACCGAAGCGACAGCGGGGTGAACGTGACGCCGGCCCGGGTGCTGATGACGGCAGACGCGGTGGGGGGCGTCTGGACGTACGCCCTCGAGCTGTCGCGCGGCTTGTCGTCGCGGGGAATGCACGTCGCGCTCGCGACGATGGGTCCCCGTCCTTCGCCTGCCCAGCGCAGCGAGGCGCTCGCAATTCCCGATCTGTCGCTCCACGAAAGCGAATTCCGCCTCGAGTGGATGGAGGATCCCTGGGACGACGTCCAACGCGGCGGCGAGTGGCTCCTGTCGCTCGAGCGCGACCTGCTCCCGGACGTCGTCCACCTGAACGGCTACTGCCACGGTGCACTGCCGTTCAACGCTCCGGTCGTGGTGGTCGGACACTCTTGCGTCCTCAGCTGGTTCGACGCGGTGAAAGGGGAGCCGGCGCCCAGCGAATACCGGAGGTACGGCGAAGCGGTGAAGCGAGGTTTGCAGGCGGCGTCGCTGGTCGTCGCGCCTTCGCAGGCGATGCTCTCGGAGTTGCAGCGACACTACGGGCCGCTCTCGGTCGTGCGCGTCATCCAGAACGGGCTCGACGCGGAGAAATTCCACGTCGCACGCAAGGAGCCGTTCGTCCTCGCCGCCGGGCGCCTGTGGGACGAGGCCAAGAACCTGCGCGCCCTGGAGGCCGCCGCCCCGAGCCTGCCCTGGCCGGTGCGTGTCGCGGGATACGCGCGGCATCCGGACGGCGGCGAGATCCACCCGTCCGGCATCGAGCTGCTCGGGGCGATGGCGCCGCAGAACCTGGCCGCGGAGATGGCTCGCGCTTCGATCTACGCGCTACCGGCGCTCTACGAACCGTTCGGCCTTTCCGTCCTCGAGGCGGCGCTCTCCGGATGCGCGCTGGTGCTCTCCGGGATCCCGTCCTTGCGCGAGCTGTGGGCCGGCGCCGCCGAGTTCGTCGATCCGCGAGATCCTCGCAGTCTCGTGGCAGGGCTGCGCCGGCTGATCGACAACGACGATTTGCGAAGGGGCGTCGCCGCGGCGGCCTTCTCGCGTGGGGCGGCGCTTTCCGCCAGACGGATGATCGAGGAGTACATCGGCGCGTACCGCACCCTCTCTCGCCAGGCGGAGGTCGCGTGAGGATCGCGCTCTTCTGCCATTCGCTGCTCTCCGACTGGAACCACGGCAACGCTCATTTCCTGCGCGGCGTCGCGACCGAGCTGGTCGCGAGGGGCCACCTGGTTTCGGTATACGAGCCGAAGGAGGCCTGGAGCGTCACCAACCTCGTCGCCGAACGAGGAGAGGCTCCGCTCGCCCGCGTGCGGGAGGTGTACCCGGCGATCGATCCGGTGCGCTACGATCCGGAGCGCCTCGACTTGCAAGAGGCGGTCGCCGATGCGGACGTTGTCATCGTCCACGAGTGGAGCGACCCGTCTCTCGTGGGGCGGCTTGGCGCGCTGCGGGCCGCGGGCGGCCGGTTCCGCCTGCTGTTCCACGATACCCACCACCGCAGCGCATCGGCGCCCCACGAGATCGGGCGATACGATCTTTCCGGGTACGACGGTGTCCTCGCCTTCGGACGGGTGGTGCGCGATCTCTATCTGAACAACGGTTGGGCGCAAAACGCCTGGACCTGGCACGAGGCGGCGGACACGCGCGTCTTCCACCCGCGCGTCGAACGCAAGCAGTGGGACCTCGTCTGGGTAGGCAACTGGGGCGACGGCGAACGCACGGCGGAGCTGAACGAATTCCTCCTCCAGCCGGTGAAGGATCTCGGCCTGCACGCGATCGTCCACGGCGTCCGCTATCCGGAGCACGCGATTGCTGCGCTCCGCGACGCGGGGATCGAGTACGGCGGATGGCTGCCGAACTTCGAGGCGCCCTCGCTGTTCGCGCGGGCCAGGGTAACCGTGCACGTGCCTCGCGGTCCCTACGTCCGGGCCCTCCCCGGCATTCCCACCATCCGCCCCTTCGAGGCGCTCGCTTGCGGGATTCCGCTCGTGAGCGCGCCCTGGGACGACGTCGAGCGGCTGTTCGAGCCCGGCAAGGACTACCTGGTCGCCCGCGACGGGAACGAGATGAAACAGCACCTATCCGCGCTGCTGCGCGATTCCGAGCTGCGCTCGCGTCTCGCTCAGCATGGTTTGCAGACGATCCGCGCCCGGCACACCTGTGCGAACCGGGTGGACGAGCTGCTCGACATTTGCGCTTCGCTAGGGATTGCGGTCCGGGAGAGGGCCATCGCGTGATTGAACAACTCCGCATCGCGTTCTTCGGCTCGAGTCTGGTCTCCGCCTACTGGAACGGCGCGGCGACCTACTACCGCGGGATCATCCGCGCGCTCCACGAGCGCGGGCACCGCGTCACCTTCTACGAGCCGGACGCCTACGACCGGCAGAAGCACATCGACCTGCCTCCTCCCGACTGGGCTCGCGTGGTCGTCTACCCGGGCGAAGGGGAAGAGGGCGTCCTGCGCTGCGTGCGCGAGGCCGCGACCGCGGACCTGGTGGTGAAGGCGAGCGGGGTCGGCGTGTTCGACGAGCTTCTCGAGGCGAAGGTGCTCGAGCTCTCGCGGCCGGGCACCCGGGTCGTGTTCTGGGACGTGGACGCGCCTGCGACGCTGGAGCGGATGGAGGCGAACCCGGCCGACCCCTTCCGCGCCCTGGTACCGCGGTACGATCTGATCCTCACGTACGGCGGCGGCGACCCGGTGGTGCGGGCGTACCGGCGCTTCGGCGCCCGCGAGTGCGTCCCCATCTACAACGCGCTCGATCCGTCGACGCACCATCCGGTCGAGCCGGATCCACGCTTCGGATGCGACCTCGCCTTCCTGGGGAACCGCCTTCCCGATCGCGAGGCGCGAGTCGAGGAATTCTTCCTTCGCGCCGCAGCGCTCGTGCCCGATGCCCGCTTTCTCATCGGAGGCAACGGCTGGCACGACAAGCCGATGCCTCCGAACGTGAGCGCCATCGGCCACGTCTACACCCGGGATCACAACGCGCTGAACTGCACCGCGAAGGCAGTCCTCAACATCAATCGCGATTCGATGGCGCGGTTCGGATTCTCGCCCGCCACGCGAGTGTTCGAGGCCGCCGGAGCGGGCGCTTGCATCGTTACCGACGCCTTCGTCGGAGTCGAGCAGTTCCTCGCGCCGGGGAAGGAGATCCTCATCGCGCAAGATGGGGCCGAGGTGGCGCGGATCGTCCGCTCGTTCTCGGCCGATCGGGCTCGCGCCATCGGAGAAGCGGCGAGGCGGCGCGTCCTCGCCGAGCACACCTATGCCCATCGCGCCGCGCTCTTCGAAGACGTGGTGCAGCAGATGGCGCTCCGCAGGGTGGCCTCGTGAAATCGCCGATGGACATCATCATCCTCGGGCTGTCGATCACCTCGTCGTGGGGGAACGGGCACGCGACCACCTATCGCGGTCTGGTGCGGGAGCTTTGCCGCCGGGGGCACCGGGTGCTGTTCCTCGAGCGCGACCAGCCCTGGTACGCCGACAACCGCGACATGCCGAAGCCGCCGCACGGCCACACCGAGCTCTATCGCAGCCTCGAGGAGCTGAAGGATCGCTTCGGGGAGCGGGTGCGCCGCGCGGATCTGGTGGTGGTCGGATCGTATGTGCCCGAAGGGATCGAGGTCGGGCGCTGGGTGACCGCGACCGCCACGGGCGTGAGCGCGTTCTACGACATCGACACTCCGGTCACGCTTTCGCGGCTCCGCCGCGGCGATTGCGAATACCTCACCCGGGAACTCGTTCCTTCCTACGACCTCTACCTGTCGTTCACGGGAGGCCCGGTGCTCGGCCAGATCGAGCGCGAACTCGGCGCCCGGGCAGCACGAGCGCTCTACTGCTCCGTCGATCCCGAGCTATACGGACATCAGGACTGCGAACGCCGGTGGGACCTGGGCTATCTCGGCACCTACAGCGACGACCGCCAGCCTGCCCTGGACGCGCTGATGCTCGAACCGGCCAGGGCGTGGCCCGGGGGCAGGTTCGTCGTCGCGGGGCCGCAGTATCCAAAGAGCATCGAGT
>JBJMQD010000300.1:0-8584 GCA_045802855.1 Myxococcales bacterium | reverse complement strand
GGTCTGCCGAGGAGAACCTGCGCCTCTTCCGCGCCATGCGCGGCGGCGAGTTCCCGGATGGGTCGCGCACGTTGCGGGCGAAGATCGACATGGGCTCGCCGAACGTGAACCTGCGCGACCCGGTGATGTACCGGATCCGCCGCGAGCATCACGATCGCACCGGCGACGAGTGGTGCATCTACCCGACGTACGATTGGGCGCACGGGCAGTCCGACGCGATCGAGGAGGTCACCCACTCGCTCTGCACGCTCGAGTTCGAGGCCCACAGGCCTCTGTATGACTGGTGCCTCGAGCAGATCGGAGTCGCGCACAAGCCTCGGCAGATCGAGTTCGCCCGGCTGAACCTGACGTACACGCTCCTCAGCAAACGTCACCTGGGCGCGCTCGTCGCGGAGAAGCTCGTCTCGGGCTGGGACGACCCGCGGATGCCCACCATCGCTGGGCTCCGGCGCCGCGGGTACACGCCCGAGGCGATCCGTCTCTTCTGCGATCGCATCGGGGTGGCGAAGGCCGACAGCACGGTCGAGGTGGAGCTGCTCGAGAACACGCTGCGGGAGCTCTTGAACGTCTCGGTGAAGCGGGCGCTCTGCGTGCACCGGCCCTTGAAGGTCGTGGTGGAGAACTTCGAGGAGGGGAAGGTCGACGAGATCGACGCGCCGTACATGGCGGACTCCCCGGCGGCGGGGTCGCGCAAGCTGCCCTTCACGCGCGAGATCTACGTCGAGCGAGACGACTTCATGGAAGTGCCGGCCAAGGGATGGAAGCGGCTCTCTCCCGGGAAGGAAGTCCGCCTGCGGCACGCGTACGTCCTGCGGTGCAACTCCGTGACGAAGGATTCGCGCGGCGAGGTGACCGAGCTTCGTGCGACCATCGACCCGGACACGCGGTCGGGGAACCCGAAGGACGGGCGGAAGATCGGCGGCGCCATCCACTGGGTTTCGGCGCCTTTGTCGAAGCCCGCGACGCTGCGCCTCTACGATCGGCTCTTCAAGGTGCCGAACCCCGGCGCCGGAGAGGCCGATTTCCGCACCCAGCTCAACCCGCGCTCGCTGGAGGTCGTCGAGGGAGCGCGCATCGAGCCGGCGCTCGCCGGTACCGGCCTGAACGAGCACTGGCAATTCGAGCGCAAGGGCTACTACGTCGCGGATTCGAAGGACTCGAAGCCGGGGGCGCCCGTGTTCAATCTGATCGTGCCGCTTCGGGATACCTGGGCGAAGGGCGGGGGCTGAGGACGCTCGGCGGAGCGGCGGATACGCGGCTAGGCAACGCGGCCGCGCGACAGACGATCGGCGCGCTTGAGGAGCGTCGGAATCCGGTGCGCCCCGTGCATCGCTCTGACGTGCTCCGCTGCCTCCCGCGCGTCCATCCCTGCCGCCGTCACGAACAGGGGATGGCGGCTGGTCCCGCGCAGGATCGGCAACGCCTCCCCGCCGCGGAATGCGGACTTCGCCACTCCCACCACTGCGATGCGACCGCCGAGCGCTTCGTAGAGATGGGCGCCGAGCCCCGGCTTTCCCTCGGCGAGCCAGACGTGGGCGTCGACCAGGACGGCGTCGATCGAGTGCTCTTGCCGGACCCGACCGATGGCCCTACGCAGGTGCGGCATCTCGCGTTTGTAGAACAGACCCGCCTCGTACGGTTCAGGGACGATCTCCGACCGGAGCACGAGGTCGAACGCGGGATCAGCGTCGGACCAGTCCGAGAACCCCACGCACGCCGCGGTCGCCGCGCGCTCTTCGTAATGCACGTCAACACAGAGCAACATGATCGATGACGGCGGCGCTTTTCCGAAGTATACGCCTCCTCGTCTCGAGAGGAGGCCAGAGATGACGCGTTGGGTGATCGCGTTCCTGCTGCTCGCATGGCCCGCCGTCGCGCAGCAGCAGCAGCAACAAGACGTCCCGCAGATTGCCTTCGACTCACCGGCTAACGTATTGCAGCTCCCGAAGGACCTCTACCTCGGGGAAGTCGCCGGCGTGGCGGTCAACTCGAAAGGGCACATTTTCGTCTTCCATCGCGGCAACAGCACCGGACCCGCCTACGCGGCCGCGGCCGCCCAGCTGCTCGAGTTCGATCCCAACGGCAAGTTCCTCCGCGAGATCGGCCACAACCTCTACGCCTGGTCGTTCGCGCACACGGTGCGGATCGACCCCCAGGACAACATCTGGGTCGCGGACAAGGGATCGGACATGATCGTCAAGTTCGATCCCCAGGGCCGCGTCGCGCTGGTGCTCGGGCGCAAGCTCGAGGCGTCCGACGAGGACACCGCGCCCTTGAAGCACCCGAAGCCGCCGCTTCCCGCCGAGGACGGCCGCTTCCGGCAGGTCACCGACATGACCTGGGATCCGCAAGGCAACATCTTCATCAGCGACGGGTACGTAAATTCGCGCGTCGCCAAGGTCGACAAGGCCGGCAACTGGGTCAAGTCGTGGGGCGACCGCGGCGATAAGCCGGGCGAGTTCAACACCCCGCACAGCATCGCCGCCGACGCGAAGGGAAACATCTACGTGGCGGACAGGTTCAACCGGCGCATCCAGGTGTTCGATCCGCAGGGCACCTTCGTGCGCGCCTTCAGCATCGACGTGCCGTTCGATCATTCGACGAAGCCGGTCATCGGCAAGGCCGATCCGAACGCCACGTCGGGGACCTTCTCACCTGGCGCGCCCTGGGCCATCTGCATCACGCCCGGGCCGAACCAGGTGCTGTACGCCTCGGATGCGTACCCGGGGCGCATCTACAAGATGACGCTCGACGGACAGGTCCTCGGCACCATCGGCGGGCCGGGCAGGCAACTCAAGCAGTTCGCCTGGATCCACGAGATCGCCTGCCCGTCCGAGAACGTCCTCTACGTCGCGGAGCTCCTCACCTGGCGCGTGCAGAAGCTGATCCTGCACGGCGGGCGATCGACGGCGAGCGCCGGGCAGCCGCGGAAGCAGTAGACGCGTCACCGTCGGCGCGACGGGCTCTTCACGGAACCGATTGGGGTCGGGGCCCCCGGCAACGGCGGCCTCGACTGGATGTACTGCTTGCCTTTGCAGGCGCAATGGCCTTCCCGCTTTTCGGCGAGCGAAGAAAAGGGGAAATCATTGAGTACGACGTTGAACAGCTCCCATCTGGTCCAGCGGATCGCCTGCTTGCACTTCTCGCACGCCACAGCATCGGTCCGGTCGACCATGCGACTCCCGGGAGAGTGATTCCGCGTTGCAGATAATTAAGACTGTCGGGGAAGGACCAGCGGAACAGCCATCACCGCGAGTCGAGCCCGGCGAGCCGTGCGGAATCGCCAACCACTTCGATCTTCAGGAGTTTTGCAGTTTCCTGCCGAACAGGTCGAGCAGCGTCTTCCAGTGCTGCTCCGCCGCCGCCCGATCGTACGCCGGCGTGTCGCCAGGGACCCAGCCGTGGCGGGCCGGATACTTCTCGATCACGTGATCGACGCCGGCCGCAGTCAGGGCCGCATCCAGGCGCTGCTTCTGCTCCTCGGGGAAGGTGGGGTCGTCGCTCGCTTGCCCGACGTACACCGCGGCCTTCATCTTCGGCGCAAGGTGGTGGGGGCTGTCGGGCGCCTCGCTTGCGGGGTTGCCAGGATGGTACGCGGCCGCGGCCACGATCCGGTCCGGATACGTTCCCGCCGCGGCGAGCGAGAAGCGCCCGCCCATGCAGTAACCCGTGGTGCCGATCTTCTCGTCACCGAAGTGCGCGAGGAAGGCGCGGGTGTCGCTCATCACGTTCGCGATCGTCGCCTTCGAGATGAACTTCGAGAGCAGCTCGGCTCTCCTGGCCGGATCGGCGAAGATGGCCTTCGCGTCCATCGGCTCGTACGGTCCCAATCGGTAATAGAGGTCCGGGAGCAGCACGTGATATCCGGCGCCGGCGAGCCGCTCACCCATTTCGAAGAGTGCCGGCCGGATGCCGATTCCGTCCATGTAGAAGAGGACCTTTGGCCCGCCGCCGTCGAAGACGTACGCCGGGCACGTCCCATCGTCGGTACGGATCTCGATCCGCTTCACCGCTTCACCCGCGTCATCTTCACCTCCACCGAGAGGGACTCGCCTCCGCCACCGACGTACAGCGTGCCGGAGGTGGGCGTCGCGTCGATGTAGTTGCGTCCCACCGCGACGCGCACGTGATCGCTCTGGGTGAGCTTGCCGTTCGTGGGATCGAATCCCTTCCAGCCCACCTCGGGAAGATAGACCTGCACCCAGGCGTGCGACTCCTCCGCCATGCGCGCGTGCTCCGGCTTCTCGCCGGTGAAGACGTAGCCGCAGACGTAGCGGGCCGGGACGCCCAGGAGCCGCGCGAGGCAGATGAAGAGGTTTGCGAAATCCTGGCAGACCCCGCGGCGGGTCGTGTAGACGGCGAACGGCGAGGTGGCATGGCTGGTCGTGCCCTGCTCGTACCGGTACTCGCTGAAGATGGTGGCGTTCAGGTCGAGGAGCGCGTCGAGCAGCTCATAATCGTTGCGGCGCGCGAAGCTCATCGCGTACTCGTTCAGCTCCATCAGCTCGGACTCGGCGAGCTCGGGTGGGAGCAGGAACGGCTGCAGGATCTGCCTCTGCCAGGGCATCCAGACCAGCGGAATCGTCACCCGCACCCGGGCGGGGCGGAAGTCGAGCGGATCGACGTCCAGCACTTCGACGTCCGAATGCGCGGCGATCGACAATTCGGTAAACGGCGTCTCCAGCATCAACCGGCGGGTCCGGTTGCCGAACACGTCCTCGAAATCGCGCTGCTGTCCTTCGACGGAGATCTCCAGCCGCGAGGAGTGCACCGTCTGCAGCCGGTCGTGCGCCGGGAACAGACGCAAGAGGTGCGCGCTGCGCTCGACCGGGACCTGGTACCGGTAGACCGTCCGGTGGAGCACCTCGTACCTGCGCGGTTCGGCGCGCGCGGTGCTGTGGATGGGCCGCGTCCGTTGCACGAAGGGCGGCGGGTGCTCGCCGAGCGGAGGCATGGAGATCGCCAGCGTCGCTCGGACCGGCGGAACGGCGATGCTAGGACGGCTCTCGCCCGGCTCGAGGCTCACGTCCGCGCGCACCGAGCCCTGCCGGACCAGGAGCAGGTGACCGGGAGTGAGACGTTTCCACGCGCCGCTCTGGCCCTTGCGCCGATCGAGCGGCTCGGAGCTGACCAGGATCCCTTTCCGGCTGTGGATCCCTCGCCGCGTGAGATCGACGGTCAGGTCCTTGTCCCCGAACGCCATCTCGCCATGCGGCGGTAGCAGCTCGCAGACCCACGCCTCTCCGTTCGCGCGACGGTCGGCGTAGACGACGAGGTCCTCGCCGTCCGCGAGAGCGGTGGTGAGGCCTCCGCGGGCGTTCAGCTCCTGGAACCAGGAAAGGAGAAGCTGCGGCGAGATGTCTCCGATACAGCGGTAGCCGCGATCGGCGATCCGCGCCAATAGCTCGCAGAGGATCTGCTCCGTGTCCGTCGATCCCACCGGTTCGAAGAGGGGCACCGGCTCGAGCTTGCGCTCGAGGCTCCCGCTGTGAGCGATGATCCAGTCGCGCCGTCCCCAGGACCGCTGGAACGGCTGCGTATTCGCCTCGGTGATCGCTCCCCACACCGCGGTGCGGATGTGCACGACGAAGATCGACGATTCGAGCCGCTCCCACGCCGACACGAGCTCGCTGGAGGGGCTGCCGTGGGCGGGGCCAGCTTCCTTCAAGACCAGCGCCGCGGGCTCGCCACCCGGGTAGCAGGCGATGCCCCATCCATCGGGCGGGGACCGCCCCGCCTCGAGGCAGTGCAGATCGAAGGCCGGGGTGACCGATCCCTCGAAGGACATGGCGAGCAGATTCGGCATGCGGGGCGGATGCTACTCCGTGCGCACCTCGCTGCCCGCCTGAATCGACGGGATCGGCTGCGCCGAAAGCAGGTCGACGCCCACCTCTTCGCAGGCGGCCTGCGTTTCGTCGACGATCGCCGTGAGGAGCTCGTGGACTTCGCTCGCATCGAGCTTCGCCGCCGCCCGGGCGTCGAGCTTCGCCTCGAGCGCCTTCAGCCGCGAGAGCGCCTTCAGCGGAGGTCGCCCGGCGACCGTGGGGCGGATCTGCTCGAGACCTTCACGGGCACGGCGGACGCAGTGGATGACGGCGCGGGGAAAGCGTCCCTCGAAGATGAGGAAGGAGGCCACCGTCTCGCCGGTCACCACGCCCCGATGGGTCTTCATGAATGCTTCGAATCCGTAGCAAGCGCGCAGGAGCGAGAGCCAGACCGCCACCTCGACCACGGCGTTCGCCTTGTCCGGAGTGCCGGACACCGTCAGCGCGTGATGGTGGACGTCGAGGATGCGCGCGGTCTGGCCGATCCGCTCGAGGAGCAGCCCGAGCCAGATGAAGTCGAGCGCGGCGTCGTGCAGCATGCAGCCGCGCAAGAGTCCCATGCAGAGCTGGGTCTCCTTGCGGATGTGCCGGTAGAAGCCGTAGCGGTGGTCGTCGTAGGCCGCGCGCGCCGCCGGGCTCTGGATCCAGAGGTGCAGCTCGTTGATGCTCTCCCACACTTCCAGCGAAACGACCTCCCGCACCGACCGCGCGTTCTCGCGGGCCGCGGCGATGGAGCGGCTCAGGCACACCGGGACCTGGTCGTTGAAGGTGAGGTACGCCTGCACGGCCTCGCCGTCGGCCATCGCCTCGGCGCCGCCAAGGGCTGTGAACCGCTCCTCTTCGCCCGCCGTGATGATGACGGGCTGCCAGCACTGGAGCTGGGTGAGATCCGAATCCAGCGAAAGCGAGGACGTGACCTGGAGGAGCCGCGCCGTGCTCTCGGTGCGCTCGAGGTAACGCCCGAACCAGAAGCAATGATCGGCGACCCGCGAGATCATGCTCCCAGCACCCAGGTGTCCTTCGAGCCGCCTCCCTGGCTCGAGTTGACGACGTACGATCCTTCGACGAGCGCGACCCGGGTGAGCCCGCCGGGAAGCACCCACGGACCGCTCTTCGCGAACAGCAGATAGGGCCGGAAATCGATCCGCCGCGGCACTACCGTGTTCGATGCCTTGTCCCAGGTCGGACAGGTGGAAAGCTCGACCCGGCGCTGCGCGATGTAGCGGCGCGGGTCGGCCCGGATGCGCCTCGCGAACTCCTCGCGCTCCGCCGCCGTCGATTGCGGCCCCATCAGCATCCCGTAGCCGCCTGCCTCGTCCACGGCCTTCACCACCAGCTCGTGCAGATGCTCGAGGACGTAGGCGCGGTCGTCCTCGCGCAGGCACAGCCAGGTCGGCACCTGGGCGAGAAGCGGCTCCTCCGAGAGATAGAAGCGAATCATCTCGGGGACGAAGGCGTAGACGGCCTTGTCGTCCGCGACGCCGTTTCCGGGAGCGTTCGCAATGGCGACGTTTCCCTTCGCGTAGGCGCGGATGAGTCCCGGCACGCCGATCAGGCTGTCCTTGCGAAACACTTCGGGATCGAGGAACGCCTCGTCGGTGCGGCGGTAGATGACGTGGACGCGGCGCGGGCCGACCGTGGTGCGTAGCCACACCTTGTCGTCCTCGACGGCGAGGTCCGCGGCCTCGACGAGCTCGATCCCCATCGTCCGGGCGAGGAAGCTGTGCTCGAAGTAGGCCGAGTTGTAGGGGCCCGGTGTGAGGAGCACGACCGTCGAGGCCTCGGGGCGTCCGGGCGATACCGAACGCAGCGTCTCGGCAAGGCGCGCCGGGTAATGATCGACCCGCCGGACCCGGGCAGCGTCGAAAGCGCGGGGGAACACGCGCTTCGAGACCAGGCGGTTCTCGAGGACGTAGCTCACGCC
This sequence comes from Myxococcales bacterium, assembly GCA_045802855.1. Lineage (GTDB taxonomy): Bacteria > Myxococcota > Myxococcia > Myxococcales > 40CM-4-68-19 > VBKO01. The sequence goes on along the minus strand of JBJMQD010000300.1, from coordinate 835 downwards.
GCTCGGTGTGCGGAGGTTGTCTTCGAGAACGTGATAGGTGCCGGCGGGATCGCGGATGAGGTCGATCCCGCTCAGGTGCACGCGGACGCCGCCCGGCGGCTTGATTCCGCGCAGATCCGGCAGGTAGTGCTTGGCGCCGAGGACCAGATCGCGCGGGATCTTCCCCTCGGCGAGGATGCGCTGCTCGCCGTACACGTCGTCGAGGAAGAGGGAAAGCGCGAGGATGCGCTGCACGAGCCCGCGTTCGAGCTCCCTCCATCCATCCGACGAGATGAGCCGGGGCAAGAGGCAGAAGGGAAAGATCTTCTCCGTCCCCTGGTCGCTCTTGTAGACGGAGAAGGTCACCCCCTGGTTGAGGAGCGCCATCTCCGCCAGCGCCACGCTGCGGTTGTAGTTCTCGATGGTTCTCGCCGCGAAGGTGGCAAGAGCGGTCTTGAATTCGGGCCGGAACCTGCCCGGCGCCTCGAATAGCTCGTCGTGGGTACCGGGGATCGGATGATAGTGGTCGAGGATGTGCGCTTGCTGGGCGGCGGCCGGAAGGGACTCGACCACCGGCGACTCGCCAAAGGAGGGGGGGTCCCCGGGCACGACGGCCAGTGGGGAATCGCCGTTGGCGAGGCGCCGCACCTCCATCTCGAAGGAGACGCTCCCGGCGGCGACGTCGCTCGTTCCGTCGACCGCCGCAGCGAGTGCGGGTAGCGCGGAGCAGGCCAGCGGGATGTGCCCCTCGCCGCAGAACAACCCGCTCGTCGCGTCGAGGCCCATCCAGCCCGCGCCGGGCAGGAACACCTCGGCCCAGGCGTGCAGGGCGAGCACGTCCTTCGGGACGCCGGTG
>JBJMQD010000299.1:0-2748 GCA_045802855.1 Myxococcales bacterium | reverse complement strand
CCGAAGCGACGTGGACGCCGGATGAAGGACGAGCGTCCCCACGATCTGCCCCTCGACGCAGGCAACGAGGCCGAAGTGGTCCGGGGCGGACTTCGCGAGCCGCTCCTTCCACATCTCTTCGGACGGGTACGGGAGCTGCAGCGTTCCCCGCATGGACTTCGGCAGGTTGAAGATCTGCTGCACCGCCTTGTAGTCCCCCGGCTCGATGCGCCGGATCTGTATGTCCATGACGCCTCACAGCGGTAGATCGGGCTGCGGCCGCGGATCGGGATCCGGAAAGTAACGGCGGCCGTCGCGACGATAGCGCCAACGGAGTCCGCCGCCGAGGATCTCGCCAAGCGCCGCGAGGAGGCGCTCGATGTCTTCGCGCCGGCTCGCCGCCCCGATGCTGGCGCGCAGCGCCGCCGGCGGCTGCCCGGGCGAGCGCGGCTCGACGAGCGCCGCGACCAGCGGATGCGCGCAGAACGCTCCGTCCCGCACGCTGACGCCGTGCTCCGCGCTGAGCGCCGCGGCGAGGAGCGCCGGCTCCCAGCCCCGCACGGTGAAGCTGACGACGCCAAGTCGGGGCGAGTCAGGTCCGAAGAGCGAGAGGATCTCGACTCCGGGCAGGGCCCGAAGCCCGCGAAGGAGGTGGTCGAGAAGGCCGGCCTCGTGCACCTCGATCCCGTCCCAGCCAGCGCCGCTGAGGGCGCGGCAGGCCGCGGCGAAACCGATCGCGCCGAGGAGGTTGGGCGTCCCTGCTTCGTGCCGCGCGGGTCCCGTGCACCATTCCACGTCGTCGGCCGAGACGCTGCGGACCGCGCCGCCGCCCGCGAGCCAAGGGGGCGCGGCGTCGAGCCAATCGGCCCGTCCGACCAGGGCGCCGCAGCCAAAGGGCGCGTGGAGCTTGTGCGCCGAGAACGCCACCCAGTCGGCGCCGAGGCTCGCCAGATCGAAGGGCCGATGCGGCGCGAGCTGCGCGGCGTCCACCACGACCCGCGCGCCTTGCCTTCGCGCCGCGGCGCAAAGCTCCTCGAGCGGCCAGAGCTCGCCCGTCACGTTGGTCGCTCCGGTAACGGCGAGGAGGCGGTGGGGACAGCGGAGGCCTGCGAGGGCCTCTTCCGCGCGCGACACGATTTCGCGGCGGCTGCGCGGAACCGGCAGCTCGACGTGCGGCAGCGCTCGCCACGGCAACAGGTTCGCGTGATGCTCGGAGGCGAAGGTGACGACGCCCGATCCCGAGGGCAGGCACGCCGCGAGGAGGTTCAGAGCGTCCGTCGTGTGCCGGGTGAGGATTACCGAATCGTCCTGTCGCGCGCCGACGAACGCGCCGATGGCGGCACGAGCGCGCTCGAGGAGGCGAGTGCTCACGGCGGACGCGTAACCTGCGCCCCGGTTCACGCTGCCGTACCAGGGCAAAGCCGACGCGACGGCTTCGTGGGCCGCGCGCAGGCAGGGCGGGCTCGCCGCGCAGTCGAGATTCGCATGGCGGACGAGGCCGCCGGTGACCAGCGGGACGAGCAGGTCCGCGCCGTATACGTCGAGCGGGAGAAGGCTTTGCAGACGCGACTGCGCGCTGCTGCGAGCGACCGTGACCACGGGGGCCATTGCGAGACCTTTTCCGACTCCGGCATTGCCGGAGTCCGCGCTTGCCGGCGCACCATGCGGCCGGCCCGGTCCTCACCCGGGGCACCCCACCGCGGACGGAGGGTTGTCGGCCAGCAAGCCGGGGCTTCGCGCTGGCACTCTTGACCTGCGTGCAGGGTAGCAGATTCGCGCCGTGCGCGCGGAGGCGAATTGCCGCGGGATTCGACGAAAGATTTGCGTCTCTTGCGGCTAGACGACGGCCTGCCAGCCGACGAAGCGCGGTGGGCCCATCAGGTACGGCACCGTCTTCCCGCCCTGCGAGTGCGCCTTGCGGAACGCGTCCGATTCCGTCCAGGCGGCGAACGACGCCTGGTCCGTCCAGACGGTATGCGACGCATACAGTTGGGCGCCCTCTTCGAGCGGCCCGCGCAAGAGGTGGAAACCCTGGAAGCCGGGGACGTCCTGCAGATACGACTGCCGCTCGCGCCAGGCGCGCTCGAAGTCCATGCAGGAGTCCGGCTTCACGCGGAAGTGGTTCATCGCGATGTACATTGCGCCGATTATGACAGGCAAGGTGGCGCTGGTCACTGGCGCGGCTAGCGGCATCGGCACGGCAATCGCGATCGCCCTCGGGAACTGGTGCTGAGGCCCGTCGCCACCCTGGTCGCCGCGCACGTCTGCTCCATGCTCGGCTTCGCCACCTTCGCCGCCCTCCTTCCGCAGCTTCGCGACGGCTGGGGGCTCAGCAATGCGCAGGCGGGGATCGTCGGCGGGATGTTCTTCGCCGGCTACGTCGTCGCGGTGTCGTCCTGGACGGCGCTCACCGACCGCACCGACGCGCGCAAGGTGTACGCGATCGCGAGCGCCTGCACCGCGGCGGGCAGCGCCGGTTTTGCGTGGCTTGCGCGCGGATTCGCGAGCGCCTCCTTCTTCCAGGCGCTCCTCGGAGCGGGGATCGCCGGCACGTACATGCCGGGGCTGCGGCTCCTCTCCGATCGCGTTTCCGGCCCGATGCAGAGCCGGTCGATCGCGTTCTATACGTCCGCCTTCGGCATCGGGACCGCGCTCTCGCTGGCGGTGGCGGGCGCGGTTGCGGCGCGCGCGGGATGGAAGGCCGCATTCCTCGTCGCCGGCGCGGGACCGCTCTTCGCCGCGGCGCTCGTGCTCGCCTTCCTCTCTCCT
>JBJMQD010000248.1:0-8957 GCA_045802855.1 Myxococcales bacterium | reverse complement strand
TTCGGCGGCGGCGAGGAACTCCACCAGCAAGGCAGAGGCGGTCTGCTGCTGCACGAGCCACGACTGGGCGACCGCCTCCATCCAGTTGCCGACGTTGGAGAGGAACGAGGCGGCCCAGATGTAGCGGAAGGCGGGACGGCGAAGGACCGCGAAGGCGCCTCCGGAAGGAGGAGGATGCGGTCCCTCGGCCACGGAGGCGCCTTGTACCAGCTTCCCGGGGGTGAAAGGCCGTGCCCGTTCTGGCTCTTTCACTCCATCAGCGCGGCCCGCTCCAGATGCGAAAGGTAAAGCCTCCCCGACCCCTCGAGCGACAGCCTCGTCCGCACGAATTCGCGAGGTGTGTAGCGGGGAAGATTTTCCCAGAAGCGCGTGAAGACGGCGGGGAAGTCGGACGCGTCCCGGAAGCGCTCGCCGCATTCGGGTCCGAAGTACGGCACGGAGGTGGCGGGGATCGGGTGGGCGTCGTAGCGCCTGGCCTGGGGGTCGACCCACGTGCCCTGGTCCCAGGCCAGGATGGGGACAGAGCTCGCCATCGCCTCCTGGTACGCGAGGCCCTGCGTCTCGCTCTCGCAGAGGAACAGCATCGAGCGCGAGCGGGCGAGGAGCGAACGGTAGTTCGCCAGATCGTACTGGCCGTAGCGCAGGGTCTCGGCGCGCAGGCCGCGCTCGCGGAGCAGGCGATGGATGGGGGCGATGAGATCCGGCTCGAGCTCCTCGCGGCGCCAGCGCGCCTTGTCGTAGACGAGGACGTCGACGTCCTTGGGATGGGCGGACAGATCGGGCCACGCCTCGAGATCGATCCCCGCGTACCAGGGAGCGAGGCGGGACTCGCCGTAGGCCTTCGCGAACATCGCCCCGTACCAGTCGCTCGTCACCACGTAGAGCTTGAAGCGGGGATCCCTCATCAGATCGGGAACGACGTTCGGATGGTCGATCATCCCCGGGCCGAGGACGGCGGGGTTCGGCAACGACCACCCGTCGAGGATGTGGGGATAGCCGACCATCCCGATCGGGAACCGCGGATTGCGGCGCGCGAGCCCGGTCGCGTTCACATGGACGCGGCGCCCCACCCGCTCGAGGGCCTTCTTCAGGAGCAGGAACCACATCTCGAACCCGGTCACCTTGGGGCGGCCGGAGCGGGCGAGGTACCAGGTCTTGCGCAAGAGGCGGTGCAGCCGGCGGTCGCCGCGCACGAACGTGTCGCGATCGACGTCCTCGAAGAAGAGCAGGACATCCTTGTCGAGCGAGAGCGCCATCCCGGGGCGGGAAAGTGTCCGACAGAACGGGCGGACGGTAAAGGGCAGCGGCCGATCGAAGGTTATGCCGATTCAAGACGGAGCCTTGACTTGCGGGAGAGCGGGACGACAATGAAGGCACTCCCTTCACGACGATCGGGCGACCACATGCCATTCTGGAGCCCGGACCCGACGTTCTATCCGTCCGCGCGACTGACCATGCAGGCGCCGGCGGAGCGCCACGCGTTCGTGGCCGCGCTCAACCCGAAGCTCTCGGGCAAGCATGACGCCAATCCGTGAGCGACGCCTGGCCGTGGGTGGCGCTGGTCCTCCTCGGCGCCTACCACGGCATCAATCCGGGAATGGGCTGGCTCTTCGCCGTGGCGATCGGCTTGCAGGAGCGGAGCCGGAGATCCGTCCTCCGATCGCTGCTCCCCATCGCGCTCGGTCACGCCCTGTCCATCGCGGTTGTCGTCGCGATCGTGGGGAGCGTGCAAACGATTGCACCGCCGCGTGCCTTGCGGACCGGAGGGGCGGTGGCGCTCATCGCCTTCGGACTCTTCAAGTTCGCGAAGCCCCATTTGCACCCGCGCTGGGTAGGGATGCGCGTCCGGGCCCGCGAGCTTGCCGTCTGGTCGTTCCTCATGGCGACCGCGCATGGAGCGGGGCTGATGCTGTTCCCCGTGCTGCTCGCGTTTCCGGCGGACGCGCACGCGCATCACACGCATGCCGCCGCGGGCGATGGTTCGATCGCCCGCGACGGCGCCGCGGTCCTCGTGCACACGATGGCGATGCTCCTCGCGATGGGACTCGTCGCGCTGATCGTCTACGAGAAGCTCGGTCTCGCGATCCTCCGGCGGGCCTGGATGAACCTGGACCTCGTCTGGGCGATCGCGATCGTGGCGGCGGGGCTGTTCACGCTCTTCACCTAGTAGCGGAACTGCTGCACCTGGTGCTCGTGCCCGTCCTCGTGTCCGGCGTCGTGCGGGTGCTGGCGGTGGTGGTGGTGCGGTGGCTAGCGCGCGAGATCCTCGAAAAGGCGGCCCTCTGCGGCGGCGATCTCTGCTCGCCTGACTTCCACCGTCGCCCTCGCTTGGGCGGCGGCGCTTGCGGCCGCGAACTTCTTGTTGTCCGCGTCGGTGAGATCGAGCGAGGTGGCGACGCCCGCCTTGTAAGAGGCCTCGACCTGCTCCTGCGCGCGGGCCGCGAGGCGGGCCTGCGCCTCGGCCTGGTCGAGGGTGACCTCGGAGGAGATGAGGTTCGCGCGCACGGCTTCCCAGGCGGCGCGGGCGCGGGCGCGGGTCGCCGCGAGGTTCGCCACCGCCTGCCGCAGGCGCGCCTCGTCCTCGTGCAATTGCGCGTAGCGGGTACCGCGGTCGTAGAGCGGGATGGTCACGTTCAGGATCAGGTCGTAGCTCGTGTTGGTGCCCGCGAAACCCGCGTTGGAGTTGTAGTTCCCCCGCGCGACGCCGGCGACGCTCGGGAGCCAGAGGAACTTGTCGTACTTCACCGATCCCTGCTCGACGCGGGCCTGGGCGATCGCGGATTGCACGGCATAGGCGTTTTCCCAGGGCTGCGCGGACTCCTCTGCCGCGCCCTGCGCGAGCGACGAGGAGGCGGCGAGCGGTTCCGGCGCGATGGGCTCGCCGGTCAACGCCTCGAGGAGCGGCAGGAATCCCGCCCGCTGTCCTTCGAGGACGGCGATCTGCACCCGCGCCTGCGCGGTGTCGGTCTGCGCGCGCAGGAGTGCGATCTCGACGTCCGTCCCCGCGGCGATGCGGGCCTTGGCGTCTTCCTCGCGCCTCAGCGCGACCCGCTCCGCGTCGCGTGCGGCGTCGAGAAGTCCCTCGACGCCCTGAAGACCGAGATAGGAGCGGGCGACGGAGAGCAGGACCTGCTCGCGGGCCTCGTCGGCGCCCTTGTCCGCGGCGATCGCGGCGTCCTTGGCGATGCCGGGAAGGAAGATGCCCTGCGGTGTGAAGAGCGGCTGGGAGAGCTGGATATTGCCGAGTCGAGTGTTGGCGCCCACGATCTCGATAACCGGAGGCCGCGGAGTGCCGGCGGCCGGTGGCCCGAGCCCGAGGGCCGCACGGAGCTGCGACGCGTCGAATACCTGCGGCGCGCTCGTGTGATCGAAAGTACCCGAGGCACTGATGTCGGGCTTCCACGCCGTGTACGCGCGTTCGACGCTGACGCCCACCACCGCGGCCTGCGCGCGGGCGGCGGCGATGTCTGGACCCTTCTGCGCCGCGATCCGCAACGCCTCGCGGAGCGGGACCACCCGGCGGTGCCGGCTGTCCACCTGGGCGCGGAACCTCGCCACCCTCTCTGCCGTGCTTCGTTCGGGCGCCGCAGGAGGCGGAACGGCCTGCGTCAAAGCGGGGGCCTTGGTCTGCGCCCCAGCGGGGCCGGTGCTCTGCGCCCCGGCGGCACCAGCGAGGAAGAGAATTGCCATCGGCGCGGCGACGCGCGGCATCGTGCGATGTACGTACATTTGCTTATCCATTTGCGATCTTTGCAGCTGGCTCGGGAGCGGAGCTTGCGCTGATGGCGGAAATCCGCGCGGGCTTCTGGGGGAAGAGTCTTGCGAACGACGTTTTCAGCGACGAGAGGCGGAGTTGCTCCACGCCGGCGAAGATGACTGGGACGACCAGCAAGGTGAGCGCCGTCGAGGTGATGACGCCGCCGATGACGGCGATCGCCATGGGCGCGCGGAATTCGCTGCCGGTTCCGTTGCCGATGGCCGTCGGCACCATGCCGATCGCCATCGCGAACGACGTCATCAAGATGGGACGAAGGCGGCGCGGGCCCGCCAGTGCGAGCGCCTCGTCGACGGAATGCCCTTCGCGGATGTTCTGCAGCGCGCCGTCCACGAGCAGGATGGCGTTCTTCGTCACGAGGCCCATCAACAGGATGATGCCTATCATCGCGCCGAGACTCTGGTTGTTGCCCGTCTGGAGAAGGGCCAGGCGGGCGCCGATCAGCGCGAGCGGCAGCGACACCATGATGGTGAAGGGGTGCTTGAGCGACTCGAATTGCGAGGCGAGCACCATGAAGATGAAGACGAAGGCCAGGGCGAACGCACCCGAGAAGGCGTCCTGCTGCTCGGCGAACGTCTTGATCTGCCCGTCGTAGACGATCGAGTAGCCGGGCGGCAGCGGATGCGCCGCAAGCTGCGCCTGCAGCTTCTGGGCGATTTCCCCGAGCGCGCCGCCGGCGCCTATCTGGCTATAGACGCCGATCTGCCGCTCGCGGTTCTCGTGCTCGATCACGCTCGGGCCGTCCTGGATCGCCACCCTGGCGACGTCGGAGACCTGGCGGGTGCCGCGAGGCGTGAAGAGATCCATCGAGCGGACGCGATCGGGGTTCGCGCGGTCTCGTTCGGCAAGCCGGACGCGGATGTCCGTCTCGTCCTTGCCCTCGCGCAGCTTCGCCGGGACTTCGCCGTCGATGGCGAGGCGGAGCTGGGTGGCGATCTGCGCCGAGGAGAGGCCCAGGTCGGCGGCGCGGGTGCGGTCGACCGAAACGGCCAGCTCCGGCTTGGGCGGATTGGTGTCGATCTTGATGTCGACGGTGCCGGGGATCGAGCGCAGCACGTCCGCGACGTACTTGCCCTGCTGCTCGAGGACCTTCAGGTCGGGGCCGGTGATCCGGACCATGACCGGGAAGAAGTCGCCGGTGCCCTCGATGGTGGGCGGGTCGCTCACGAACACCTTCGCAGCCGGGAGGCTCGACACCGCATCGCGCGCGACCGCCTTCAACTCGACGATGCCGCGCTTGCGCGACTTCTTCGGAGTGAGGAGCGCGCGGAGCTTTATCTTGTTCGCCTCGCCGTTCGGGCCGACGATCGCGTACACGTCGGTCACTTCGGGAATGGCTTTCAACAGGCGCTCCGCTTCGCCCTCGCGCTGCGCGGAGAGATCGAGGCTCGTCGAGTCGGGAAACTGCAGATCGACGATGAACTGCGCGCGGTCTTCGGGTGCGATGAACTCGCTGCGCAGGCCGCTCGTCGCGGCGAAGACGGCCACGGTGACCGCCACCGTCACGCCAAACGAGATCCACTTGTGACGAAGGACGAGGCGCAGGAGCCGCTCGTAGCCGCGCTCGGTCGCCTCGAAGGAGAGGCGCAGGGTGCGGGCGACAGCGGATTCCTTCTTCACCTCCCCCGGCTTGCGCTGCTTGGCGAGGCGCGCGGAGAGCATCGGGTCGAGCGTGAAGGAGATGAAGAGCGAGATGAGCACCGCCGCGCTGATGGTGATGCCGAACTGCTTGAAGAACTGGCCGACGATGCCGGGCATGAACGCCACGGGGACGAACACCGCGACGAGCGTCAGGGTGGTGGCGAGGACGGCGAGGCCGACTTCCTTGGTCCCCTTGGAGGCGGCGGTCGCGGGATCCTCGCCCTTGTCGAGCCGGTGGGTGATCGCTTCCCGGACCACGACGGCGTCGTCGATGAGGAGACCGATCGCGAGCGACAGCGCGAGCAGCGTCATTTGATTCAGCGTGTAACCGAGCACGTACATGACGAAGAAGGTGCCGATTACCGAAGTCGGTAGCGCGAGCGAGCTGATGAAGGTGCCGCGCGGATCGAGGAGGAAAAGCAGGATGATGAGCACCGCCATCGCCCCGCCGAAGAACAGCGCGACGTAGACCTCCTCCGCGTTCGCCCGGATGAGATCGCTCTGGTCGATGAGGAGCGTCGTCTTGAAGCCGTCGCCGATCGTCTGCGAGACGGGACCGAGCGCCTTCTTCACCGCATCCGCGACCTTCACGGTGTTCGCGCCGGGCTGCTTCACCACCTCGACGATCACGGCGTCCTGGCCGTTCAGGCGCGCGACGGTGCGGCGCTCGGCGACGCCGTCGGTCACCTTGGCGATTTCGCCGAGGCGCACCTGGGAGCCGTTCCTGGAAGTGGCGATGGGCAGGTTTTCGATTTCCTGGACGTCGCGGAACTCGCCCAGCGTGCGGACGGTGAGCTCGGTGGGTCCGAGCGAGAGGTGCCCGGCGGGCAGATTCAGGTTGTCGGCGCCGATGCGCTGCGCGATCTCGAACGGGCTCGTTCCCGCGGCCTTCGCCTTGTCGAGGTCGACGTCGACGTGGATCTCGCGCACGTCGCCGCCGGTGACGCGAACTTCGGCGACGCCCTCGAGCTGCTGCAGGGCCGGCTGGAGGCGGTCTTCGATCCGCTTGCGCAGCTGTTGCGAGGGAAGGTTCGCGCTCGCGGCGTAGGTGAGGATCGGGGCCGCGCCGATGTCCACGCGGCTGATGACGGGAGCGTCCGCGTCCTTCGGGAGCTTGCCGGAGGCGAGCGCGACCTTGTCTCGGACTTCCTGCACGGCGCGGTCGAGGCTCTCCGAGAGCTTGAACTGGACGACGACGAGACCGGCGTTCTCGCGCGAGAAGGAGTGGATCTTGTCGATGCCGCTGATCCCGGCGACCGCGTCCTCGATCGGCTTCACCACCTGGGTCTCGATCTCGCCCGGGCCGGCGCCTCGGTAGACCGTGGTGACGGTGACGACCGGGAAGGTGACGTCCGGATAGAGATCGGTACCGAGCCTCTTCGCCCCGAGGATTCCCAGGACGAGGAGGCAGAGCGCCATCATTCCGGTGAAGACCGGGCGCTTGATGGCGACGTCGGAAAGGGACATGGCGGTTGCCCTCGAGACTTTCTTGGCTAGCGGATCGAGACCTTGGTGCCTTCGGACAGATCGACGGCCGGATAGTCGACGACGCCGGAGAGCGGCTCGCCGCTCTTCACGATCACTTCCTTCGGGCCGCGCTCGACGACCTGGACCGCGACACGCTTCACTTCGCCGCCTTCACCGAGAGTGAAGACGTGGTCGCCGCCCACCGACGCGAGCGCGGAGGCGGGGAGCGCGACGGCCTGTACCGGGGAGCCGAGGGGGAGGACGGCGCGAGCGAGCGTGTGCGCGGTGAAGCGGCCGTCTCGATTCGGCACCACTACCTCGACGGGGATGCGGCGCGTGGCGGGGTCGGCGGAGGGGATGATGTTGCGGATCACCGCGTCGTCGGTGGTGGCGCTGCCGCCCACCGCTTCGACGTGGACCTTGGTTCCCGGCTTGAGGGCGCGGGCGGTCTCGGGGACGGTGAGGCGCAGGACGAGCGGATCGAGCTGCTCGAGGGTGAAGAGCTGGTTTCCGGAAGTCACGGTCGCTCCGACCTGGTCCGGGGCGTCGATGAGGACGCCGGCGAAGGGGGCGCGAAGGTCGTGGCGCTTGCGGGTCGCGACCGCCTGCGCAAGCTGGGCGCGAGCGGCCTGGAGCTGCGCCTGGGCGGCGGCGGCCTGCGAGGTGGAAGTCTTGCTCTGCCAGTCGCTGACAGTGCCCTTCTGCTGCAGCTCCGTCTGCCGGCGCGCGGTGTCCTCGGCCATCGCGGCTTGCGCTTCCGCCGCTTTCACTGCGGCCTGCGCCTGCTGCACCTGCGCGTTGGCAAGCTCGGGATCGAGCTGGGCGACGAGGGCGCCCTCGGCGACGTGCGCGCCCTTTCTCACCGTGATGCGGGAGAGGCGGCCGGGTACCTCGAAACCCGCCTTGAGCGACTTCGCGGGGTCGAGGGTGCCGCTGACCTCCTCGCGGGCGGTGGTCTCGACAGGCCGGGGTTCCACCACCTGCACGCTCGGGGCGTGCGGCGCTTGCGGCTTCGCTTCCGGCTTGCTCGCGCGAGCCTGCGCGGTGGCGGTCACCACCAGACCGGCGAGGGAGGCGACCGAGACGATCGCTGCGATTGTTACGGCGCGGCGGGAGATCTTCACGGCTTGCTCCTTGGCACGAGCGTGAGTTTGGGCTCGTTGCTCGCTAAGACGTTCTTGACCTCGACGGGATTACTGCCCTCGTGGATCAGCGTGTGGAGCTGTTGCGCCCAGGTGGCCAGATCGGGCTTCTCCTGCATGCGGCTCATGCGCACGCCGAGCAGCAGGTAGGTTCCGACGATGAGCGAGCCGAACAGCTCGCCGGGGATGTCGGTGCGGCAGGTGTGCGTGCCCTGCAAATCTTCGAAGGTCTTGCGGACGCGGCTGACCTCGAAGTCGACCAGCTCCCAGACGGTGCCTTCGAAGGGAGTGCCCTGGCAGCCGCGGACGAGGACGCCGACGACGTCCCGGTACTCCCACATCGCTTCCAGGGTGGCGAGGTCGAGGCGAACGTCGAGGTCGAGGAGGGCCTGGTAGCGCTCCGTGCGATCGGCGGTGTCGCGGGCGTCGACGGCGCCGCGCTCCTTCACGAACTGCTCCATGGCGGCGGTGCGCTCCGCGGAGCAGGCGCTCATCTTGGCCTCGAAGGCGTGGACGAGGTCGCCGAACAGCGCTTCCTTTGATTCGAAGTGCAGGTAGAAGGCGCCCTTCGAGAGTCCGCAGGCCGCGGTGATGTCTTCGATGCGGGCCCCGCGCAGGCCGCGGCGGGCGAACTCGGCGCGCGCGGCGGCGATCAGGGCTTCTTTGGCGTTCGGGTCGGCGTGTCGGGGCATGGCCTGGGAGTCCGCGGGTTGCTGACTGGTCGGTCAGTTTTGAAGGTGGCGTGTTCCTAACCCGCCGGTCAGAAATGCGCAAGTGGTTTCTGACTGGTCGGTCATAATCTGGCGAAACCCTTGAGGATTCGGCACTTGGGCGCGTGGTCGGGTGCCGGGTGGGCGGGTCTCGGATGCGGTGGACGATCGGATTCCGGCTGCGGGGCGGGCGTGGGCGCGGGGCACCCGTCCCGGGACGGG
>JBJMQD010000231.1:0-5398 GCA_045802855.1 Myxococcales bacterium | reverse complement strand
CGCTCGGAGCACCCCGCCGCGCGGCCGCGCAGACTCGCGCGATCCGGATCGGATTCGTCTCCCCGCAGACGGGAGCGCTGGCTCCGTTCGGGGAGGCGGATCGGTTCACCATCGGGCGGATGAACGCCGTGTTCGGCGACGCGCTGGCGATGTCGGGCGGCGGCCGCGGCGCACAACTGCCGATTCAAATCGTGCAGAAGGACAGCCAGTCGAGCCCGAACCGCGCCGGCGAGGTGGCGAACGATCTCATCCTCAAGGACAAGGTGGACCTCGTCCTCGTCTCCTCCACGCCCGAGACGGCGAACCCGGTCTGCGACGCCTGCGAGCTGAACGAGGTGCCGTGCATCTCGACGGTCGTTCCCTGGCAGCCCTGGTTCTTCGGTCGCAATGGCGACCCGCAGAAGGGCTTCGACTGGACGTACCACTTCTTCTGGGGGCTCGAGGACGTGATCGCGAACTTCGTCGCGGGCTGGAAGTCCGTGCAGACGAAGCGCGCGGTCGGCGCGCTGTTCCCGAATGACGGCGACGGCAACGCCTGGGGCGACAAGGCCCGAGGCTTCCCCGGGCCGCTCGCCAAGGAAGGGTTCCGGCTGGTCGACCCGGGCCGCTTCCAGAACATGAACAACGACTTCTCCGCGCAGATCGCCGCCTTCAAGCGGGTAGGCGTCGACATCGTCACCGGGGTGGTCATTCCGCCCGATGCGAGGACGTTCCTCACGCAGGCGCGGCAGCAGGGCCTTCGGCCCAAGGTGGTGACGCTGGGCAAGGCGCTCCTCTTCCCGAGCGCGGTCGAGGCCCTCGGGGAGCTGGCCGAGGGGCTCTCGACGGAAGTGTGGTGGTCGCCGTCGCACCCGTTCACGTCGTCCTTGACCAAGGAGAGCGCGGCGAAGCTCGCGGCGTCGTACGAGCAGGCGTCCGGGAAGCAGTGGACGCAGCCCATCGGGTTCAGCCACGCGCTCTTCGAAGTGGCCGCCGATGCCTTGCGGCGAGCGAGGGATCCGCGAGACAAGGCGGCCCTTCGAGACGCGGTCGCGGCGACCAATCTGGAAACGGTGGTGGGCCCGGTGAAGTTCGGAGGCGCGGGCCCGTTCAAGAACGTCTGCCGCACGCCGCTCGTCCTCGGGCAATGGGTGCCGGGCAAGAAGCACCGGTACGACCTCGTCATCGTGAACAACGAGGCGGCCGCGCAGATCCCGGCGGGCGGGAAGCTGCGCCTCATGTCGTAACGGCGCCGATGCCGATCCTCCTCGTGGACGCGGTCTCGAAGAGCTTCGGGGCCGTGAAAGTGACGGACGGGCTCTCCTTCGCCGTCGCCGACGGGGAGACGCTCGGGATCCTGGGCCCGAACGGCGCCGGCAAGACGACGCTCTTCAACCTCGTCACCGGCGAGCTTCGCCCCGACGCGGGCCGCATCGAGTTCCGCGGCGAGGACGTCGGAGAGCTTCCGCCGCATCGCCGGTGCCGGATGGGAATGGGGCGGGCCTACCAGATCCCGAAACCGTTCGGCGCGATGACGGTGTTCGAGAACCTGGTCACGGCGGCGGCTTTCGGGGGCCAGCGGCGCGAGAAGGACACCTACGACGACGCGGTCGAGATCCTCCGGCAGACCGGTCTCCTGGCAAAGGGGAACGTTCGCGCGGGCGGCCTCGGACTCCTCGATCGCAAGCGCCTCGAGCTCGCCCGGGCGCTCGCCACCCGGCCGAGGCTCCTGCTCCTCGACGAGATCGCGGGCGGACTCACCGAGCACGAGGCCCGGCAGCTCGTCGCTGAACTGCGCCGTATCAAGTCCGCGGGAGTGACGATGCTCTGGATCGAGCACGTCGTGCACGCGCTGTTCGCGGTCGCCGACCGGCTGCTCGTCGTCCACTCCGGGCGGAAGCTGGCCGAGGGCGAGCCGTCGCGGGTGCTCGCCGATCCCGAGGTGCAACGGGTCTACCTGGGGCACGTGGCTTGACGGCGCCCCTTTTGAAAACCCGCAAGCTCGACGCGTTCTACGGCGATTTCCAGGCGCTGTTCGGGGTCGATCTCGAGGTGCATGCCGGCGAGATCGTCGCGCTCGTCGGAGCGAACGGCGCGGGCAAGTCGACGCTGCTCCGCACCATCTGCGGCGTGCTGGCCGCGCCCCCGCAGGCGGTGCTCTTCGAGGGCGAGGAGATCGGGGGCTTACGTCCCGGACGGATCGTGAGCCGCGGGATCGCGCTCGTTCCGGAAGGACGGCGGCTCTTCGCCAGTCTCACCGTCGAGGAGAACCTTCGCATGGGCGCTTACGCGCGGCGCCCTGGCCGCTGGAACCTCGACGCCGTGCATGCGCTCTTTCCCGCGCTGCAAAAGCGGCGGTCGCTCCCCGCCACCGCGCTGTCGGGCGGCGAGCAGCAGATGGTCGCCATCGGCCGCGCCCTGATGTCGAACCCGCGCCTCCTTCTCTGCGACGAGCTTTCCCTCGGGCTCGCTCCGGTGATGGTCAAGGAGATCTACCGCGCGCTCGTCGATACAGTTCGGCGGGAGGGCCTCACCGCCCTCATCGTCGAGCAGGACGTCGCCGTAGCGCGGAGCGTCTCCCGGCGGCTTCTCTGCATGCAGGAAGGTCGCATCACGCTCGAGGGCGCCTCGGCGGACCTGAGCGCGGAGCAGGTCTCCCGCGCGTACTTCGGTGTCTAGCCTCCATGGCGACCCTCTTCGACACCGTCGTGCAGGGAATCCTCCTCGGAGGGATGTACGCGCTCTTCGCGCTCGGGCAGTCGCTGCTCTTCGGCGTGATGCGCCTCACCAATACGGCGCACGGCGACTTCATCGTCCTCGGCGCCTTCGCCGCATCGTCGCTCGGCCTCGCAACCGGGCTTCCTACGGGCCTCGCGCCCTGGACCGCGCTCGCCGTGCTGCTGCCGGTCGGATTCCTGGCGGGCTACGGGCTCCAGCGCGTGGTGCTCAACGGGACGCTCGGGAAGGATCCGCTGCCGTCCCTGGTCGTCACCTTCGGGCTGGCGATCGTGATCGAGAACCTGCTCCAGCAGATCTACACGGCCGATCCGCGCTCCATCGACCCGGGTGCGCTGGGCACCGCGAGCGTGGAGATCGCCTCCGGCGTCTCGGTCGGCGTGCTGCCCGTCTTGATCCTCGGCGTGGCCGTCGTCCTGACTGTTGGGTTGCAGCTCTTCTTCGATCGGACTTCGCTCGGACGGGCCTTCCGCGCGGTCAGCGACGATCTCGAAGCCGCCGAGCTCATGGGACTCGACCACCGGCACATATACGCGGTCGCCACCGGGATCGCCTTCGCGCTCGTCGCCGTGGCCGGGACCCTGCACGGCATGAGGACGACGTTCGCCGCGGCGGACGGGCCATCGCTGCTCTTGTACGCGTTCGAGGCGGTGGTCATCGGCGGGATGGGGTCGTTCTACGGAACGCTCGCCGGAGGGATGCTCCTCGGGCTCACGCAGGACGTCGGGTTCCGGATCGATCCGGGCTGGGGGATCTGGTCCGGGCACGTCGCGTTCCTGGCAATGCTGGTGCTGCGGCCCAATGGACTGTTCCCCAGGACGGCCCAATGACAACGACGACGTACACTGTCACGCGCGCGACGCGGGCGAGCCGGATCGGAGGAGCCGCTTTTTCGCTCGCCGTCGTCGTGCTCGCCACCTTCCCGCTCTGGGCGGACCGGGGCTGGATGCGCGACTTCGACGAGTTCGCCTGCTACTTCCTCTTCGCGCTGATGTGGAACCTGCTCGCCGGTTACGGCGGAATGGTTTCCATCGGGCAGCAGGCGTTCTTCGGGATCGGCGGATATGCGCTGCTCGCTCTCGGAAACGTCCTGCACGTGAATCCCTTTCTCGCCGTGCCGCTCGCGGCGGCCGCGGCGGTGGCGATCGCCCTGCCCGTCTCGTTCCTCGCCTTCCGGCTGCAGGGGGGATACTTCGCCATCGGGACCTGGGTGATCGCGGAGGTGTTCCGCCTCACGCTCGCCAACGTCTCCGCGGTGGGCGGGGGATCGGGAACGAGCCTCACGGCTCTGCGCGGGATTGCGCGCGCAACGCGGGAGTCCGCGACGTTCCTCCTCTGCCTGGGAGGCGCGGCCCTCGCGCTCGGCATCGTCTACGCCTTCCTGCGCTCGCGGGAGGGGTTGTCGCTTCTCGCCTTGCGCGACGACGAGATGGCCGCGGAGAGCCAGGGCGTGGACGTCGGGCGCACGAAACTTGCCGTCTATCTGTTCGCGGCGGGCGGCGCGGGACTCGCTGGCGCGCTCTACTTCCTCGGCAACCTGCGGATCTCGCCGGACGCGGCGTTCAGCGTGAACTGGACCGCGTTCTCCATCTTCATCGTGCTCATCGGGGGCGTGGGGACCCTGGAAGGCACCCTTGTCGGATCGGCGCTCTTCTATCTGTTGACCAAGCTCTTTTCGGACTACGGAACGTGGTACCTCGTAGGGCTGGGATTGCTCGCGGTGGTGGTGACGATCAAGCTTCCTCGAGGGCTCTGGGGAACGGTTTCGGACCGCTTCGACCTGCACCTCTTTCCCGTCCAGCGGCGGCTACTGCTGAAGGAATGAGCACATGCGCAACCTGACCGAGGCGAACCTGACGGACGCTGTCCTCGCGCGCGTCGAGGGCTGCAAGGACCCGCGGGTGAAGCAGATTCTGGAGAGCGTCATCCGGCACGTGCACGCCATCGTGCGGGAAGTTGCGCTCACTCCGGACGAGTGGCTCGAGGCGATCCGGTTCCTCACCGCGACGGGCCAGAAGTGCGACGATAAGCGGCAGGAGTTCATCCTCCTCTCCGACACGCTCGGCGTGACCATGCTGGTCGACGCGATCGCGAACCGCCGCGCCGCCGGGGGGACGGAAAGCTCGGTGCTCGGGCCGTTCTACGTCGAGGGGGCGCCGCCGCGCGAGACCGGGATCGACCTGGCGTCGGATGACAACGCGCCGACAGCGACGTTCCGGGGCCGGGTGCTCGATCCTTCGCGGCGGCCGATCGCCGGGGCGCTGCTCGACATCTGGCAGACGGCGGAGAACGGCTTCTACGACATCCAGGATGCGGCGCAGCCGCAGATGCATTTGCGCGGGAAGTTCAGGACGGGGAGCGATGGGCGGTACGAGTTCCACACCTTGAAGCCGGTGAGCTATCCGATCCCGACGGACGGGCCGGTGGGGAAGTTCCTCGGTGTGCAACACCGGCACCCGTTCCGGCCCGCGCACACGCACTTCATCGTATCGGCACAAGGTTATCGAAGAGTGGTTACCGAGCTGTTCGCGGAAGGCGATCCGTACCTGGACTCCGATCCGGTCTTCGGCGTGAAGAACTCGCTGGTGGTCACGTTCAAGCCGGACGGGAAGGATTCGCGGGACAGGACGCACCATCTGGTGGAGTACGACTTCGTGCTCGAGCCTGTCTGACCGTATCGGTC
>JBJMQD010000167.1:0-2576 GCA_045802855.1 Myxococcales bacterium | reverse complement strand
GCTTGAACCCGACGCCTCCGGGCGTTCCGGTCGCGATCACGTCGCCCGGGAGAAGCTCGGTGAAGCCCGTCACGTATTCGATCACCGTGGGGATGTCGAAGATCATCAAGTCGGTAGTCGCCTGCTGCATCTGCGTCCCGTTGAGCCGCGTCGTGAGGGTGAGCTTCGAGGGATCCTGCAGCTCGTCGGTGGTCACGAGCCAGGGCCCGAATCCTCCCGTGGCGGGGAAGTTCTTTCCCGGCGTCCACTGCGTCGTGTGGAACTGCCAGTCGCGCAGCGAGCCGTCGTGGTAGCAGCTGTATCCGGCGATGCAATCGAGAGCTCTCGCCGCGGGTACGTGGCGGGCGCGCTTTCCGATCACCACCGCCAGCTCGCCTTCGTAGTCGAAGTCCTTCGCGTTCCGCGGCAGGACGAGCGGCTGCTCGTGGCCCACCTGGGTGTCGGCGTACCGCAGGAAAAGCGCCGGATGCGCCGTCGGGTCCCTGTGGCCGGTCTCGTCGCGATGCGCGTGGTAGTTGAGCCCGACGCAGAGGATCTTCGCCGGATCGGGAATGACCGGCCGCAGCTCGACGTCGGCGAGCGCATGGTCTCTGCGCTTTCCTTCGGCCGCCTTGCGGGCGGCGTCGAGCGCGCCGGCGGCGAGGACGCTCTTCAGCGTCGGATAGCGAGACTCGCCGAGGTGCCGTCGCAAGTCGACGATGCCGTCGCCGACCACGGCGCCGTACGAAACCTTCCCCTGGACCGCGTAGGTAGCCAGTTTCACGCGCTCCGCAATAGCGGAAAGCGCACCCGGTTTTCAATCCTGCCTCAGGATCTGCTGCATCTCCGCGTACGGAATGGCACCTTCGGCGAGCGACGCGTACGTCCCGGCGTCGCGCAGCTCACGAGCGATCTTCGCGGCGAGCCCGTACGTCGCCCGCGCGATCCCCGAGCCGACGCTCGCGCGACGGACGCCGAGCCGTTCGAGCTCGGCGAGCGGCGGAGACTTGGGAGAGACGAGGACGTTGAGCGGTCCCTTCACCTCCCGGACGAGCGCGGTGATGCGCTCGGGATCGAAGACCCAGGGTACGAAGGCGCAGTCGGCGCCGGCCGCGAGGTAGGCATTGGCGCGGCGGACCGCCTCGGCCATGCGTCCTTCCGGCGCGATCCCCTCGACGCCGAACACGTCCGTGCGCGCGTTGATGACGAGAGGCTCCGCCGCGGCGCGCGCGGCGCGGATCCGCTCCACCTGGCGCTCGAGGGGAAGGAGCCGCCCGTCGTCGGCGGTGTCCTCCAGGTTGATTCCCACCGCTCCGGCGACGAGGACGGCGCGAGCGGTGTCCGCTGCCGCCTCCGTCGACTCGCCATATCCCGCTTCGACGTCGGCCGAGACCGGCAGCGGAACCGCGCGAGCGATCCGCTCCACCATCTCCATCATCTCGTCGCGCGTGATGCGCTGCCCGTCGGGATATCCGTAGACGTAGGCGACCGCCGCGCTGGAGGTCGCGAGCGCCGGGAACCCGGCTTTCGCGACGATGCGAGCGCTCGCCCCGTCCCAGACGTTGGCGAAAACGAGGAGCCGCGGCCCCTTGTGCAGGGCACGAAGCGCTTCGGCTTTCTCGAGCAGAGTCGGCATGCAACCCCTCCCGCGAGGGGTTGCAGTCTACCTATTTCTGCGCCGCCGCGTCCGGCTGGTAGCGGGCCCGGATGAGCCCGCCGAGCCGGCTCCCCGCGTACGAGCAGATCGCGGCGGCCACGATGGGCATCCAGCGGTGCATCAGCTCGTACTGGTCGGTCGTCACGGCGTAGCGCGGCCCCTCGCCGATTCCCCACGAGTGCAGGGTGGCGCTGAAGCTCGAGTCGGTGAACGTGTTCGCGATCCACCAGCCGACGGCCATGCCGACCACGGTGGGCAGCTTCGGAATCAGGGCGCCACGGACCCCGTCGAGGATGGTCTTGCTGAGATGCCCCGCCTCGCGCGCCCCCTTCGCGACGGCGGGCGGAAGGGCCGCGCCACCGTACGGCGCGAGCACCTTTTCCCGGTCTTCGCAGGCGCGCATCGCCGCCGCCCGCGCCGCCCGGGCCAGCTCCGCTGCCGGCACGGTCAGGGAGTCGTCGTCGATCGCGTGCCCGCCGAGCCGCTCCCAGGCGCCGGAAAGATCCTTGCGGGCCCGGTACAGACGGGCGCGGAGCACGCCGCGTTGGGCGAGTCCGCGCAGGATCACGAGGGGCCGGACGAACTGCGGCACGTCGCCGTAATCGGCGCGATCCTCGATCAGCGAATGGGCGAGCGCGGCCGTGATCTGATCGCACTTCTCGCGGCAGAACCCGACCTCTCGCAGCGACTCGGCGAGATGGTCGGCGAGGTCGCCGCGAGAGCCGAGGACCTCCCCGAGCTGGCGAAGGGCGAAACCGTGCTCGCGCAGCGCGCGGCGCTCGGCGCGGGAGAAACGGAAGGCAGCGACACCCGCAGAGACGCGCTGCTTGAATCGGGCGGGCTTGGATGGAGAAACGGAGATGGTCGATTCCACGGGAAGAAATCTACCGGCGCGCCCCGGTGTCCGCGCAATGCGCGGTTGTGCGCCGCCGCCTTACCC
>JBJMQD010000124.1:0-4344 GCA_045802855.1 Myxococcales bacterium | reverse complement strand
TGTCGCTCTCCGCGACGCAGCCCGCTGCGCAGGCGATGGGGACCTGGGGGTTCGTGCACTGGAGCACGAGCTGCGGCACCCCCACGGCGTCGTACAGCGTGGTTCCACATCCAGTGAAGACGGCGAGGACGGCCGTGGCGGACAGCGCCAGCGCGACGCGGGAGGAGGGTCTCATCGGGCGATCAGAAACCGTACAGCAGCACCACCGAGGCGATGGCGACGGGCTTCACGGTCTCTGCCTGGTTGAGCTTGAATGCGGTGCCGCCGAGCATCCCGTCGAACGCGAGGCGCATCCGGCCGACGGGCGCCGACGCGACGATGGCGAGGCCACCGGTGAAGTCGCCCACGTTGAACTTGCGGCCGTCGTGGAGCGTCTGCGTGTTCCAGCCGTACCCGAGGTCGACCCCGGCCTCGAGCAGGTACTTGCCGCCGATGACGGGGGTGAGGAGCGCGCCGCCGCCGCCGATCCGCGAGTAGCCGTACGACAGCGCGGCGGGCGCGGACTGATCGTTCACGTCCTTGGTCGTGTAGTCGACGTGCAGGCGCAGGGCGAGCGCGTTCGTGGAGCTGACCTCGCGCCGCATGCCCATGCGCAGCGTCGGCGCCATCCCGCCCTGCGTCACGCCCAGCGTCGCGACCCCGAAGCCGGCGAACCACTCCGTCGGGAGCGGGCCGCCCTTGGAGCGGGCGATCTCGTAGCGCGTCGGCGAGAGCCGCGGGAGGAGCCGGTCGTCGCCGCGGATGAGGTCGAGCTCGGCGCGGGCGCGCCCGTCGCGGGAGCGGCGCTCGATGGCGTAGTGCCCCGAGGGCAGCGCGAGCGCGAGCGGCGCGAGCCCGGCGGGCACCTCGGCGAGAAGGTTTTTCGGCCCCTTGATGATGTAGAGCGAGCCCGGGTCGGCGGGGAGCTTGAGGTGCGCCTCGGCGCGGCGGAGGTCGGAGAGGACCACGTCGCCGCGGCCCGACATGCGGAAGTCGTAGGTGGGGTGCTGCGGGCCGGCGACGGTCGCCGAGGTGCCGGAGACGGTGCGCGCGGCGGTGTAGCGGAACGCCTCGGAGAGGGTCACCTGGCCGTCGCCGTCGGCGTCGCCCGCGCCGCGGAGCGCCACCTCGAGGTGGTGCGTGAAGAAGCTGCCACCGAGCTGCGCCGACTCCTGCGCGGCCTCGCCCACCGCCGTGGAGGCGATGAACGCGGTGCCGTGGACGTCGTCGGACGGCAGCGCGAAGGTCACCTGCGTCTCGGCGCGGGCGCCCTTCACCTGGGTGAGCGCGCCGGCCTCGCAGGCGTCGACGATGACGATCTTCGACTGCGCCGCCGAGTTGCCGACGATCGAGCGGATCTCGTCGTAGGAGATGCGCTCGCTCGCGAACTCGAGCCCGCCCGCCCCGGCGTGGCCCGAGAAGTAAACGACGAAGAGCGGCTTGTCGCCGCCCTTCATCGCCTCGGCCATCACGCGGTTCATCTTCGCGATCGCGTCGCGGAACGCGCCCGCCGTCCCGCTCTTCACGATCGCGACGTGCTCCTCGGGGAAGTCCCCGAGCTCGTGGAGCGCCTTGTGGAAGCGCTCGGCGTCGTCCTCCGCGTACCAGAGCTTCGCCCGCCCCGGCGCCCCGATGTTGTTTCCGGCGACGACCGCGTAGCGACCCGGCGCCGCGGCGGAGACGAACGCCGGGAGGGCGAGTGCTAGGGCGATCGCGGCAGGTCTCATGGCTTCTTCTCAATGAGCATCGTGGCCTGCGATGTCCCGTCAGGCAAACCTGGGACAACGACCGAGGCGCGGACGCCGTTCTCACCCGGGCCGACGGCGCTGCGCACCGCGCCCTCGACCTGCGCGAACTTCACCGGCTTCGGCGTGCAGAGCGCGAAGATGCGCTCCGGGCCGCTGCGCCCGTCGAGGACCGCGCCACCGGGCAGCGCACCGCCGTGGGACAGCTCCGCGCCCTCGTCGCCCGTCGCGGGGTAGAGGCGCGACACCTGGCCGGCAGCGTCCACCGAGATCATCCAGAGGCGGCACGCCTTCGTGGGCTGCACCTTGAAGCGGAGCGCCGACGCGGCCGGCACGGGTTCGCCCTCGTTCACGAGGCGCGCGCCCTCGGTGGCGCCGAGGAAGACGGAGAGCCCGAGCGAGGTCGCGGTGCCGCCCTTGATGCCGACGTAGCTTTCGTCGGGACCGAGCGGCGACGGCCCGGACGTCGGGTGCGCCACGAGGAGCAGCGCCGCCGCGAGCCCCGCGAACGGCACGGGCGCGAGCATGAGCCACCGCCGCCAGTGCGAGCGCTTCTCGCCGGCCGCCTCCTCGACCTTCCCGACCGTGGCCGGGAAGACGTACTGCAGGAACTCCTGCCCCTGCTGCTCCATCCGCGCGACGCGCGTCTGGCACGTCGCGCACGAGCCGACGTGGGGCGAGAGCTTCGAGGTCGCTCGATCGAGCAGGTAGACTTCGAGGGCGAGGTCGGATGGGCAACGGGTCGTCATGCGTCACTCCGAGAGATGTACTTCCGCGCGTTCTCGAGGAACCGGTCGAGCTTTCGCGCTACCGTACGGCGCGAGACACCGAGCGCCGCGGCGACTTCTTCGTGCTCCATGCCGTCTACGATCACACCGACGGCCACCGCCTGCGTCGCCGCGTCAAAGCGGGAGAGGACGCTCTGGGCGAGCTGGCGGTCCGGGTAGGTCTCGGCTGGAGTGGAAGAGGCGATGTCGAGGTCCACCTCCGCGGTGTCTTCACCGCGGCGGTGGGCATTGCGCCGGACGTTCAGACAGTGGTTCGTCGCCACCCTGTAGATCCAGGGCAACACCGTCTCGCGTTCCTCGAGCTTCGCCATGTCGCGCACGAGTTTCATGAACACATCCTGAGTGGCATCACGGGCTGCCTCCTGATCCTTCAGGAGTCGTAGGCAGCGTCGATAGACCACAGGGCCGTACTGCCGGTAGAGTTCCGAGGCCCTCCGCTGGCTGTTAGGAGGCAAAGCGGCGTCTCCTGTCACTCGTGACACCCGGTCCATTCCGGATGCGACACTTCTCTCGATGGAGCGGCCACGAGCGTAAACCCGGCAGGCCCGTTAGGGCCAGACGCGTGGTACGGGGACGCGGGAGCAGTACAACCCTGCCGGGGCGTGCTCCCGGGGCGATCCCTTCGTAGTCGCGCTAGGATGCGCGAATCGGGGCCGCGATGCGCCCCGACCCCGTCGGTATTCACAGAATCTGTGCCGACCGGGCCGCCAGGGGCTCGCTTGATTGTTTTCCGAGCAGACCGCTGCCTCGGATCGATGCATCCTCCCGGGGCGCGGCCTGGAACGTGGGCAGATCGCCACTTCCCACCCTGGCATGTGCTGTGCTAACCGATCGCGCTCCGCAACTCGGCAAGACCACCCCTCCATCCACGGAGAGACGAACCGCATGGCAATGACCCCGAAGCAGGTCCTCGGCCTGGCCCAGGAAAAGAAGGCCACCTACGTCGACCTGAAGTTCATGGATTTCATCGGGATCTGGCAGCACTTCTCGATCCCGCTGGCGGAGCTCACCGAGGGCGTCTTCGAGGAGGGGCTCGGCTTCGACGGCTCGTCGATCCGCGGATGGCAGGCCATCAACGCGTCCGACATGCTCGTCATGCCGGATCCCGAGACGGCGGTGATGGACCCGTTCATGGCGGAGCCCACGCTCTCCATCATCTGCAACGTCACCGACCCGATCACGAAGGAGCCGTACTCCCGCGATCCGCGCAACATCGCGATCAAGGCGGAGAAGTACCTCAAGTCGACGGGCGTCGGCGACGTCGCCTACTTCGGGCCGGAGCCGGAGTTCTTCATCTTCGACGAGGTCCGCTACGACTCGAGCGTGAACCAGGCCTTCTACAAGATCGACTCCGTCGAGGGCCAGTGGAACACCGGCCGCGAGGAGGCCGGCGGCAACCTCGGCTACAAGCCCCGCTACAAGGAGGGCTACTTCCCGGTCGCGCCGACGGACTCGCAGCAGGACATCCGCACCGAGATGTGTGTGCTGATGGAGAAGGTCGGGATCAAGATCGAGCGCCAGCACCACGAGGTCGCCACCGCCGGCCAGGCCGAGATCGACATCCGCTTCGACTCGCTCGTGAACGCGGCCGACAAGCTCCAGTGGTTCAAGTACGTCATCAAGAACGTCGCCCGCCGCCACGGCAAGACCGTGACGTTCATGCCGAAACCGATCTTCGAAGACAACGGCAGCGGCATGCACACGCACACGTCGCTGTGGAAGGGGGGGAAGCCGCTCTTCGCCGGCAGCGGCTACGCGGGCTTGAGCGAGATGGGTCTCCATGCTGCCGGCGGCCTGCTCAAACATGCGCCGGCGATTCTCGCGTTCGCCGC
>JBJMQD010000289.1:0-5176 GCA_045802855.1 Myxococcales bacterium | reverse complement strand
CTCGGCGCGCTCGGGTTCGTCTTCCACCGCCTGCGGCAATAGCGCTACTCCCGCGCCGACGGCCGGATCGTGAACGCCGCGCTCGAGCGCGGACGTGATCTTGCGTGAGAAGGTGCATCGACCGCCTGACTACCGATGTTCACGGTAATGATTGCGGAGACTTCGCCGGTTGCCGATACGATCTCGCTTACCGGACCGCGCGACACCGGTTCCGTGCGATAGGTTTCGCACGGTCCTCGACGGCCGCGCTCGCGGGACGACAATCGATGCTGTCTTGGAGAAACATGATCGCAAGAATCGCCTACGTTTTGCTCCTCGCCGCGCCGCTCGTCGCGCATGCCCAGTCAGCCCCCGCGCAGATCACCCTCGAGGAGGCCGTGCGCAGGGCGCTTTCGCGGAATCCAACCGTGGGCGTCGCCGTCGCGGAGATCCAGCGGGCGCACGCGCTGATGCGCGAGGTGCGATCGTTCGCCCTGCCGACCATCATCGGCACCGCAGTCGCGACCCGCCTCGATTCCGCTCGACGGCAGGGGACCACCGTCGTGCAGCCCCGCGACAGCTTGACGGGAGACATCGCGTTCACCGTGCCGCTCGTCGCTCCCCAGCGCTGGGTGAACTGGTCGCACGCGGCGGAGCAGGTGGACGTGGCGCGCCTTTCCGCCGAGGACGTGCGCAGGCAGATCGCCGTGTCGACGGCCCGCGCGTACGTCACCGTGCTCGGGCAGCACCGCCTGGTGCAGGCGAATCGCCTCGCCCGCGACAACGCGAAGGATCATCTGGTCTACGCCCGGGCCCGCCTCGAGGCTGGAACGGGGAACCGGCTCGACGCGGTCCGCTCCGCCCAGGACCTGGCGTCGAACGAGGCGCAACTCGCCAATGCGCTCGTGAACCTCTCCCGCGCGCAGGAGGCGCTCTCTGTCCTGGTGGGAGCGGACGGTCCGCTCGACGCGCGTGAGGACGTGGAGCTCCCGGCGGGGCCGCCGGAACCGGATGCCATGCACGTCGCCGAGGAGCACCGCGCCGATCTGCGCGCCGCCCGCGGCCGCATCGACGCCGCCGAACACGTCGTGCGCGACAGCTATGCCGACTATCTGCCGTTCCTCAGCGCGGTCGTGACGCCGTTCGCCGCCACGTACAGCTCCTCTTCGACGCCGAGCACCGGATGGCAGGCGCAGCTCGTCCTCACCGTTCCCTTCTTCGACGGCGGATTCCGGTACGGCGCGCACGAGGAGCGATCCGCGCTGGCCGACGAGGCCCGCCTCTCCTTCGAGTCGGCGCTCCGGCAGGCGCGATCGGAGGTCCGTACGGCCTTCGAGGAAGTGAGGCGCAACGACGACGCGCTCCGGGCCTCGCAGGAAGCGGCGCGCCTCGCGGAAGACGGACTGCGGATCACGACCCAGGCCTACCGCGCGGGGGCGACCAACGATCTCGACGTCGTCGATGCCGAGCGCCGGTACCGCGACGCGCTCACCGCGGCCGCCACGGCCGAGGACAACGCGCGCCAGGCGCGGATCGACCTCCTCGCGGCCACGGGCCGCTTTCCCTACAGGCCGCCGCCCGCTCGGCCGCCTCACGTCCAGTAATGCGCCCGCCCCGTGCGCCGGGGTCTGTCGATTCGCACCCTAGCGGTGCCCCGGATCCGCGGAGGGAACATCGCGTGCGCGCTCTGAGCTACGAGGGACCGTACAAGGTCAAGGTTGCCCGCAAGCCGGACCCCGAAATCGAGCATCCGAACGACGTCATCCTGAAGGTGACACGGGCCGCGATCTGCGGCTCCGATCTTCATCTCCTCCACGGATATGTCCCCGACACCAGGGTCGGGTGCACCTTCGGCCACGAGTTCACGGGCGTGGTCGAGGAGGCCGGTCGCGGCGTCACGACGCTCCACAAGGGCGACCGCGTCGTCGTTCCCTTCAACATCTCCTGCGGCAGTTGCTACTACTGCCAGCGCGGGCTGTCCGGGAACTGCGAGAACACCAACCCGAACAGCGACATCGCGAGCGGCGTCTTCGGGTATTCGCACTCGACGGGCGGGTACGAAGGCGGGCAGGCCGAGTACGTCCGTGTGCCTTTCGCCGATGTCGGTCCGATGAAGATCCCCGACGACATGCACGACGAAGAGGTCCTCTTCCTTTCTGACATCTTCCCGACCGGCTACCAGGCCGCGGAGATGGGCGAGATCAAGGGCGGCGAGACGGTGGTGATCTTCGGCGCCGGCCCGGTCGGCCTCTTCACGGCGAAGAGCGCATGGCTCCTCGGAGCGGGCAGGGTGCTGATGGTCGACTATCTCGAGTATCGACTCGACTTCGCCCGACGCTTCGCCGGGGTCGAGACGGTGAACTTCAAGGACGTGGGCGCGAAGAACATCGTCCTGCACCTCAAGGAGATGTTTTCGGGCCGCGGCCCCGACGTCTGCATCGACGCGGTCGGGATGGAGGCGGAAGGATCGGCCATGCACAGGACGCTCGGGCTGCACCTCAACATGGAGGCGGGCGCAGCGACGGCGATCGCGTGGTGCATCGACACGGTGAGGAAGGGCGGAAACATCTCCATCATCGGAGTCTACGGGCCGCCCTGGAACCTCATCCCCGTCGGAACGGCGATGAACAAGGGGCTCACCTTGCGCATGAACCAGTGCAACGTGCGCCGCTACATGCCGCACCTCCTCAAGCACATCCGCGAGGGCAGGGTCGACGCGCGCAAGATCATCTCGCACCGGTTCCCGCTGGAAAAGGCACAGAAGGCCTACGACACCTTCAGCGACAAGACGGACAACTGCATCAAGTGCGTGCTCCTGCCGCACGGGGAGGCCTGAGCCATGGCGGACCGCCAGAAGCAGCGCACATCCCACGCCGACGAGCCCGTGATGGGCCGCGACATCGCGTCCCACGAGCGTCCCGGCGTTCCGATGGAGACCGCTCCGCGCCCGCTCACTCCGGCGGTTCGCTGGAACGAGCCGGAGCGGATGTCGCCCGTGCCCTGGGTGACGAAGCGGATGGAGCTCGATCGGCTGACGCCCGTCTACAGCACGGCGCTTCCGCCCCGCGGGCTGAGCGGTCTCCTCCGGCGGATGGCGTACAACATCCCCGAATCCCATGCCCGCCACTGGGCGACCCTGATCCTCGCGGACCGTGTCGACGTCCTCGAGCATCGGGTCGCGAAGCTCGTCAAGATGATGGTGCTCGTCCCGGCGGGAACGGCGGCCGCGGTGCTCATCGTCGCGAAGGTGGCAGGGCGGTTCCGGTAGCGCTCACCGCTGCGAGGCGAGCAGCTCCAGCACCTTCGCCCGCATCGGCAGCGACGGCTGCGCTCCGAGGACGGTGGTCGCGAGCGCAGCCGCGGCGCTCGCGAACGGCCCCGCCTCCGCGAGCGTTTTCCCCTCCGCGAGGCAGACGGAGAGCGCGCCCGCGAAGGCATCTCCAGCGCCGGTGGCGTCGACGCGGTCGACGGAGAACCGGGGCAGGAACACGTTTCGCGCGACGCCCCCCTCCTTCCAGGCGAGGACGTCCCCCAGGTCTCCCGCCTGCACGCACGCGGCGCCCGCTCCTCGCCGCATCAGATCGGTCGCGGCATCGAGCCCCGTCTGGTGATCGCAGGGGTCGATGCCGGTGAGCGTCCTCGCCTCGCTCCGGTTCGGGCGGATGACGTCGACGCCGGCATAGAGCGCGGCCCGCATCGCGAGCGGCGGCGAAGGATCGAGGACGACCCGCGCTCCCAAAGACCTCCCCAGCTCGATCGCCAGCGCGACGCAGTCGGCAGGGACGCCGAGCGACAGCAGCACGACCGCGGTCGAGCAAAGGGCGTCGCGCGCCGCGCGGACGTCGTCGGCGGAGAGGTGCGCGTTCGCTCCCGCCGCGGAAAGGATCTGCTTCTCGCCGCTTCCGCCCACCTGGCAGAGAGCGACGCCCGTCGGCCGCGAAGGATCGCGGATCACGTAATCGACGGCGATTCCCTCGTTGATGAGGGCTTCCATCACGGCATCGCCGCGCGCGTCGTTGCCGATCCGGCTGACGAGGGCGACCCTCGCGCCCAGCCGGGCGGCCGCCACTGCCTGGTTCGCGCCCTTGCCGCCAGGACCCTCGTGGAAGAGATCGCCGTTCACCGACTGCCCCGGAAGAGGCAGGCGCGGCCCGCGCACGAGGTAATCCATGTTCGCTTTTCCGACGACGACTACGTCGTAGGCGTGGGCATCCACGGATTTACTATATGCCCGTAGGGAAGCTTTCTGGCGGCTCGAGAGGACTCCAGCGCTCGATCCGGTCGAGCGGCTCTACGGCCCTGGTCCGATCCAGATGGATGATCGCGTCGAACTGATCGGCGACCCGCGCGTTGAAATAGTGGCTGACGCGCTCGCTGCCGGGACGATAGATGACGCCGATGGCGCGCTCGAGCCGCGGCTCGCGCAAAGCGCCGAGCGCCTCGCCCGGATCGCGCAGCGGCAGGAAGAATCGCGGCAGGCCGACGTCGTGGAAGATCGCCTCGATGCTTCCGGCGAGGGCGGGGACGATGCGCATCCGCTCCGCCGGCCCGTCCCACTCGTGTGCGGCGGTGACCGTCCCGTCGTAGGTCGTGAACCCGACGAGGAGCGAGGCCGAGCCGAACCGCTCCCGCACGAGCTGCCCGACGTTGAGCTCGCCCTCTTCGCCCATCTCGGTCGCTCTCGCGTCCCCGAGGTGCGAGTTGTGCGCCCATACGATGGCGCGCGAACCCGGGCCGAGGAAGTCGAGCAGGCCTTCCAGCGTCTCCGCCATGTGCCGGTCGCGCAGGTTCCAGGTGGAGATGCGGGAGCCGAACATCGCCCGATAGTAGACCTCGGCGTTGCGCGCCAGCCGCGCGTTCTGCTCCGCCGAGAACAGCTCGGGATCGAGGTCGCGGCTCGCGCGGCGCTGGATCTCGACGAGTTGCTGCACCGCCTGTTGCTCGCAGGGCTCGATGGCGCCGAGTCTGGTGGCATGGCCATACGCCTCTCCACCGTCCTCGCGCCCCGGCATCTCGAAGCAGGCGTAGCGTGCCCGCGCCCTCGCCGCCGCCTGCGGATCGTGCCGCGCCAGGTACTTCACCACCGCTTCCATGGACGTGTAGAGGCTGTAGAGATCCATACCGTGGAAGACGGCTGGCGCCCGTCCGCTGCTGTCGTTTCGCTTCCGCAGCCAGGAGAGGAACTCTACCACCGCGG
>JBJMQD010000232.1:0-9675 GCA_045802855.1 Myxococcales bacterium | reverse complement strand
GCCGCCGCCTACTACGGCGACGGCGACGAGTGCCACATGAACTTCCACTTCCCGATCATGCCGCGGATCTTCATGTCCATCCACATGGAGGACCGGCTCCCGATCGCGGACATCCTCGCCCAGACGCCGCAGATTCCCCCGAATTGCCAGTGGGCGCTCTTCCTCCGCAACCACGACGAGCTGACGCTGGAGATGGTGACCGACGAGGAGCGCGACTACATGTACCGCGCCTTCGCCCAGGAGCAGGCGATGCGGATCAATCTCGGCATCCGCCGCCGCCTCGCTCCGCTGGTCGGCAACGACAGGCGCGCCGTGGAATTGATGAACGGATTGCTCTTCTCGCTCCCGGGAACGCCGGTCCTTTATTACGGCGACGAGATCGGGATGGGAGACAACGTCTTCCTCGGCGACCGCAACGGCGTGCGCACGCCGATGCAGTGGAGCGCCGACCGCAACGCCGGCTTTTCCCGTTGCAACCCGCAGCGCCTCGTCCTCCCCATCATCATCGATCCCGAGTACCACTACGAATCGCTGAACGTGGAGGCGCAGCAGCAGAACCCGAATTCGCTGCTGTGGTGGACGAAAAAGATCCTCGCCCTCCGCAAGCGGTTCCAGGCCTTCGGGCGCGGCTCGATCGAGTTCTTGAGCCCCGACAATCCCCACGTCCTCGCCTTCATCAGGAGCCACGAGGACGAGACGGTCCTCTGCGTCGCGAACCTCTCGCGAAGGGTGCAGTACGTCGAGCTGAACCTCGCCAAGTACAAAGGCAACGTTCCCCTCGAGCTGTTCGGGCAGACCCGCTTCCCGCCCATCGGGGACCTGCCCTACCTCCTCACTCTCGGCACCCACGAGTTCTACTGGTTCTCGCTCGATCCGCCGCGGTCGGCGGAGGACGTCGCCCGCGAGGCGGCCTACCAGCCGCCCATCCTCGAAGCCCCGAATCTGGAATCGGTCTTCAGCGACCGGGGGCTCCTGGAAGCGGCGCTGCCCGCCTGGATCGAGGGGCGGCGCTGGTTCACGAGCCGCCAGCGCGAGCTTACCGAGGTCCGGGTCCGCGACGTGGTGTCGTTCGGTTCCCTCCACCTGGTCCTCGTCCGGGTCTCCTTCAACCTCGGCGAAACGGAGGACTACATCGTTCCGCTGGCCCTGGAGAACGCGGAGCGCGGGGCCCTCCTTCGCGAGCGAGCGCCGCAAGCGATCGTCGCCGGGATCCGCGCCGCCGGCCGCGGCGACGAGCCCTCCTGCTGGCTCTTCGATCCGCTGGTCGACGCCACCTCCGCGAGCCTCGCGCTCGAGGCGCTCAAGAGCGGCAGGACGGCGAGGGGAGCCGTGGGCGTCGTCTCCACCTCGCTCCGGCGCGAGCTGCCCGGAACCTCGCTGGAAGCGAAGCTCGTGCGGGGCGATCACCGGTACGCCGCGGTCAGCTACGGCGACCAGTTGCTCCTGAAGGTCTACCGCAGGCTCGGCGAAGGAGTCAGCCCCGAGCTGGAGCTGGGCAGATATCTCGCGGAACGTGCCCCGCAGGCGCCCGTGCCGCCGCTCCTGGGGTCCATCGAATACCGCACCGGACGCGGCGAGCCCGTCACCCTCGCGACGCTGCACGGATTCGTTCCCAGCGAGGGAACGGGATGGAATTTCGCCCGGGAGGAGCTGCGGCGTTTCTACCAGAACGCCCTCGCCTCCAGGCAGGAAGTGCGACCTCCTCCGCGGCCGGTGGCGCGCCTGCTCGACCTCGCGGCGATGGAGCCGCCTCCCGTCGCGCGCGAGCTGTTCGCTTCCACGCTCGCGGCTGCGCGCCTCCTCGGGAAGCGCACGGCGGAGCTGCATCTCGCCTTCGCCGCCGGAACCCAGGAAGGGCTCGGGCTCGATCCCTACACCGCCCTCGACCAGCGCAGCACGTACCAGACGAAGCGCAACCTGACGGGCCGCGTCCTGCGCGAGCTGAAGCTGCGCGGTCCGAAGCTGTCGGGGAAGATGGCGGAGCTCTCCCAGCAGCTCGTCTCCCGCGCGGACGTGCTCTACAAGAGGTTCGAGCCGCTCCTCCAGCACCGCCTGACGGCGCAGCGCTGCCGGATCCACGGCCGCTACCATCTGGGAAAGCTCCTCTACACGGGCAAGGACTTCGTGGTCCTCGACTTCGAGGGCGACTCGTCGAAGCCGCTCCCCGAGCGCCGCCGCAGGCGGGCCGCTCTGCGCGACGTGGCGTCGATGATCCGGTCCCTGGAGTACGCCGCGCAGACCGCGCTCCGCGACGAGGCGATCGTGCGCGCCGCCGATCGCGGAGCCGCGGAGCCGTGGGCGAAGCTGTGGATGGCCTGGGTGCCGGCCTCGATGCTCTCCGCGTACCTGGAGGCGACGGCGGGCTCGCCCATCGTGCCCAAGGAGCAGGCCGAGACGGAGCTGCTCCTCGACACACTGCTCCTGGAATTGGCCCTGGACGACGTCTACACCGAGCTCGACCGCCGCACCGACTGGGCGATGATCGCGCTGCGCAGCCTCAACGAGATGCTGGAGAAGTGATCGCGGCGACGCGGTCCATCGTGCAGCGGACCGCGCCCACGTCGACGATCCGGTCCTTCGAGGCCGGCACGGTCAGATCGACGTTGCAGAAGCCGTCGCGGAACTCGACCAGGCCGCGATGCTGGCCGGCGGGGACGTCTTCGAGCCAGAACTGGCCTTGGTCCGACACGGGCGACACGGCCTGCCCGCCCAGGAAATCGAGGCGCAACTCGCCGAACGCCGGGACCTTCCCGCCCTCCATCTGGAGCGTTCCGGCGACGCTCTGCGAGCGCTTCACGTCGAACACGACCTTCGCCCCGCCGCGAAGCGGGGTACCGACGACCTGCTCGAGCGCGCCCAGCTCGTACTCGATCGGCACATCGGTCCCCTCGATCCGGAGCCGGTTGCCATAGTACGGAGCCAGGTCGGGAACGAGGAGGTTGCCCCTCGAATCGGTGCGGCCGATCTCCTGGTTGTTCAGGTAGCCTCGCACGCCTTCCACCCCGGGAACCTGGATGAGCGCGAATCCGCTTTCGACGGGACGGGAAGCGAAGGCATTGCCGCCGATGAACACCACGCCGCCCGATGCCTGGGCGAGCGCACTGTTCCTGTCGCCGGACCGGTGGTACTCGGCCTGGTACTGCCCGTGCGAAGTCTGGGCCTGGACCATGGCCTCGGCAGTCGAGGAAGTGGAGTCGCCCGAGACGCGATAGCCGAAGCCGCTGCCCGCCGGCAGGGTGCGCTGTACGACGAGGTTGCTGCCTGAATGGCCGTCCTGGCGCGACGCTCCCGCGGACGCGGTGGTCAGCTCGCCGAAGAAATGCGTGAGCGAGATCGTCGCTTGCGGCGAGAGCGTTCCTCTCTGGTCCCCGACGCCAGCGCTGATCGAAATCGAGGTGGCGCGGCCGACCTGCATGTCGCCGCGCAGAGCGTAGAGCCCGCTATAGCCCGCGTCGCGCTGACGGGTCCCCTGCGCTTCGAAGCCGAGGGAAGTCGTGGCGGAGATTGGCATGCTCGCGAAGAGCGTCGCCTGGAGCCGGGCGCGATCGCTCGTCGGAGCGAGCGAAAGATTCGAATAGGTATCGCTGATGTACCGCAGGAGCGCGTTTGCGCCGAAGCGCCGGGAGAGGTAGCTGTAACCGAGCGACGCGGCGCTGCCGAGGCCGCCCTGGCCCCCGCTCGCCGCGACCGAAAGATCGACCTCGCCGAACGGCAGCCCCGCGGTGAGTGTCGGGCCACCGCTGAGCAGACCGCGGCCTCCCTCGATCCGGCCTCCGAGCGTGAGATGGTCGGTGAGACCGCGGCGGTAGTGACCTGCGAATCCGAGGCCTGCGTAATCGAAGCTCGCGGTGCCGAAGTTCTCGCGCCGCAGGCCCACCTGCGCCGAGTAGTCCGACAGCCCCGTCCCGAGGACCCCAGAGGAGAAGTAGTATCGGCCGCTCACCTCTTGCGACCGGCCGAAGGCGTCGCGGACCACCGTGCGGTACGTCCCGTTCCCCGTGTCCACGGGCAGATTGAGGAGATCGAAGGTGCCCGCCTTGACCTGCTGCTGGCGGACCAGGACGCCGTTCACGTAGACGTCCACCGTCGACGGCGTGAGCGCGAATCCCTGCGTGCGCGGAAGGGGACCGTGGACGTAATACGGATCGAGCGAGTATTCGCGCGAAAGCGAAAGCCCGGTGAGGACCGTGTTGCCTCCCACCGTGGAATCGGAGACCACCGCGTCGCCCGCGATCCACCGCCGGAGGCGGTCGGGCTCGTCGTAGGTCAGGTTGGTGAGGCCTCGAACGACCCGGCCGTCGGGGGTGCGGGAAATGCCGGAATAGAGCAGTCCGCCCTTCCAGCTCGCGCCCGCCTCGGCGAATGCAGAGGCGCCTCCGGTATCGTCTAGCTGGAGGGAGTAGTTCGCGAATGCGCTGCCGTCGCGGTGCAGCCTCATGTCCTGCGGCCGTGAGGCCGAGCGCAGATCGATGACCGAGTTGCCCAGTAACGAGGGGACGACCTTCAGGCGCACCGCGAGGGCGCGCTCGTCGAAGGAGAACTCGACGTCGGGCGCGAGCGACCGGAGCGACACCATGTCCCGCCCCGCGATCTGGACCCGCGCACCGGCGACGCTGGCGAACCCCGCTCGCGTAAGGTCGTCAGGGGCGACGAGAACATCTCCATCGCGCAGCACCACGAGCGCGGTGTCCTTCTCGTCGCCGTTGATGAAGAGGTCGAGCTGCGCCTGCTGATCGCCTCTGGCCATTCCCGCCGGTTCCGGATCGGGTCCGGGCCCGGCCCAGGCGGAGCCGGCGCAAAGCGCCAGCGCGAGGAGGATCAGGCGTGCGTGCTTCACCTTGGGCACGCCCCGTGCGGCAGCTCGACGGTGCCTCGCACGGGTTCTCCTCGCTCGAATCGGGCCTCGATCTGGACGGAGCGGACCTGCGCGCAGCCTTCCGGGGGCAGCTTCCACTCGTACACCCGATCGTTCGCGGCGAGGACGTACCAGCCGTCCCATCGCTCGCGAGCGCCCGCCTTGCCGGAAGCGTCGTGCGCCTCCGCGACCAACTCGGTGGGCCGCAGGCGGACGTTACCCAGGTTGCGCAGGCGGAAAACGATCTTGCCGGCCTCGGCTCCGTCTCCTTCGATCCGCGCCGAGGAGACCGCCTTGGTGGGCTCGAGAAAGACGGGGATCGCCACGCGAGTCAGCACCTGGACCGCGGGACGTTCACCGGCCCTCTCCGCCGGAGGCAGCTCTTCGATGAAGACGCGGTAGGTCTTTTCCAGGGCTGCGAATTTGTCCGGGGTGACGCCCACCCGGAGGTTCCGCTGCTCGCCGGGCTTCAAACCGAGGAGCTGGGGAAAGAGGACGAGATCGCGCGTCGGCGCGAACTTCATCTGGCCGTTCTCGTCTTGCGACCAGGTGACGACGTTCGCCTGGTACCGGGTCTCGGTGGCGCCGTCGTTGCGCAGGCTGATGATGGCGTTCTTCTGCGCGGTGGAGAGCTCGATCACGACGGGGCTTACTTGAAGGCCCGCCGCCGAGACGGACCCCGTCCAGAGCATCGCGCAAAGAAGCGCGCTGGCGATCTGGAGCGGGGTCCGCACGGGTTTCGTGTTCTACTCTCTTAGAAGAAGAGCGTGGCGACGACGACGTCGGTGTAGGTGCCAGCCGGGACGTTCTGGTTGGCGGCGATACGTCCGTACACGGCGACGTTCTGAGCAGCGCCCGTGCCGGTCAGGGGAGCGGCGACCGTTCCCGCCCACGCGGTGTTGCGGGTCGAGTCGACGAAGAGCTGGTAGCTGAGCGTGGCGCCAGCCGGGCTCGTCATCTGGCGCGCAGCCGCGCCGGCAAGCGTCACGCTTCCGACCGTACCCTTGGTGCAGGTCACGACGAGATTGCTCGCGACGTCGAGCGGAGCCGCCGCGGCGGAATCGTACGAGCCGAAGTTGACGGCCGCGTCGGTCATCGTGCAGGTCGCACCCACGTTCGCGGAAACGTTGATGTTCGACGTGGTGGTGGCGGCCTTCGCCGGAGCGACGGCGACGAAGAGAGCGGCAAGAGCAGCGGTGCAGGCGAGGAGCGAGAGAATGCGGCGGTTCATCGGAGGGAAGTTCTTTCTGCGCAGGCTGCGCGTTTTGCGGTTAGGTGAAAACTTTCTATACGCAGCTTGTAACGGACGAATCGCTCCCTCGTCAATGTTTTGACGAACGCGAAGTATACGGATTTACGACGAATTCTAGGTAGATGGAGGCGCTTATGTGTATCTGTCGCACATGCCCGCACGCTTTTGACGGGATCTTCGCTGGCGCGCTATTACCGAACAGCGGATGAGCGCCAACCATTCACGATTACAGGGTACGGCGGTGTGCGCGCTTCTGGTCGCGCTGGCGCTGCCGGGCGCTGCCCGCGCTGCCCCGAAAGACTGCACCATCACCAGCGTGGGCGGCGTGGCGTTCGGGAACTATCTCTGGTCGGACAGGAACCCGACCGACTCGCTCGGAACGATCAACTACGACTGCGGCACGACGGCGCTGGTTGCCCTCTCAGCAGGCCGGTCGGGGAGCTCCACGCAGCGCAAGCTCACGTCCGGCGCGAGCAGCCTCAACTACAACCTCTACATCGATCCCGCGCGCACGCAGATCTGGGGCGACTTCTTCTTCGGCGGCCTCCCGCAGATCGTCCAGGGGAAAAGTTCGCTGAACGTGTACGGACGGATCCCACCGGGGCAGAACGTTGCTGCCGGTGCCTACACCGACACCATCATCGTCACGTTCCTGTTCTGAGCTCCGGCGGGGCCCCGTCGGTGAACACGGTGACCACGACCCTCGCCTCCGATCCCTCCGGCACGAAGACGCGCACGTCGCCTTCGACGCTGCTCCCCCTGTACGAGAAGGACGACTTGCGCAGGGTAGGGCCTTCCACGGAGATGGAAGGCGCGCGGCCCCCGTAGGAGCTCGCCGACCCTTTGAAGGGAAGCACGTAGAG
Organism: Myxococcales bacterium; assembly: GCA_045802855.1. Classification (GTDB taxonomy): domain Bacteria; phylum Myxococcota; class Myxococcia; order Myxococcales; family 40CM-4-68-19; genus VBKO01. The sequence goes on along the minus strand of JBJMQD010000232.1, from coordinate 2,705 downwards.
AGTGCCTCCCGCAGTCGCCGCCTTCCTCACGGGCGCACCCACTTCTTGCGTGAATCGAACGACAGGGAGCACCACCGCGCTCACGTTCACGCGGCTCGAAGCGCTCGCTGCCGCCGCCATCGAGGGCAGCAGCGCGGAGAGGAGGATCGCGGCGCGCATGCCTTCAATATCGGCACGCCCTGCGCCGCTGGAGAGTTGGCGCTCTGACGCATCCAGCGTCATTGCTTTGACGGCGAACCACTTTGCTTCGAGCCCGCAGCATGTGCTCTGAGCCACGCCCCCGTCTCCCGGACGAGCCGCTCTCGAAGGGCGACGTCCATCCGCAGGCGCTCGAGCGTCTGGGCGATCGCCTGGCGGGCTCCCTCGATGGGATGCTTCTCGAGGAAGCGCTCGATCTGATCGTAGTGGTGCCGTTCAGGCAGCGAGCCGAGCGACTCCACCAAGCGGCGCAGGAGCATCGGCGAGTCGGCCTTCTTCTTCACCTCCGGCCACCTCTCCCGGACGAGTTGCCAGGCGGCTTCGCGGGTGGCGCGGTTCGCGAGCAGGGTCCCGGCGAAGGAAGCGAAGTCCTGCATCTTCACGTCCTCCTGCAGCGACAGCTCGATCGCGTGCGAGATCAGATCGGGCTGCTCGACCATGGCGAGCGCGAGGAGGAAGCGCCGCTTGGCGGCGGGATCGAGCTCCTCCCCCGCGCGCTTGCGCAATTCCTCGAAGCGCGCCCGATCGGCGGTCCGGGCCGCGGCCGCGACCACGAGGTCGAGGAGGTTCGGATCGAGCGCGCGCGGATGGGCCGCGACGTGGCCGCGGTACCGCTCCTGCGCCTCGCGGATCGAGCCTTCCTCGCGCGCGAGCAGGGTGAGCCCGCGAAGGGCGGTGGCGCGCAACAGGCGCCGCTCGTCGTCTTCGCCTTCTCTCGGGTCCCAGCCGAGCTCTCTGGCAATCGGCGCGAAGAGCCGCCGCAGGAACGCATGCAACAAAGGCCTGTCCGCGTCGGACACGCCGCGATGCTCGAGCCAGGAGAGCCTCCCGACCACCTCGTCGAGGACCACGTGGTCCCGCTCGGCGCGGGCGATGCCCTCGCACAGCTCGATGAACGGACCAACCTCCGCCCCGGCGCGAACGAGGGCCCACTGGTCGGCGACGAGCGTCATCCGCTCCTCGCTCGCGAGCTGCGGGACGGCCGCGATGAGGCGGCGCAGATCCTCGGGTTCGTACGCCACCCGGTAGAACCCGCGCGCTCCCGCGTTGCCGAGGACCCAGGAGGGCTCGGAGCCGAGATCGATCTCCTGCTCCGCGGTCCGCAAGAGCTCGCGCCTTTCCCGCGTCCCGGACCGGTCGCCGATGCGCAGCACCACCGGGACGAGCCACCGTGTCGGCGAGCCGTTCTCGCGGGCCTGCGGATCGCTGAAGAAGCGCCGCTGGCGGATCGTCACTTTCGTTCCGCGGGTCGCGACGGAGACGAGGGGATAACCGACTTGCCGGATCCAGCCGTTCGCGAGCTCGAGGATCGGTTCCCCCGACGCGTCGGCGAGGGCGGCCCAGAGATTGTCCGCGGTGGCGTTCGCCTCGCGGTGGCGGCGCATGTAGAGCCGGATCCCTTCCCGGAAGCGCTCCTCGGAGAGCCACGCTTCGACCATGCGCAGGATCGCGCCGCCCTTCTCGTACGTGATGGCGTCGAACGACTCGCCCGCCTCTTCGGCGTTGCGCACCTCGGCGCGGATGGCGTGCGAGCTCTTCAGGGCGTCGAGGTGGAGGGCGGCGCCCTTCCCTACCTCGAAGTCCATCCACACCCGCCAGCCCGGCTTCCAGCGATCGACGATCTTGTAGGCCATCCAGGTGGCGAAGGCCTCGTTGAGCCAGAGGTCGTCCCACCAGACCATGGTGACGAGATTGCCGAACCACTGGTGCGCAAGCTCGTGGGTGATCACCTCCGCGACGCGTTTCTGGACGTTGAGCGGAGCGGTCTTCGGGTCGAGAAGCAGCGCCACCTCGCGGAAGGTGATCGCGCCGGCGTTCTCCATCGCGCCGGCTTCGAAATCGGGGACTCCGATCTGGTCGAGCTTTCCGTACGCGTACGGCTGGCCGAAGTAGTCCTCGAGGAGCGGCAGGACGGCGCCGGCGCACTCCTGCGCAAACCCGGTCAGCCCCTTCTTCTGCGGCACTGCCCACGTCCGGATGGGGATTCCGCGGACGGTGACCGGATCGCTCGCAGTCAGCTCGCCGACGCAGAGCGCGACGAGATAGCTGGAGAGGAGCGGCGTCTCGGCGAACCGCACGGAGCGCCCGTCTCCGCCTTCCTCGTCGTGCTCGATCGCGCCGTTGCCGATGGCCGCGGCCTTGGGAGGAAGGCGCGAGAGGTTCACCGCCCAGCGCGCCTTGAAGGCGGGCTCGTCGAAGCAGGGAAACACGCGGCGAGCGTCGGCGGCCTCGAACTGCGTCACCGCTACAGGGCCCGCCCGATACAGGCCGCGCAGACCCGGGCTGAAGCTTCCCTTCCAGGCCATCTGGAGCGTCGCCGCGCCCTTGGGAATCTCCTCGCCGAAGCGGAGCGAGATGGTCTGGCTCTCGGCATCCGCCTCGATCCGTTCCGGTGCGAGCGTCTTGCCGCCGGCGCGCAGCTCGGCCCGCTCGATCTTCAGATCTATGCCGTGCAGGACGATCTCCCTGCGAGAACGACCGAGCGCAAGCTCGATGTCCATCCTGCC
>JBJMQD010000316.1:0-5650 GCA_045802855.1 Myxococcales bacterium | reverse complement strand
CACGTCGGGGTCCTCCAGGAGGTGATAGGAGGCCTTCGGAAAGGTGTGGCGTAACAACGTCGTCTTTCCCGCGCGGCGCGGCCCGGTAAGGAGGAGCGCGGAGAAGGCGCGGGCCGCGCGGACCAGCGACGCACGCAGAGCGCGTTCGACGAATCGCATTTGAGAAATCTAAGGTGCTACTTCAGGAAACTCAATGAGCGGGGGCTTGGCGTGTCGTGCTTCCTGATCACTTCAATTACACACCGTGACGAGGTGGGCAAATCGCTCGACGTCACTCGCAGCCGGTGGCGACTGCCAGGGCCGCGCACACCTCGCGCATCCGCGCCGGAGCGAGACGGCCCAGCCGTCGGATCAACCTGGCCCGGTCAACGCACTGGACGTGATCGAGGCTGACCGCGGAGTCGTGATCGAGCCCTTCGTTCGTGCCGATGACGACCTGGCTGGGAAGGTCGCGAATGGTCGAGGTCACCGGCGCGACGAGCACTGTGGTGAGCACGTCGATGGCCTCGTTGCGGCTCAGAACTACTACCGGTCTGCGCTTGTCTGGCTCCTTGAACCGGTAGGTCCAGACTTCGCCGCGACTCACGACTCGGGCCATGAGCCTTGGGAAGCCCAGCCATCCAACTCGGGTGCGCCTCTTTCGCCGTAAGCGACCCGATAGGCCTCGGCGATCGCGCGCCTCCGCTTGCGTCGCAGATAGTCGTAGACGGCCCTGCGCATGACGAGCGACCGGCCGTCCCGCTTCACCTCGGGGTCGGCGTCGAGCTCTTTCAAGAGCCGCTCGTCGAACGTGACCTGTATAGCTTTCATGTGGATGATTCATACACATCGGTCACGAGGCAGCAAGCATCGGAACAGGATGAATGCACACCCCGCTCCTCGAGTCCGATGTGCCTGAGGAGCCCGCCGCGAAACTCCCACGCCGCGCCCGAACGGCGCAGGTGGTCGAGGCGCGCATGATCCTCCTGCAGGTACGATTCGATGGGTCCGGGCAGGTCTACTTCGCGTCGAGCACCCGCAGCGCGGTCATCGCCACGAGCGACGCCAGCGCCTCGTTCTCCGCCTTCCCGGAGAGCTGGACGAGCTGGCGCACCGTGCGCGACCCGTCGCAACGCGGGAGCAGGTGCGCCTCCCACGGCTGCAACTCGACATCCGTCAGGTTGAAGAGCGGCTCCTGTGAAGGAAGCGGCCGCGCGTCCATGGAGAGCAGCCGGTGCAGGCGCGGCGCCTTGTAGAGCTTCTTGATTCCGCGCATGATCAGGTTCGCCGGGTGGATGTCGAGCTTGATGGCCTCGTTCTGCGCCCGGTCGCGGAAGGCGAGCTGATAGCTCCCCTCCTCCCACGCGAAGAGGCTGTAGAGGATGCTCTTGATCTGCTGCGCGACGTAGTAGAGCCGCTCCTCCTCGCCGAGCTCGCCGTGGAGGATGAGGACGTCGCCCGTCCGCTGTCCGGTCCTCGCGGCCTCGTCGGCGGCGCTCTTCAGGGTTCCCTCCGGGATCTTTCCGGCCCGGACGAGGAACTGCCCGAAGCGATCGGCAACCAGGTTCGAGAGCGCGAACACCGGCATTCCCGCCTCGAAGTAGACGACCTTCTTCACCTGGCCCTTGGAGAGCCCCAGCTCGCCGGTCTCCTTCGCGGCGTAGAAGGCGGCCAAGAGCTGCGGGAGGTTGTCCTTCAGCTCGCCGCGCCGGACGCCCTCGGTCTCGAGCGGCCGCAGGTCCTCGGGGGCCACGGGAACGGCTCGCGGCGGCTCCTCGATGGGCGGCACCTCGACCACGTTGCGCGAGGCGACCCGCTGCGGGGAAGTCTGCTCGTGGCTGCTCAGGCGCTCGGCCAGGTCCGGATCGACCGGCTTGAGCTGGATCGGTCCGCCGCCCTTCAGGGTGGTCCTTCCCGCGGCACCGATGACGGGGACGCGGTTCGTGAGGGGAATCTCCGGCTCCGTCTCGGACACCTGCGGCGCCGCCTCGACGTCGAAGGCGGTGAACTGCGGCGGCGGCGGGATGACGGGGAGCCGCTTTCGCACCTCGTCGAGCAGCGCCCGGCGCTCGAACGGCTTCTCGAAGTAGGCGAGCGCTCCGTACTTGCCCGTGGCATTGGCGGCCGACTTGCCGCCCTTGTGGACGCCCGACATGAAGATGAACGGAATCCGCAGGCGCTTGAGCCCCTCGGCGACGTCGTAGCCCATCAGGTCGGGCAGGAGCACGTCGAGGACGACGAGGTCGGGCTTCGCCTTCCGCGCAAGCTCGAGCGCGGCCCGCCCTCTGGTGGCGGTGTGCACCTCGTAGCCCCACTCCTCGAACGAGGAGGAGAGCAACGTGAGCAGCTCGGCATTGTCGTCCACGACCAGGATGCGGGGGCCCGCCACGGCCGCACTCTAGGCCGGGACACTGCGCCGTCAAGGACGGCCAGTCCGGTTGATCGCGCTGTCCCGGAATGTTAAGGAGGGCCGCTTTCCCACTGTTCTTCGAGAGGAAATTTGCCATGCGCCGGACGCCTTGGGCCATCGTCGCGCTCGCACTCGCCCTAGCCTGTTCCAAGAAGCAAGAAGGCAGCGGCTCCGCGGGCGCCACAAACGAAGGTGCCATCAAGATCGGCGAGGTCGGCAGCATGACCGGCACCGAGGCGACCTTCGGCATCTCCAGCGACCGGGGCATCCAGCTGCGCGTCAAGGAAGTGAACGCGGCGGGCGGCGTGAAGGGAAAGCAGATCCAGGTGATCGCCCTCGACGATCAAGGCAAGCCCGAGGAGGCCGCCACGGCCGCGACGCGGCTGATCTCCAGCGAGCACGTCGTCGCCATCCTCGGTGAAGTGGCCTCGACCCGCAGCATGTTCATGGCGGACAAGGCGCAGCCGGCGAAGGTGCCGATGGTCTCGCCCTCCTCCACCAACCCGCGGGTGACCGAGAAGGGCGACTACATCTTCCGCGCCTGCTTCATCGACCCGTTCCAGGGCTATGTGATGGCGAAGTTCGCCACCGACAACCTCAAGTTGAAGAAGTTCGCGATCCTGAAGGACGTGCGCAACGATTACTCGGTCGGCCTCGCCAACAACTTCGAGGAGAACGTCAAGAAGATGGGCGGGCAGATCGTCGCCACCGAGAGCTATTCGAACGGTGACGTCGACTTCAAGGCGCAGCTCACCAACATGAAGCAGGCGCAGCCCGACGCGCTCTACGTGCCCGGCTATTACACGGACGTCGGCCTCATCGCGCGGCAGGCCCGCGAGGTGGGCACCACCGCTCCGCTTCTAGGCGGCGACGGATGGGACAGCGAGAAGCTCTACGAGATCGGCGGCGCGGCGCTCGAGGGCAGCTTCTTCTCGAATCACTACTCGGTCGACGATCCCAGCCCGCGCATCCAGGAGTTCGTGGCGAAGTTCAAGAAGGAGTTCGGCGGGCAGCTCCCCGATTCCCTCGCCGCCCAGGCCTACGATGCCGCCGGCATGCTCTTCGAGGCGATGCAGAAGGCTTCCGACCTGACCGGCCCGAACATCCGGCAGGCGCTCGCCGATACCAAGAACTTCCACGGTGTCACCGGCGACATCACGCTCGACGACAAGCGCAACCCGCTCAAGCCCGCGGTGGTGCTGAAGGTGGCGAAGGGCGGGAAGTACGAGTTCGTCACCAAGATCTATCCCGAGGGCGTGAAGGTCGCGGACGCGCAGCCTTCCGGGACCGCCGCCCGCCCCGAAGGAAACACCGCCCCGAACCCTGCATCCGGCGCGACACCGACCACGACGCGGACCCCGGCCGTCGGCTCGACCAGCAGCGCGCAGTCGGCGGCCACGACCGGACAGCCCCAGGGAGTGCCTGAAGGCGAGCAGCCGAAGAAGTAGCCTCCTTGGCCGCCTCGCGCGACCTGCGGAGTCGAGCCCAGCTTGGTCGAGCTCTTTCAGCACATCATCGACGGGATCAGCGTCGGCGCGATCTACGCGCTCATCGCCCTCGGCTACACGATGGTGTACGGGGTCCTGAAGCTCATCAACTTCGCCCACGGCGACGTCTTCATGCTGGGCGCGATGATGGGCTGGTACGCGTCGGCGAAGTGGACCGGGGAGGCGCGGGACCCTTCGATCGTGGGCGTCATCTGGGTCACGCTCGCCTCGATGGCCATCTGCGGCGTCGTCGGGTTCCTCATCGAGCGGCTCGCCTACCGGCCGCTGCGGAGCGCGCCCCGCCTCAATTCCCTCATCACCGCCATCGGCATGAGCTTCCTGCTCGAGTACGGCGGGCAATATCTGTTCGGCGCGACCCCGCGGTTCTTCAACGTCCTGCCGCACAGCTCGCCCATCCACATCGGCGCCGTGTCGCTCGGGTACGTCGACGCGGTGACGGTCCTCGTCGCCGTGCCGCTCATGTACCTCTTGCAGTTCATCGTCTTCCACACGCGGATGGGGCGGGCGATGCGCGCCGTCAGCTTCAACCCGCAGACCGCCGCGCTGATGGGGGTGAACGTCGATCTCGTCATCTCGTTCACCTTCGTGCTCGGGTCGACGCTCGCGGCCGCGGCGGGGATCCTCTTCGCCAGCAAGTACCCTAGCGTGCATCCCTTGATGGGGCTGATGCCCGGGCTGAAGGCGTTCGTCGCCGCCGTCCTCGGCGGCATCGGCAACGTCCCCGGAGCGATGCTGGGAGGCCTCTTGCTCGGTCTCGCCGAGCAGATCGTGAGCGGCTATCTCAGCTCGAGCTGGCGCGACGCGGTCGCGTTCTCGATCCTGATCCTCATCCTGCTCGTGAAGCCCTCCGGCCTCCTCGGCAAGGGCGAGGCGGAGAAGGTCTGATGCCCTTCTTCGGCGGCTCCGCCTTGAAACATTCGCGGCGCGCCGCCCAGGCGTGGATCCCCTTCGTCGCCGCTGTTCCGATCCTCTGGCTCATCCAGTCGGCGTTCGCCGGCCAGCCCGACTGGGAGTACGCGTTCCAGAACATCAACCACATCGGCATCGCCATCATCCTGGCGGTCTCGCTCAACCTGGTGAACGGCCTCACGGGGCAGTTCTCCATCGGCCATGCCGGTTTCATGGCGGTGGGCGGATACGTCACCGCGCTGCTCCTCATCAACGGTCCGCAAAACGATCCGTACCGGATCTTCTTCATCGCCTCCCTCGGTACGGGCGCGGTCGCCGCCGGACTCGCCGGATACATCGTCGGGAAACCGTCGCTGCGTCTCCGCGGCGACTACCTCGCCATCGTCACTCTCGGGTTCGGCGAGATCATCCGGGTCATCATCGAGAACACGCGCGCCTTCGGCGGAGCGATCGGGCTCTCGCCCATCCCCCACCGCGCCGACTTCACCTGGATCTGGGCGTTCGCGATCATCACCATCCTGATTTCCAAGCGCCTACGCGACTCGACGCACGGCAGGGCTTTCCTGTCGGTGCGCGAGGACGAGGTGGCCGCGGAGGCGATGGGCGTCGACACCACCGGGTACAAGGTGCGCGCCTTCGTGATCAGCTCGGCGCTGGCGGGCGTCGCGGGCGGGCTCTCCGGAGCGTTCGAGGGAAATCTCGCTCCGCAAAGCTTCACGTTCGTACGATCCTTCGAAGTGGTGGCGATGGTGGTGCTGGGCGGGATGGGATCGATCACCGGATCGACGATCGCCGCGGCGGTGCTGACCCTGCTCCCGGAGTACCTGCGCAGCGTCGCGAACCT
>JBJMQD010000302.1:0-18572 GCA_045802855.1 Myxococcales bacterium | reverse complement strand
CCACGTTCCCTGTATGGCCCGAGGAATCGGAGAGAACCCGGCGCTCAGCCCTTCCCAGCACCTGCGCGAGATCGAGTATCCGACGACGCGCGAGGAGATCGTCGCGACGGCGGCCGACAACGAGGCGCCGCCGGAGGTGATCAATTTCCTCAAATGCCTCCCGAAGGAGCAGTACGACTCCTACGAGGCCGCGCTGCGCGACTTCGCCGAGGCGGAGCGCAGGTTCGGGCTGTCGAACTTCGGCAGCGAGGGACAGTCGCGCGAGAACATCAACCGCGTGGATCCGACGCAGCACCCGTAGAGCGAGTAGACTGGCGTCAATGGACGCCGGCCATCTTCGCGCGTTCGCGAACCGCGACTGGCGCGCCATTGCGCTGAGGAGTCAGTGCGGCTCCGGCCCCTGCGGCTTCCCCACGGGCGCCCCGTACGGCGTGTGCTCCGGCGCTCCGCCCTCCTCTAGTTGGGCCGGCACGTCGGTGCCGAACGGCGCTCCCGCGGGGGTGGCGAGGTGGAACCTCGTCGCCACGTCGGCCACCGTCAGCGAGATGATCAGCGCCACGAACAGGAACGAAGTGATGATGACGAGGCGATTGGCTCCCGGCTGATCGTACAGGTGCATGAAGAACAGCACGACCAGGGTGCTCTTCGTGATCGCGATGGCGAGCGCGAGCGGCAGCGCCCAGGTGCCGAGGTGCATCCGCCCGGTCCAGTAGGTGACCAGCGTGAAGACGCCGAGCAGCGCCCAGACGATGAAGTAGAGCAACGCGGAATGCTCGTGCTCGCGCTCTTCGTGCGCCTGTTCGGCCACGGCGGCTCCCGTTCCTACACGAGGTACAAAAGCGGAAAGAGGAAGATCCAGATCAGGTCGACGAGGTGCCAGTAGAGCCCGGCCAGCTCGATTCCGACGTAGTACCCGCTGTCGTAGTACCCATGGGCGGTCCGGTACATGACCACGGCGATCACCGTCATGCCGATGAGCACGTGCAAACCGTGCAGGCCGGTCATGAGGAAATACAGAGTCCAGTACATCGAGACGCCCGGCAGGAGGACCTCGTGGAACCGGTAATACCTTCCGGGCAGCGTCCCTTCGTGGAAGTGGTTCGTGTACTCGATGCCCTTGATCACCAGGAAGACGATGGCGAACGCGAGCGTGATCCCGAGCATGATGACGGCGATGCGCGGGCTGTTCACCCGGACGAAATGGATGGCCAGCGCTACCGTCAAGGAGCTGGTGATGAGGACGAAGGTGTTCGTCGTTCCAGCCCAGATCTCGCTGTGCCGGCTCGCCTCCGCCCAGGCTTGAGGAAACGAGTACCGGTACACCGAGTAGGCGGTGAAGAGTCCGACGAAGAGCAGGATCTCCGTCGAGAGGAAGAGCCACATCCCGAGCCGGGACGCGTCCACCTGCCGGTCCATGTTGGCGAAGTGGTGGGCGAGGAAGCGGTGCTCGCCGTGCGCATGACCGTGCGCGGCGGCCTCAGACATTGTAGACCCCGGACGGAGCGTGCGTTCGATAATCGTGCGGGCTTTGAGTTATCGTGGGGATGATGTCGAAATTATGTGTAGGAGGAGGGGATTCAGTGAGCCACTCGAAACCCTTCGACGCCCAGGGGTTCCGCTCGCAGCGCGGTCCCCAGCGCAGCGCGATTACCATGTAGATGAGGATGATCAAAAAACCGAAGCCGAGCAGCGTGGCGCCGGCGGTGGAGGCGACGTTCAGCGCCTGGAACTGCTCCGGGTACTGGTAGTAGCGCCGCGGCATCCCTTGGTTCCCGAGCAGGAACTGGGGAATGAACGTGGCGTTGAATCCCAGGATGATGAGCGATGCCGCCACGAGCCCCCAGCCCTCGTGGTACGTGCGCCCGAACATCTTCGGGAACCAGTAGTGCAGCCCCGCGAGGAAGGCCATGATCACCGCGCCCACCATGATGAAGTGGAAGTGCGCGACGATGAAGTAGGTGTCGTGCCAGTGGACGTCGAGCGACACCGTCGCGAGCGCGATGCCCGTCATCCCCCCGAAGACGAGGAAGAAGAGGAACCCGCAGATGTACGCGAAGGGCGTCTTGAAGCTGATCGCTCCCCGCACCATGGTGCCGATCCAGTTGAACACCTTGATGGCGGTGAAGATCCCCACGAACATCGAGAGGACGCCGAAGACGCCGTTGTTGAACGACGACTGCCCGGCCACGAACAGGTGGTGGCCCCAGGTGAAGAACCCGACGAACGCGATGCCCAGCGACGAGTAGGCGATCGCCTTGTAGCCGAAAGCGTTCTTGCGCGAGTAGGCGCAGACGCACTCGCTGATCACTCCCATGGCGGGGAGCACCATGATGTAGACGGCGGGATGCGAGTAGAACCAGAAGAAGTGCTGGAAGAGCACCGGATCGCCGCCCCGGGCGGGGTCGAAGATCCCGAACCCGAAGATGCGTTCGAGCGCGACTATCATCGCGGTGAACCCGATCACCGGCGTCGCCAGCACCTGGATGACGCTCGTCCCGTAGAGGGACCACACCATCAGCGGCAGGCGCGACCAGCCGAGACCGGGCGCGCGCATGGTGTGCACCGTGACGATGAAGTTGATGCCGGTGAGGATCGACGAGAAGCCCAGGATGAAGACGGCGAAGAGGAGCGGGAGGATCTGCGTCGGCGTGGTCGAGCTGTACGGCGTGTAGAAGGTCCAGCCGGTATCGGCGCCGCCGTGGATGAATCCCCAGACGCCCAGCGCCGCCCCCGACATGTAGATGTAGAAGGAGGCCAGGTTCAGGCGCGGGAAGGCGACGTCGCGGGCGCCGATCATGAGCGGCAGCATGAAGTTCCCGAACGCGGACGGGATCGCCGGGATCATGAACAGGAACACCATGGTGATGCCGTGCAGGGTGAAGAGCCGGTTGTAGGTGAGCGCGTCGTAGAGGAAGGGCCCCGGGAAGAGCAGCTTCATCCGCAACGCCATCGCGAAGATGCCGCCGATCAAGAAGAAGAAGAGGACCGCGGCGAGGAACATCACGCCGATGCGCTTGTGATCGCGCGTGTTCAGCCATGACCCGACGGTGGTCCCGTCGAGCAGGTAGTTGTAGGACGCCGGTGCCGCCGCGAGGTGGCTATCGTCCACGGACTGGCGCATAGGCCGGGCCCTCCGACGCTCCGGTGCGGACGGCGTCGCTCTGGAGTGATTTGATGTACTCGACGATGGCGGCGACTTCCGGCCCGGCGAGCTTGTTCTCGAAGCTCGGCATCACGGGCTGGAAGCCCGAGACCACCTTGGAGAGCGGATCCATCATCGATTCGGTGATGTAGGCCTCGTCGACGTCCACCGTCGAACCGTCCTGGAGCTTTTCCTTGCGATGGTACAGGTCGAGCCAGGTGGGGCCGATGTGCCGGGTCCCGTCCACGCTGTGGCACTTCACGCAGCCTTGTTCCTGCGCGAGGCGGCGGCCCTGGTCGATCATGTTCCCGATGGGCGGAGCGAAGTCGAGCGCGGTGGGCGATCCGTCCTGGCGCCCGGCCAGCCCGGCCGAGACGACCCGGCGCTGGGCGGAAAGCCAGTCCTCGTACTCCTCGGGCTTCAAGACGATCACCTCGCCCCGCATGATCGAATGGCCCGCTCCGCAGTATTCCGCGCAGAGGATCTGGTAGCGGCCCGGCTGCGTCGCCTCGAACCACGTCTCCGTGTAGCGGCCCGGCAGCACGTCCTGCTTGATGCGGAACTCCGGCACGTAGAAGGAGTGGATGACGTCGCGCGAGGTCATCAGGAGCCGCACCGGCCGCCCCGATGGGACGCGCAACACGTTCACCGAGTTGGGGCCGCCCGGATACGCGAACTTCCACATCCACTTCTTCGCCTGGACGTAGACGTCCATCGCGTCCTGGGGCGGCGTCGTCTGCTCGACGTAGATGCGGTAGCCGATCGCCCAGAAGGTGAGGAAGAACGCCAGCGGAATGAAGACGAAGGCCGCCTCCATGGGGAGGCTGGGCTGCAGGTGCGGCGTCGTCTGCGAGTCGCTCCTGCGCGGGTAGCGGATGAAACAGAAGATTGCCGCGAGGCCCACCGCGGTGGACATCACGAAGGTCGTGATGATGACGAAATAGTGGAGCCGGTCGATGTCGTAGGCGAAGGTCGACGCCTGCTCGGGCAGGAACAGCCATCTGCGCAGAAGCTCGTTCACGGCGCGGGCCTCCCCAGGGGTGCGGAAGAGCGCTTCCGCTTCAACTCCTGCCGCCAGAGAATGGTGAGACCCGTGGCGAGGGCGAGCAGTACGCAGAAGGCTCCGGCGCGGACGAAGTTCACCGCAATCACCCGGTATCGCTTCGAGGTCGGGTCGTACCGGAAGCACTTGAGGAGCACCCGGTCGAGGGTGGTGCCGACCCGTCCCTGCGAGGCCTCGACCACCGCAAGGCGCAGATCGCGCGCGAGGAACTCGACGCCGTAGAGATACCGAGCGATGCGGCCATCGGGCGTGAGGACGAAGATCACGGCGGGATGCTCGAACTGCTGCGTCGGCTTGTCCCAGCGGTAGTTGAAGCCGAGCGCCTCGGCGAGCCGGTGGATCTCCGTCTCCGGCCCGGTGAGGAAGGCCCAGTCCCGCGCCGTGGCGGCCTGGCGGTTGGCCAGATGCGCGACGTACCCCGCCTGCGCTTCCATCGCCTGCCTGGGCGTGTCCTTCGGGTTGAAGCTGACGGTGACGGCGGCGTAGTCCTTTCCGAGGGCGAGACCACTCTCGGAGAGACCCTTGACGAGACCCCTCTCCACCAGGCTGCAGAGCATCGGGCAGTCGAAGTACATGAGCGAGAGGACGACGGGCTTGTCGTGGCCGAGGAAGTCGCCCAGGCGGACCTGGTTCTGGAACGCGTCGACGAAGCGCAGGCCGGTCGGGACCGGCTCGTTGAGCCGCTCGACGACGTCCACCTCGCCCACCGTGGCCGGCGGAGTGGGCGGCTTGATGGGAAACGCCGCGACCAGCGTTGCGACCGCCTGTGCGATCACTGCTTCTTTCCTTTTTCGGCGACGAACTGGTCGATCGCCTTGTCGATCGGGACGTGGATGAGGCCCTTGTCGCGATCGATCCAGCCGTAGCTCTGCAACTGTTTCAGGTGCTGCGCGCGCGTGCGCTCGGCGGTGCGCACGCTCTCGAAAGGCGGCTGATCGACGATGCCGATTTCCGCCTTTCCGATCTCCGTGCCCGGGGCGATTGGCCCGGTGGGCTCGAGGCGGGTCCGCGTCTCCCGCCAGATGCGCGTCGACCAGATGGTCGCGCCTCCGAAGACGATGAGCGAGATGATCCCGACGAGGAGGACCTTGCCGGAGGCGATTGCCTCCTCTGCCTGTGCCTCCGGAGGCGGCAGGTGCTCGACCGAATGGGACGGCTCGTGGCTCATGGCTGCACGTACTCCAGCGAATCGTTCAGGTACGGATCGCGGATCGGGACGGCGTAGCGGCCCCGCGCGCGGAAGGCGCCCGCGGCGAGCGTGAGGCCGCCCACGCCCACGAATGCGGTGAGGAGCGTCCAGTGCACGTTGAGACCCGCCTGCGTCCAGTTGTTCCCGAGGCCGGTGTGCTCGGCGGCGGGGAGGATGAGCCAGCAGAGATCGACGAAGTGCATGAACATCATCCAGATCGCCGCCACCACCAGCGCGCCTGGGTGCCGTTTCAAGTCGCGGGAGAGGAGCGCGAAGAAGGGCAGCACGAAGTGCCCGAGGCAGAGGAAGGTGAAGACTGGCTTCCACGGACCGCGCGTGCGGACGAGGACCCAGGGAATCTCCTCGGGGATGCCGGCCACCCAGATGAGCATGTACTGGGAGAACGCCATGTAGGCCCAGAAGGCGACGAAGGCGAGGAGGAGCTTGCCCACGTTGTGGAAATGGTCCACCCGGACGAGGACGCCGAATCCGTGCACGTCGTGGTGCGAGAGGTACAGGAGGACGATGAGCGCGCCCAGGAACGCGTCGAAGCCGCCGGCGAAGACGTAGAGGCCGAAGATGGTCGAGTAGAAGGTCGGGTCGAGCGACATGACCCAGTCGAAGACCGCGAAGGTGAAGGAGAAGGCGAGGAACGGGAGCCCGCCCGCCCCCCAGCGCCGCGACCTTGCCGTGTAGCGCGCGGCGCCGTTCTCGTCCTGCGCGACCGACCAGTGATAGAGCAGCTCCGAGAGCACCAGCCAGACGGCGAAATAGACGATCGCGCGCACCAGGAAGAAGCCGATGTTCAGATAACCGTGCTTGTGATGGAGGGCCTCCATCACCTCCTCCGGGAGGCCCTGCGGCGGCGAGACCCAGAGGAAGGCCTGCTTCGCGAAGATCAGGAGGGGGAGGAAGAGGACGGTGAAGACCGGCAGCGGCGCGTGGATCGCCTCGATGGCGCGGCGGATGACGATGTGCCAGCGCGCGCGCGCCGCATAGTTCGACATGTTCAGCGCCAGGGCGCCGATGCAGACCCCCAGCCAGAACATGTACGCGACGAGGTAGGAGAGGATGGCGTGGGTCGAGTCGAAGAAGCCGCCGACCAGCGTCAGGACGAGCCCCGCGGCGCCCACGATCCCGCCCACCACCAACGCGCGGCGGCCGCCCTGGAACGGACGCAGCTCTTCGAGGTCCATCGGCTCGCCGGCCCTCATCGCTTCTCCCGCATGAGGCGCTCCCGCTCGTCCGCGGGCGCCATCGCGATGGGCGCGCTCTGGCTCAATTGGAGCGCCCGCAGGTAGGCGACGACGGCCCACCGCTCCTCGACGGAAAGCTCGGGGGCGTATCCGGGCATGAGCCCGAATCCGTTCGCCACCACCTGGTAGTAGTGGCCGACCGGCATTCCCTTCCGCTCGTGCAGGTTGGGCGGCGGGCGCAGCGACATGTTGGCGCCGACGAGGCTTCTGCCGTCCCCGAGGAACCCGTGGCAGGTGGCGCAGTAGATGTCGAACTTCTTGTGGCCGACGGCGACGAGCTCCTTCGTGACGGGCAGCGGGAAGTCCTCGACGTCCTTTCCGCCGACGCGCCCGGCCACGAGCCCGGGCTGACCGACGATCCGCTCGCGAGGGACGGTTCCCGGCGGCGGCCTCTGCATCGAGCGGCCGTCCTCGAAGAACGGATTCGCCGAGAAGGGCCGGCTCTTCGGCTGCCGCTCCATCGGATCGAAGAGGGTGGTGTCGCCGCAGGCGGCGCTGGCCAGCAGGGCGAGGAGGATCGCGCGCTTCAAAGCGACTCCGTGACGACCTTGACGGTCCTCGCGCCCGCCTCGCGCAGCGTGCGGCGCAGGTGGGTGAAATCCTCGCCTTCGGAAAGCTCGGCGGAGAGCCAGAAGGCGTCGAGCGAGGCGGAGCGGAACTCCTCGGCCTCGAAGACCGGGTGGTAGGTGCGGGGAAGCTGGAAGAAATAGAAGATGCAGCCGAAGAATATGCTGAGCGCGGTGAGCAGGATGGCGGACTCGAACGTGATGGGGATGTTGGTCTGCCACGAGTGGGGAGGCCGGTTCGCCACGTTGATGTTGTAGTCGACCGAGTTCATCCACCACTGCATCGTGTACCCGCCGGCGATCCCGCACATCGCGGCGCAGAAGGCGACCAGGGGTACTTTCGACCGCGGGAGCGCGAGGGCGTCGTCGATGCCGTGGAGCGGGTAGGGCGAGTACGCGTCGAGTCCCTGCCGGCCGCCCTCGCGGAGGTTGCGGACCGCCTTCACCAGCGGCTCGGGATGCGCGAACTCCGCGAGGATGTAGCGCCTCGGGATGCTCACGGCTTCGCTCCCTCGAGCTCGCTCTCGTGGACGACTTCCTGGGATCCGGGCGGGAGGAGCCCGTGCTCGTGCTCCATCTCGATCTCGTGGCGAAGCTCCTTCACCTCGCTCACCGCCACGGCGGGGATGAACTTGAGGAAGAGCAGGAACAGCATCCCGAAGAAGCAGATGGTGCCGCCGAGGAGCGTGAGGTCTACCCAGGTCGGCTTGTAGATCGCCCAGCTCGAGGGCAAGAAATCGCGGTGCAGCGAGGTGACGACGATGATGAACCGCTCGCACCACATGCCGACGTTGACGAGGATCGAGGCGATCCACATCGCGTAGACGTTGGTTCGCCCGAACCGGAACCAGAACAGGTTCGGCAAGACGCAGTTGCAGAACACCATCAACCAGAAGATCCCCATGTAGGGCGAGCCGGAGGCCGCCCTTTCGTTGCCGACGAAGACGCCGCGCCGGTTTGCGAAGACGAAGTACTCGAACTTGTTGTTGCTGTACCAGGCGACGAAGTGCTCCATCGCGTACCCGTAGGCGACGATGAGCCCGGTGACGAGCATGATCTTGCACATCGCTTCCAGGTGCCGGATGGTGACTACAGATTTCAAATTCATGAAGCGCCGGGCAGGAACCATCAAGGTCACCACCATGGCGAACCCGCTGTAGACGGCGCCGGCGACGAAGTAGGGCGGGAAGATCGTCGTGTGCCAGCCGGGCAGGATGGAGACGGCGAAGTCGAAGCTCACGATGGTGTGGACCGAGAGCACGAGCGGCGTCGCGATCCCCGCCAGGAGCAGGTAGGCGATCTTGTAGTGGTGCCAGTGGCGTGCCGATCCGCGCCAGCCGAACGAGAAGATCCCGTAGATGCGGCGCTGCCAGCGGCCGGTCGAGCTGTCCCGGAGCGACGCCAGATCGGGAATGAGCCCCAGATACCAGAACAGGAACGAAGTGATGAAGTACGTGCTGACCGCGAACACGTCCCACATCAACGGGCTCTTGAACTGGGGCCAGATCTTGTTGGTGGACGGGTAGGGGAAGAGCCAGTAGAGCGCGAACCACGGACGCCCGGTGTGCAAGACCGGGAAGAGCCCGGCTTGCATGACCGCGAAGAGCGTCATCGCCTCGGCGAAGCGGTTGATGCTCGTCCGCCACTTCTGCTGGAAGAGGAGGAGGATGGCGCTGATCAGCGTCCCGGCGTGGCCGATGCCGATCCACCAGACGAAGTTGATGATCCCGAACGCCCACCCGACCGGGATGTTGTTTCCCCACATCCCGACGCCCTTCGCCAGCGTGACCGAGATGGCGATATTGAGGACGCCCGTGCCGGCGAGCCCGACCATGAACAGGAACCACCAGCCCTTGCCCGGCTTGCGCCAGACGTAGTTGAGGATGGTCTTGTTGATGCTCCCGTCGGTCTGCTCGCCGATGATCAGCGGCAAGGGGTCCAGCGCGGCGCGGGCTTCGAGGGTGGTCGCGGGAACGGCCACTAGGCGAGCTCCGGGTTGGGGTTGCGGGCGCGGGCGAGATACGCGGTGCGTGGCCGGGTGCCGAGCTCGTAGAGCGTGAAGTAGTGACGCTCGTCCTCGTGCGCCTTGGTGACCTTCGCTTCCTTTTCGTTCAGGTTGCCGAAGACGATCGCGCTCGCCGGGCATGCCTGCGCGCAGGCGGTGGTGAACTCGCCGTCCTTCATGTGGCGGCCCGCGATCCGGCTGTCGATGCGGGCCCGCTCGATGCGCTGGACGCAGTAGGTGCACTTCTCCATGACGCCGCGGCTGCGGACGGTGACGTCGGGATTCGCCCGGAGCTTCTCGATGTCCGAGACCTCCCAGGTGTAGTCGAGATAGTTGAAACGGCGGACTTTGTAGGGGCAGTTGTTCGAGCAGTATCGGGTTCCGATGCAGCGGTTGTAGACCATCTCGTTGAGCCCCTCGTCGCTGTGCACGGTGGCGTTCACCGGGCACACGTACTCGCAAGGGGCGGTCTCGCAGTGCACGCACATCATCGGCTGGGTGACGACCTGGGGGTCCGCCTCGTCGCCCTCGAAGTAGCGGTCGAGGCGCAACCAATGCATCTCGCGGGAGTTGGCGACGTGCTTCTTGCCCACCACGGGTACGTTGTTCTCGCTCTGGCAGGCAACGAGACACGCGCTGCAGCCCGTGCACTTGCCGAGGTCGATCGCCATCCCCCAGCGGTACTCCATCTTCGAGTAGTCCCAGGGCGTGTGCATGTACGCGATCGGCTCGCGCCTCTTCTCGATCCGCTTGTCCTCCTTCAACTTCTCCTTCGCGACCGCGATGGCCGGGTCGCGGTCCTCCATCCTCCAGTGCTCCTGGGTGACCGCGAGGCGATGCTCGCGGCCGGTCTTCGTCAGCGTCAGGCCGGTCGCGGCGAAGTACGCGTCGGTGCGCCGGAGAGGGGCGACGTCGAAGCCGATGCCGGACGCGAGTTGCTCGCTGCCGCGGCGCCCGTATCCCACGGCGACGGTGACGACGCCGTCGGCCTGGCCGGGAAGGACGTAGACCGGCGCGTGCACGGGCGGGCCGTGCAGGCCGAGGTCGACGAGGTCGTGGGTGTCGACGCCCAGCTGCGCCGCGGTCGCGGGGCTCAAGAGGGCCGCGTTCTCCCAGGTCACCTTGGTGACGGGATCGGGCAGCTCCTGCAGCCAGGACGTATTGGCGAACCGCCCGTCCCACGTCCGGTAATCGGGAACGACATGCAGCTCGAGTCCCGCCGCGGGCGCGTCCAGCTTCTCCTTCCCGGCCGCCGCGGCGACGAGGTCGGGGCGCAGCGCGGGCGACTCCTTTGGCGCTTCCGTGCCGGGAAGGAGCCCGTCGTGGATTGCCTTCTCCCAGCCCTGCTCGAAGTCGGCGCCCATCCCCCGCTTCTGCCAGTAGTCGCGCAGCATCACGTAAGCCGTCTTGTCGCCCTCGCCGAGGAAGGCGCCCAGCACCTGCGCCTCCGCGATGCCGTTGAAGAGCGGGGCGATGAGCGGCTGCTGGAAGGTGACGGTGCCGTCGTGGGCGCGGCCGTCGCCCCAGTCCTCCAGGGGATGGGTGGCGGGGACGAACCAGCTCGCGCGCTCGCCGGTCTCGTCGAGGAAGAGCCCGCGATAGATCGAATTCGGAACAGTCCCGATCGCCTCGCGCAGGTTGAGATCGAACGGCGCTCCGTGGACCGGATTCCAGGCCGTGACTACCAGGGTGTCGACCTTGCCGGAGCGGATCTCCTCGGCGAGCGCGCGCAGCCCCGCGGGCCCGCTCTGCGTGTCGAGGAGGAGAGGCTTGTGCAGGACGGCCACTTCGCTCGAGAGCGCGGCGTTGATGGCATGAGCGAGCGCGTGGACCGCTGGCGACTCCTGCCTTCCGGCCATCACCACCGCGCCTCTTCCCGCGCGGGTCAGGTCGCGGGCGAGGGCGTCTACGAACTTCTGCTGCGCGGCGTCGAGCTTCGCCTTGCCCGCGAGGGCGGAAACCTGCTCGAGCCCGCCAATCTTGGCCGCGAGAGCGACGGCGATGGGCGCCATCTGCGACGGCCGCACGCGGAGCCGGTGGTCGGCCGACATGCCGGTCACGGTGAGGGTCGGCTCGATGGAATAGAGCCGATTCATCTCCTTTTCCGGCTCCCGTCCTTCGGCCCAGCCGCGCATGTGGACGAGGTTTCCCGGCGTGGCGCTGAGCGGGTCGGCCCCGAGGCAGGCGATGACTTTCGCCTTGGCGAGGTCGTAGCGGCAGTCGTAGGGAGCGCCGAAAGCGATGCGCGCGCCCTCGTAGGAAGCGTCGTCGTTCAGCGCCGACCAGCTCTGGAAACGAGCGTTCGGGAACTGCTCGGCGATGCGGCGTCGCAGATCGCCGAGGAGCGGCGAGCTGGTGGGCTCGAGCAGGAACCGCAGCCCCGCGCCGCCGTTCTTCGCGCGGAGCGAGAGCGCGCGCTCGTGCTGCGCCGCGAGGAACTCCCGATAGGAGCGCGGCTTGCCGTCGTGGACGACGACGCCGGCGCGCTGGGGGTCGTAGAGCTGGAGCACGCTCGCCTGATCGAAGACGCCGCTCGAGCCCAGGCTGGAAGGGTGCTGCGGATTGCCTTCGACCTTGGTCGGGTGCCCTTCCGAGGCGGTGACGAGGAGGCCCGTCGCGCGGCCGCCCAGCATCGAGGCGGTCGCGTAGTGGAGCGGCCTGCCCGGGAGCACCTCCTCGGGCTGCCGCGTGTACGGAAGGATCTTCTCGTCGGGCTGCTTGAGGCATCCGCCGAGTCCGGCGAGCGCGAGGGAGGCGCCGAGGAGCTGGACGAAGTCGCGGCGCGACGGCTCCCACGAGGCGACCTCAGGGGGGAACTCGGAGCTGGCCCCAGAAGCGCTCAGACGCTCTCCGAGGCTCCGCCACTGCCCGGGGCTCTCGCCCGCTCCGGAGTCCTGCCCGACGATCCGGAGCGGCCGACGTCCTACCGATGGCATGTCGTGCAGCTCGTCCGCGTGTGCACTGCGTACTCCTCCTTCAGGCGGGAGCCCAACTCGGACTGATCGCCGGACGGCATCCAGGTCATCGACGTGACCTCTTCCCGCGGCCGCAGGAACTTCTCGGGCTCGCGGTGGCAGTCGAGGCACCACCCCATGGTCAACGGCGCCCACTTCTCCACCGCGGCCATCTGGTCGATGCGGCCGTGGCAGGTGACGCAGCCGACGCCCTTGTTCACGTGGATCGAGTGGTTGAAGTAGACGAAGTGGGGGAGCTTGTTGACCTTGTTCCAGATAATGGGACGGTCGGCGAAGAAGCTCTCGCGCACCGGAGCGAGCTTCGGGCTCTTGTTCCACACTTGCGAATGGCAGTTCAGGCAGACGGCCGTCGCAGGCACGCCGGCGAACGGTCCCTTCTCCACCAGTGCGTGGCAGTAACGGCAGTCGATCCCTTCGTCGCCTACGTGGTGGCGATGATCGAACTGCACGGGCTGATCAATCGGATCCTGTTGCTGCGTGTAGAGCGGACTACGCACGTACAGCATCGGACCAGCGATGACTCCGCCTCCCAATGCGACGGCGATCGCGACGAGCGCGATCCGGAATGCGGTGTTCGTCCAGGGCTTGAAGAGCAGGGCCATGGTTCTGGGCTCGTCGAACGAGCGCGCGACCTACCGCTTGCCGGGCGTTAACGCAAGCTTTCATTTGAGGCGAATGGCCCCAGGGTGTCCGGCAACGCACGAGTGGCATGCGTAGATCCCCCTCATCCGGAGGTACGGATCCGATGGCACAGACGGTAGGCGACTTCCTCGTACAGCGACTCCTGCAGTGGGGAACGAAGAGGCTCTTCGGTTATCCGGGAGACGGCATCAACGGGATCATGGCGGCCGTCGAGCGCGCCCAGGGCGAGCTGAAGTTCGTGCAGGCCCGGCACGAGGAGATGGCCGCCTTCATGGCCTGCGCCCACGCCAAGTTCACCGGCGAGCCGGGCGTCTGCATCGCCACCAGCGGCCCGGGCGCGATCCATCTCCTCAACGGTCTCTACGACGCGTCGATGGATCACCAGCCGGTCGTCGCCATCGTCGGCCAGGCGTCGACGCTCGCGATGGGCGGCGCGTACCAGCAGGAAGTGGATCTGCAGAACCTCTTCAAGGACGTAGCCCACAACTACGTCACCACCGTCGCGGCGCCGGGCGCCATCCGGCACAGCATCGATCGGGCGATGCGCATCGCGCTCGACGAGCGCTGCGTCACCTGCGTGATCGTGCCGAAGGACCTCCAGGAGGAGCCCTTCGAGCAGGAGCCGAAGAAGCACAACACCATCCATTCCAGCGCCGGATACAGCGCGCCGCGCATCGTTCCGCACGACTCCGATCTGCGCCGCGCCGCCGAGGTGCTGAACGCGGGCCAGAAGGTGGCGATGCTCATCGGCGCAGGCGCGATGCGGGCCGGCGACGAGGTCGTCCAGGTCGCCGACGTCCTCGGCGCAGGCGTTGCCAAGGCGCTCCTCGGCAAGGGCGCGCTGCCCGACGGGCTGCCGTTCGTCACCGGGCCCATCGGGCTCCTCGGCTCGAAGCCGAGCTACGAGATGATGGCCGGCTGCGACACCCTTCTCATGATCGGGTCGTCCTTCCCGTACTCGGAGTTCTTGCCCAAGGAAGGGCAGGCGCGAGGCGTGCAGATCGACATCAAGGGCCGCATGCTCGGCCTGCGCTACCCGATGGAGTGCAACCTGGTCGGAGACAGCGCCGAGACCCTGCGCGCGCTCCTGCCGCACCTCAAGCGCAAGCCGGGCCGGTCGTGGCGGCAGAAGATCGAGCAGGAGGTGCGCGACTGGCAGAAGCTCCTCGAGGAGCGGGCGCAGGTCGAGGCGAACCCCCTCAATCCGGCCTACGTCTTCCGCGAGCTGAACGCGAGGCTTCCCGATCGGGCGATCTTCAGTGCCGATTCAGGATCGACCGCCACCTGGTACGCGCGCCATCTCGAGTTCCGCAAGGGGATGATGGGCTCGCTCTCCGGCAACCTCGCCACCATGGGGCCCGCGCTCCCCTACGCGGTGGCCGCGAAGTTCGCCTACCCGGACCGTCCGGTATTCGCCCTCGCGGGCGACGGCGCCATCCAGATGAACGGGATGAACGAGCTCATCACGGTTTCCAAATACTGGAAGGAGTGGAAGGACCCGCGCTTCTACGTGCTCGTCCTCAACAACCGCGACCTCAACATGGTGACCTGGGAGCTTCGCGCGCAGTCGGGCGAGCCGAAGTTCGACGGGTCGCAGGAGATCCCGGACATTCCCTACGCGCGCTACGCGGAGTTGCTCGGGCTGCGCGGGATCCGCGTGGACCGGAAGGAAGACGTCGGCAAGGCCTGGGACGCCGCGCTCGCGTCGGATCGTCCCTGCGTGATCGAAGCCGTCGTCGATCCCGAATTCCCCATGATGCCTCCGCACGTGACGCTGCAAGAGGCGACGGCGTACGCAAAGTCGGTCCTCAAGGGCGATCCGGCGGCGAAGCACATGGTGAAGGAGACCGTCAAGACGGCGGTGGCGGGCGTTTTCGGATCCAAGAAGGAGTAGCGTGCCGGCGATCGAGCGCGTCGAGGTTACGGCGTACGACGTCCCGACCGTCGCTCCAGAGTCCGACGGCACCGCCGAGTGGGACAAGACCACGCTGGTCGTCGCCGGGCTCCGCTGCGGCGGAGAGACGGGACTCGGCTACACCTACGCGGATGCCGGCACGGCGCAAATCGCGCACGACGTGCTCGCCTCGCACGTGGTGGGGAAAGCCCCTTCGACGCACGTTGCCCTGTCGAGCCATTGCGCGCCCGCGCTGCACGCCGCCCTCGGCTGCGCGCTGCCCGCGATGCGGCACATCGAGTGGTTCGCCGATCATGTCCGGATCGAGGAGATGCTCTTCGAGGGCGCTCCCGGGCCCGACGAGGAAGGGCTCCTCCGGCCCCAGCTCGATCGCCCGGGCCTCGGCCTTTCGCTGCGACAGAAGGAAGCGGAGCGGTATCGCATCCGGAGCGCGGCGACTTAGTTTGAGGTCAAACGAAAGGGGGTCGCCCGTGAGGCTGCACACCCTCGCAGATCGTCGCTCCCGGCGCGGGCATCGAATGAGCCTGCGGCCGGCCGGGGCGCCTTTGTCTCTAGACGCGCGCCTGCTCGAAGCGGACCTGCGCCGCCGGATCCGCGGCGAGGTGCGATTCGACGACGGCAGCCGCGCTCTCTACGCGACCGACGCCTCGAGCTACCGCCATGTCCCCATCGGAGTGGTCGTTCCGCGGACCGTGGCGGACGTGGTCGAGGCGGTCGCCGCCGCGCGCGAAGCCGGAGCGCCGCTGACCATGCGGGGCGGGGGGACGAGCCTCGCCGGCCAGTGCTGCAACGTCGCCGTCGTCATCGACTGCTCGAAGTACCTGAACCGCGTCGTCGAGCTCGATCCGGCAAAGCGCTTCGCTCGCGTGCAACCCGGATGCGTCCTCGACGATCTGCGCGACGAGGCCCTCCGCCACTCGCTCACCTTCGCTCCCGACCCTTCGACGCACACCCATTGCACGCTGGGCGGCATGATTGGCAACAACTCCTGCGGCGTACATTCGGTAATGGCGGGAAACACGAGCGACAATGTCGACGAGCTGGAAGTGCTCCTCTACGACGGGACGCGCTTCACGGCAGGGGCGACCTCTGACGAGGACCTCGCCCGGATCATCGCCGCGGGCGGGCGGGTAGGCGAGATCTACCGGCGGCTGCGCGACCTGCGCGATCGCTACGCGGACCAGATCCGCGAGGGCTTCCCGGACATCCCCCGCCGCGTCTCCGGATTCGACCTCACCCAGCTCCTCCCCGAGAAGGGCTTCCACGTCGGCCGCGCCCTCGTCGGCACCGAGGGCACCTGCGCGGTCGTGCTGGAGGCGAGATTGCGCCTCGTTCCGTGGCCGAAGAAACGGTCGCTCCTCGTTCTCGGCTACCCCGACGTCTACACGGCCTGCGACCACATCCCCGAGGTGATGGAGGCGGGGCCGATCGGCTGCGAGGGGATGGACGACGTCCTCGTGAAGGACATGATCCGGATGCGCATCCATCCGGAGGACACGAAGCTCCTCCCCGAGGGCAAAGGCTTTGTCCTTCTCGAGTTCGGCGGCGACACGAAGATGGAAGCGGACGACAAGGCTCGCGCGCTCCTCGCGCGCATCAAGGGCAATCCGACTTCCAAGCTCTTCGACGATCCGCAGGAAGAGCAGGAGCTGTGGAGGGTGCGCGAGGCGGGCCTCGGCGCCACCGCGCGTCTCGCGGACGGCACCGAGACCTGGGAAGGCTGGGAGGACTCCTCCGTCCCGCCGGAGCGGCTCGGGAAGTACCTCCGGGACCTGCGCGCGCTCCTCGATCGGTTCGGTTACCAGTGCGCGCTCTACGGGCACTTCGGCCAGGGCTGCGTGCACACGCGGATCGAGTTCGGCCTCACCACCACCGAGGGCATCGCGAAATATCGCGCGTTCGTGGAGGAGGCCGCCCGCCTGGTGGTGAGCCACGGCGGCTCCATCTCCGGCGAGCACGGCGATGGGCAGAGCAAGGCGGAGCTGCTTCCGGTCATGTACGGGCCGGAACTCATCCAGGCCTTCGAGGAGTTCAAGTCCATCTTCGATCCCGCCTGGAAGATGAATCCGGGCAAGGTCGTGCGTCCCCACCTGCTCGACGAGGATCTCCGCCTCGGCGCGCACTATCGCCCCCGCGATCCGCCTACCAGGTTCAGTTTCGGGAGCGACGACAACAGCTTCGCCAAGGCCGCCCGGCGCTGTGTCGGGATCGGCGAGTGCCGCAAGGAGCACGGCGGCACCATGTGCCCGAGCTACCGCGCCACCCGCGAGGAGATGCACTCGACGCGGGGCAGGGCGCACCTGCTCTTCGAGATGCTCGAAGGGTCGCCCCTCGAAGGCGGATGGAAGAGCGACGCCGTCCTCGAGGCGCTCGATCTCTGCCTCGCCTGCAAGGGCTGCAAGAGCGAGTGCCCCGTCAACGTGGACATGGCGACCTACAAGGCGGAGTTCCTCTCGCACCACTACGCGGGGAGGTTGCGGCCGCGCAGCGCCTACGCGATGGGCCTCATCCACTGGTGGGCGAGGGCGGCGTCGCGGGCTCCGCGGCTGGCGAACTTCGTCTCGCACGCGCCGGGATTGTCCGCCGGATTCAAGTGGCTGGGCGGGGTGGCAGAGGAGCGCGAGGTGCCGCGATTCGCCACCGAAACGTTTCGCAAATGGTTCGAGAACCGGAAGACCGCCGGTATGGAGGAGCCGGCTTTGCCGGCGTCGCCAGTCGCGGAGGCCAGGAGGCCGCAGCAGACGGAGGAGGATGCGGGCAGGCCTCGCATCCTCCTCTGGGCGGATACGTTCGACAACTTCTTCCATCCGGAGGTGGCGAAATCGGCGGTCGCGGTTCTCGAGCATCTCGGCTACGCCGTGGTCATCCAGCCGGAGCGCCTCTGCTGCGGCCGTCCGCTGTACGACTACGGGATGCTCGATCTGGCGAAGCGGAAGCTGCGCCAGATCCTCGACACGCTCCGCGAAGAGCTGTCGCGAGGCACCCGGGTCGTCGTCCTCGAGCCCTCGTGCGCCGCCACCTTCCGCGACGAGCTGCCAGGCCTCTTTCCCCACGACGAGCACGCGAAGTGGCTCGCCGATCAGACGCGCACCTTCGCGGAGCTCCTGGCGGAGGAAGACTTCGACGCCGCGCCTCTACGGGCCCGCGCCCTCGTCCACGGACATTGCCACGACAAGTCGATCCTTGGATTCGAGAAGGAGAAGGAAGTCCTGGAACGGCTCGGCGTGGAGGCGAACGTCGTCGATTCGGGCTGCTGCGGGATGGCCGGATCGTTCGGCTTCGAGCGGGAGAAGTACGACGTGTCGATGAAGATCGCGGAGGACAAGCTCCTCCCGGCGGTCCGGAAGGGGCCATCCGACGCGCTCCTCGTCATCGACGGCTTCTCCTGTCGCGAGCAGGTCGAGCAGGCCGTAGGTCGTAGGGGCCTTCACCTCGCGCAAGTCGCCGAGATGGCGCTGTGCAAGCCCGCAATCGCGAGCGTCCCGGTGCAAAGAATGCGCGGGCGGTACCCGAAGGTCGCGATCGCCGCGGGGGTCGTCGCCATGGGGGTTGCGGCGCTGATTTCCCTGCGCTGACCGCTAGCCGAGCGGCTTCCCCCCGGTGACTCCGAGCACCTCGCCGTTCACGTAGCGGGACTCGTCGCTCGCGAGGAAGACGTACGACGGCGCCAGCTCCGCCGGCTGCGCGGGGCGCTCCATCGGGTAGTTCTCGCCGAACTTCTCGTTCTTCTTCGCGTCGAACGACTGGACGACGAGCGGGGTCCAGACCGGGCCCGGCGCGACGCAGTTCACCCGGATTCCCCGCTCGATGAGCGACTGC
>JBJMQD010000267.1:0-41439 GCA_045802855.1 Myxococcales bacterium | reverse complement strand
CCACCTCCTTCCTCGTTTCACTGCACTTGAAAGAGCGGAAAACCGGCCGCTCGCGACCACCGCTTCCGTCCCCCGTCCGGGCGACACGCCTGCGGCGCGCTTCGCGGTGGCTCCGGCGCGGCTCCCCGCGCGCGGCGCGATACCATCTCGCGCCGGCAACGCCGGGCATGACAGCGGAGCGACTCATCGTCGCGGGCGGCAAGGCATCGTCCGGCCGGATGCGGCAATGGCTCGCGGCCGGCTTCCCTGGTCGTGATGGGAGGATTCGAACCTCCTACACCTGGAGTGCATTCCAGTGCTCGCCATTGCTGCGGCCTTCGGCCTCCGCCCGTCGCGGGCAGAGCCCGCTCCTCCGCAGCGAGCTACATCGCGGACGCCGTTTCGCGGCAGGCGCCCCTCGCCGAGCGGTGCCGAGGTGCGGAACGCGCCGCGAGCTACCCGCGCCGGGAACGAATCTCAGGAAAGAGAATCGCCCGCCGCGAGGCCCCGCGCCGCCGCTGGCCTACCGCCATCCTTTTGCAAAATTGTCGAGCGTTCCGACGCTATGCGCGATGCGAGGGCGCAAGGCACGGAACCCTCGCACGCATCGCTTTATCGGATGTATGCAGTCGGAATTCCATGGCGGCCTCCGAGTCGGAGCGCGGCGTTTACCAATTTTGCTTTCGTGGTGTCAAGGGGCCCTTTCGTCCTCCGCGCGACGATGCGAGATCAACGGGATTCATTTTCTCCTCCGACTGCGCGAAGCTGCGCCCCGAGGGAGGCGCAAGATGGTCGAGGAGCGCAACAACGGAGGCAATGGCGATCCGCAGTGGACCACCCGCGGCGTCGGCGAGGAGCTCGACGAGAGCGTCGCGGCGGCCGGAGGGCCGATCCGGGGACCCGGCGAGGGCCAGGGCGGAACGCGGAAGAAGACCGCGCAACCCCGAGCGAAGCCCCGGCGCAAGAGCGTCGCCGCCCGCCGCGGCACCGACGAGACGGACCGCAAGACCGGCACGGGCGCCAAGCGAAAGAACGCTGGTCAGCTCAAGAATCCGCGCGAGCGCAAGGCCCGCCAGATGGGCCCCACCGGGCGGGCGCGGGCAGGGATCGGCAAGAAGCCGAAGGGCAAGGCCCGCACGGCCGCGGGACGCAGGACGTCGACGAACAAGGGCAGCCCGGCCGCGAAGCGCCGCAAGGGGAACCGGGGCGCGACCCGCCGCTGAGTTTGACAGCACCAGGGCATCGGCGTTGGAGTCGCTACGACCAGGAGCGTCTCCATGTCCGATGTCCCGGTTCACCGCCAGGAACTGACCCCGATCCATTTCCTCGAGCGCGCCGGCGAGGCCTACGCCGATCGCCTCGCCGTCACCGACGGCGAGCTGCGCCTCTCCTGGAAGGAAGTGCGCGCCCGCGCCCGCCGGCTCGCGTCGGCGCTGCGCAAGGACGGCCTCGACAAAGGGGATCGGGTGGCCTTCCTGGCGGTGAATTCGGAGCCGCTCCTCGTCGCCCATTTCGGGGTCCCTCTCGCGGGGGGCGTCCTCGTCCCCATCAACACGCGGCTGAACGCGGACGAGGTCGGCTACATCGTCGAGCACTGCGGAGCGCGGGCGGTCTTCTTCACCTCGGACCTGGCATCGCAGCTCGAGCGCATTCCCCGCCACGTGAAGCGGTTCGATCTCTCGCGCGATTGGGAACCGTTCCTCAGAACCGGCAGCGACGCGCGCATCGAATCGCCGGTCCATAGCGAAACCGAGCCCATCACCATCAACTACACGTCCGGAACGACCGGCCGCCCGAAGGGCGTCGTCTACCACCACCGCGGCGCTTACCTGAACGCGCTCGCCATGGCGCTCGATCACCGCCTCACCAAAGACAGCCACTATCTCTGGACGCTCCCGATGTTCCATTGCAACGGCTGGTGCTTTCCCTGGGCCACCGCGGCGGCCGGAGCGTGCAACGTCTGCATCCCGCGAATCGACCCCGCGCAGGTGTGGAACCTGTTCCAGGAAAGAGTGACGCACTTCTGCGCCGCCCCGACGGTCTGCTCGATGCTGATGGCCCATCCCTCTGCTCGCAGGCTCGAGCGGCCGGTGAGGCTCTTCGCGGCGGGCGCGCCTCCGTCACCCACCCTCATCGCCCGGATGTCCGAGCTGAACTTCGAGCTCGATCACGTCTACGGGCTCACCGAGGTGTACGGCCCCTTCACGATCGCGGTCGCCACGCCGGGCGAAGACAAGCTGCCCCCGGGTGAGCGGGCCGCGCGAAAGGCGCGACAGGGATTCGCGAACGTCGCCGCAGGCGAAGTGCGCATCGTCGACGAGCAGATGAACGACGTGCCGTTCGACGCCAAGACGATGGGCGAAGTGGTCATGCGAGGCAACGTGGTGATGCTCGGGTATTTCCGCGATTCCGATGCCACCACCAAGGCGTTCGAGGGAGGCTGGTTCCACAGCGGCGATCTCGGCGTGCGCCATCCCGACGGCGCCATCGAGCTGCGCGACCGCAAGAAGGACATCATCATCTCCGGCGGCGAGAACATCAGCACCATCGAGGTCGAGCAGGCGGTGGTGAGTCATCCCTCGGTGCTCGAAGCGGCCGTGATCGCCGTGCCCGACGAGAAGTGGGGCGAGGTACCGAAGGCATTCGTCACGCTCGCCCCGGGCAAGCACGCGACCGCCAGCGAGATCATCGCCCACTGCAAGACCGTGCTCGCGAGCTTCAAGGCGCCGCGGCAGGTCGAGTTCGGGCCGCTCCCGAAGACGTCCACCGGCAAGGTGCAGAAGTTCGCGTTGCGCGAGCGCGAGTGGCGCGATCATACCAAGCGCATCAATTAACGAAGGCAGGAACATGGGCTACGACAACATCCTCCTCGAAAAGGACGGACAGACCGCGATCGTCACCCTCAACCGGCCCGAGCGCCGCAACCCGCTTTCCCTCGCCATGCTCACCGAGCTGACGAGCTGCTTCCGCGCGATCGGCGGCGATCCGGACGTACGCGTCGCGATCCTCCGCGGCAACGGGCCTGCCTTCTCCGGCGGGCACGACATCGCCGAGATGGTCGGGAAGGACGGTGGCTTCTACCGCCAGCTCTTCGAGGCCTGCACCGCGTTGATGGAGACGATCCAGGGCATCCCGCAGCCCGTCATCGCGCAGGTGCACGGCATCGCCACCGCCGCCGGTTGCCAGCTCGTCGCCTCGTGCGATCTAGCCGTTGCCGCGGAGGAAGCGCGCTTCGCGACTCCCGGAGTGAGGATCGGGCTCTTCTGCTCGACCCCGATGGTGGCGCTCAGCCGCGCGGTCGGATCCCGCCGGGCGATGGAGATGCTCCTGACCGGGGAAGCCATCTCCGCCCAGGAGGCGCTCGCCGCCGGGCTCGTGAATCGAGTCGTCCCGGCCGCAGAGCTCGGCGCGGCGACGCGGTCGCTGGCGGCGAAGATCGCGGCGTCGAGCTCCTACGTCGTGGCCATCGGCAAGGCCGCCTTCTACCGCCAGCTGCAGATGCCGCAGCCGCTCGCGTACGACTACGCGCAGGACGTGATGACGATGAACGCCGCCGCGCTCGACGCGCAGGAAGGGATGAAGGCCTTCCTGGAGAAGCGGCAGCCGAAGTGGTGCGGCCGCTGAGCGCTAGCTCGCGGCGGCCTCGACGCCTTTCGCCAGGGCGATCGCAGAGAGCAATTCCTCCAGCGAGAACGGCTTGCGCAGCATCCCCACCGTGCCGTCGAGAATCGGCGGATTCGATAACCCGGTGATGATGATCACTGGCGTTTCCGCTACGGGCGGAAGCCGCGCTTTGCGCAAGAGCAGCTCCCTGCCTGCCATCCCGGGAAGCTCGAGATCGAGCAGCACGACGTTCGGGCGCTGCGCGACGAGCTTCTCGAGGCCCTGCAGGCCGTCGTAAGCCGCGACGCAGTCGTAGCTTTCGGTCGCGAGGGCCGAAACGATGGCCTCGTTGGTCTCGCGATCGTCCTCGATGATGAGGACCACGCACATGGCTCGCCCCCTGAGCCCCGTCGTCATCCTGCCAGTTCGCGATCGATCTTCCACCTTCGCGCAGAAGACCGCGTCCGTGAGCCTACGTACAGTAACATTAATAAAATCTAAGGCGCAAGGCGGCGGCACCAGAGGCCGCCGCCCCGTGCGTTTGCTACCGAAGCACGGCGCTCGCGTCCGCCTGGCCGTGCAGCTTCTCCGCGTCCTCGAGCAGCAAAAACCCCGCCGCCATGGCCTTGGCGGCCGCCGCATCGACCGCCTTCACGTATCCGGCATGGGTCCCGTACCGTTCCTCGAGCGACAGCCGGGGGTCGTGATTCGCAAGTCGCGCCGCCCTCGTCCGGGCGAACGGCACTACGCCGCCGACGTAGTCGCAATTCTGGTCCTTATGAAACCCGGCCACGGTGACGTTCCAGCCGAAATAGCTGCCGAGCGGCGCATCGCGCAGGACCACGGGCACGCCGCCAAGCTCGTTCCCGTCGGCGTCGACGCGCGGCACCAGCGTCTTGATCACCTGCTTGACGGGAGGCGGGAAGTTCGTGGGCACTCCGGAGCCGTCGCTCGGGTTGAAGAGCGGACCCCAGTCGTAGTCGAGCACCGGGTTGATGAAGGGAACCTCCACGATGGGCCTCGCCAGCGGCACGCCGTCGCGAGAGGTGAGGATGGCCGCTTCCGGCACCTTCGCCGGAAGCCCCGGAATGCCTCGCGGGAACCCCATCGCCTCGAGCGTCGGCTCGACCAGGAAGTGACCCTCGCGCCCTTCTCCCTGATTGTTGTCGCGATCGTCCTTTCCCTCGTCCCGCTCGTCGTCGCCGTCCTCGCCCTCGACGCGAAGGCCGCGCAGCGTCGGATAGACGCTCTGCGGCGGCAGCGTCCCGTTCATCACCCAGTCGCGGAAATGGACGCGGATCGCGTTGACCGTCTCGGTGTGCGGGACCGGATTCGCCGCCAGGAGCGCGGGCGGAATGGCGCCGTTCGCGTCCGGCGGACCGCCGTAGGTATTTCCGGGGCATCGCGCCGGAGCGGTCGGCGTCTCGGTGAATCCGCCGCCTCCGCCTCCGTGGGTCGTGCTCGGGATGTAATAGCGCCGGACGTTCGTGGGGATCGGGATGTCGCGCTTCGCGTCGGTGCCCACCCATTCGATGGGCAGTTTCAACTCCCACACCTCCGCGGCGCCGAAGTGCTCGATGACCTTGGGGCACGTTCCGGTCGCGCGGCAGCGATCGAGGATGCCGCGCCGCGGGAGCCCCCGCACCCGGTCTTCGTAGTCGGCCCACCACTGCGGACCTTCGCTGCCCGCCTCGTACAGCTCGAGGACGCCGTCGGGCTGCGCCCAGCGGAAGTTCAGCGCTATCCGACGACCGGCGATGATCGGCCACGTTCCGTCCGACACCTGCCGTCGCGCCTCGTCCTGGTTGAACCCGAGGTGCAAGAAGCCGCGCAGGAAGTTCCCCGACTGCGAGACGCCGCGGCTGATCGAGAACTTCACCGCGCCGGCGACGGGATTCTGGGCGCTGGTATCGAATTTCAAGAACGATTCCAGGTCGCGGAAGGCGGCAAACCCGACGCCCAGGACCAGCGGGTCCTTGGCGGTGAAGACCACCTCGTAGAGGAGATTCGGATCGAATCCGCCCCTGAGGCAGATCTGGGTCGAATCCGGCGTCCCCGGGAACGGATGGGTCGCGTCGCACTTCGCCCATGCCCAATCGGCAGAAGCGATCGTCCGCTCGCCAGTGACCACGCCGTTCATGCTCTCGTGGACTCGAGAAGTGAGGACGGCCTGCGCCGTATCCAAGGTCGCGGGGCGGTAGGGAAGTGGATTCGCCTGCACGAGGAGCGGGGCGGAATTGGTGCCGGCATGGTTGACGATGCGGGCGAGGATCCGGCCGGTGACCGTGGACCCGTCAGGATTCCTGGCAACGGGAACCACCAGCCACTCGTTCGTGGAAGGCTTCGCGACCGGCGTCGGGCTCGCCGCGTCGGCTGGCACGAGGGTGCCGCCCGAGTTGTCGCCCTGCCATGCGCTGGAGAGCCCGATGTCTCCGAAGTCCCTCTCCGCCTGGACGATGGTGAGCCGGCCGCCTCGATTCGGCACATCGTGCCAGAGAAGCCCGCTCGCCTTCGTCAAGTCGACGGGCTTCGCGATCTGGAAGCTGGCGATGTAGTGCACCTTGCCGTCCGCGTCCTTGCCGAGCTGGATGTCCTGGATGATCGCATTGAGCGGGTCGTCCGGATCGAGCTCGCCGAACGCGCGCCCGACCAGCGTTTCGTACGTGGCGCCGAGCGCCGCTCTGCTGTCGATGACGATCTTCGTCACCTTCGCGCGCGCGGCGGGCGCTCCGGCGCAAATCACGGCCGCCACGACGAAAGCGACCCGGGCGCGAAGCAGGGCACGGGATGGGGCGTTCACGGTTGCGTCCTCCCTTTGCGATCGACCTATGAAGTACGGCGGAGAAGGTGCGTGGGTAGACCTCTCCCCACACCGCGTCAAGCCGCGGCGAGTCGACGCTCGGAAGGAAATGTTGCGAACTATTGCGGCAGGTTACGCGGCCTTTGCGTTCCACGCCTCGCGCGCGGCGGCCTGCTCCCGTTTGCTGAGCTTCTTCCGGTGGTCGTCGCAAATGAACCCGAAGCGGGGGCCGCGCGACATCTGGCGGCATCCGGCCACCCGGCAGCGCATGTCGAGCTTGCGACGCCTGCGGCCCGTCTGGGCGGCTGCGCCTCGTCCGATCCGTCCCCGGGCATCCTGCTCCAGCTCGCTCACCAGCGTGCCGACGCGGTCCCGAAGCGAACTAGCGAGCTGCTCGACGATCCGATCGACGAATGTCTGGGCCATCGCTCCTCGATTCCCCCACGCTCGCTGTACCCCATCCAAGACGAAAGTCCAATTCCCGCTCAAGTTCCGGGGAGCGAGGCCGATTCCGATGGCGTGGAACAACGCTTCCTGTCTCCCTCCGCCGGCGTCCGGCTGAAAGTCCTTCTCGTCGAGGATTCGGACACCGCCCGGGCCGTGGTTCGCGACCTCCTCGCACAGGAGGAGCCCACCCTGGAGCTCGACGAGGCGAGGGACATCGCCACCGCGATCCAGGCACTGCGCGAGCGCTCCTACGATTGCGCCCTCGTGGACTATGTGCTGCCCGATGGGCATGGGCTCGCGCTTCTCGGAGCCTCCGAAGACGACGAAGCACCGGCGCCCGCGGTCGTCATGCTCACCGCGATGAACGACCACGCCATGGCAATGCAGGCGTTGCAGGGCGGCGCGCAGGACTACCTCGTGAAGGGGAGGTTCGACGGTCCGACGCTGTCCCGGTCGATCCGGTACGCCATCGAGCGCAAGAAGGCCGCCGCCCTGCAACTTCGCATGGTCCACGTCGAACGCATGGTCGCGCTCGGCACGCTCACCGCCGGCGTCGCCCACGAGATCAACAATCCGCTCGCCTACGTGATGGGAAACCTGAGCTGTCTTTCGGAGGCGCTTGCCACGCTCCCTCCGTCCCCGCGGACGGAGGACATGAAGGACATGGTCCGCGACGCTCTCCAGGGATCCGAGCGGGTACGCAGCATCGTGCGCGACATGCGCGCCTTCAGCCGCCGGGAGGACCACGACGTGCGGATCCCGTTGCAGGTCGAGAAGGTCCTGGAACAGGCGCTGGCGATGGCCGGCGTCGACCTGCGGCATCGAGCCAGGATCGTTCGGCAGTTCTCCCCGGTGCCGCCCGTTTTGGCGAACGAGACGCGGCTCGCCCAGGTCTTCCTCAATCTCCTCATCAATGCGGGGCAGGCGATTCCCGAGGGCCGGATCGATGACCACGAGGTACGGCTCTGCATCCGCGAGAGCGCCGGCTCCGTCGAGGTGTGCGTGGAGGACGACGGCCCGGGAATCGCCCCCGAGGACCTGCGCCGCGTCTTCCATCCGTTCTACACGACCAAGCCGGTGGGAAAGGGCACCGGTCTCGGCCTCTTCATTTGCGACGGCATCGTGCGCGGACTGGGCGGCAGCATCGCCATCGAGAGCACCCTGGGAAAAGGAACCAAGGTGCGGGTGCGGCTCCAGCCGCACGTCGAGCGCGTAGCGCTTCCGGAATCTGGCGTGCCGCAAGAGGGCAATCGCGGCCGCCGCGGCTCGCTCCTCGTCGTCGACGACGATCCACAAGTGTTGCTCGTCATCCGCCGCATCCTCGACGCGGAGCACGCCCTCACCACCACGACCAGCGCACTCGACGCCCTGCGGCGGATCCGCGAAGGCGAGCCGTTCGACGCCATGATCTCGGACCTGATGATGCCGGAACTGAGCGGGATGGCGCTCTACGCGGAGGTGCAGGAAATCTCGCCGGCGCTGGCGGCGAAGACGGTCTTCATCACCGGCGGTGCCTTCACGCCGCCCGCCCGCGAATTCCTCGACACGATCGCCAACGCGCGGCTCGAGAAGCCGTTCGCGGCGCGCGAACTGCGCGAAGTCGTCCGGGGAGTGGTCGCCTAGTTCTTCGGCGTGTGCCTGGCGGGCGTGATCGCCCGGGCGACCGCCTTCAACAGGTCGTCCACGTTGACGGGCTTGCGCAAGACGTCGCGGACGCCGAGGTCGTCGGCCCCATATCCGCGGTTCGCGCTGCACACCACGACCGGAATCTGCCGCAGGCGGTCGTCCTTGCGGAGCGCGTCGATCACCTCGACCCCGGAGACGCGGGGCATCATCAGATCGAGGAGCATGACGGCGGGACGGATCCCGCCGCGCAGCGTCTCCAGCGCTTCGCTTCCGTCCGCGGCGGTGAGGACGCTGTACCCCTCCGAGGCGAGGACATCCGTCATCGCCTCGCGGATGTCGAAGTCGTCATCGACGACCAGCACCACGCTGCGACCTACCGGCGGATCCGGGTCCTTGCTGGTGGCGATCATAGGACCTGAGAAATCCCCCTCTACCTGTAGAGCATAACGCGAGCTACCGGCCGTCAAAACGGAAGCCGGCCGGTTTGTACGATCCCGGGCAGATCTCGTTCAAGCGGGCTTGGGGACGACCTCCCGGCTGTTCGGATGTCGAACGTCCGTCCCTCGGACCATGTACACGACCATTTCCGCGACATTGGTGGCGTGGTCGCCCAGACGCTCCAGATGCTTGGCGACGAAGAGCAGGCTGTTCGCGCGGCGGATGTTGCGCGGGTCCTCCATCATCAGGCCGAGCAGGTCGTTGAAAAGCTTGTGATACAGCGCGTCGAGGAGCATGTCGGCCTTGATCACCGCCTCCGCCTTTCCCGCGTCGCCGTCCACGAAAGCGTCGAGCGCGGCGCGAAGCTGGTTCTGGCAGAGCTGAGCGAGCTTCGTCAGGTCGTGGACAGGCGGCAAGGGCGGCGACTGGCTGAGGTCGATGGCGCGCTCGGCGATGTTGACCGCCAGATCGCCCATCCGCTCGAGGTCGACGACGATCTTGAGCGCGGTGGTGATGAGGCGCAGATCGCTCGCCGCCGGTTGCCGCAGGGCGAGGAGCCGCCGGCACATTTCGTCGATGGTGATCTCCAGGCGGTTCACCTCGCGGTCGGCGGCGAGCACCTGGTTCGCCAGAT
Organism: Myxococcales bacterium; assembly: GCA_045802855.1. Classification (GTDB taxonomy): domain Bacteria; phylum Myxococcota; class Myxococcia; order Myxococcales; family 40CM-4-68-19; genus VBKO01. Next base: position 31,912 of record JBJMQD010000267.1, on the reverse strand, counting down.
CGGAATCGCGCTCGGTGAGCGCGCGCACGCTCTGGGCGATCTCCGATTCGACCTTGCCGCCGAGCTGGATGAGGCTGTGGCGGAGGTCGTCGAGCTCCGAGTCGTACGTCTTGTCGGTGTGCTTCTTGATCGCCATCGGCTAGCCGAATTTCCCGGTCACGTAATCCTCGGTCCGCGGCTCTTTGGGGTTGGTGAAGATCTGCTCCGTCGGACCATGCTCGACGAGCTCCCCCATGTAGAAGAAGGCGGTGGCGTCGGAGACCCGGGCGGCTTGCTGCATGTTGTGCGTCACGATCACGATGGTGAGCTGCTCGCGCAGCTCGCGAATGAGCTCCTCGATCTTCGCGGTCGCTATGGGGTCGAGCGCGCTCGCCGGCTCGTCCATCAATAGCACCTCGGGCCCGATGGCGAGCGAGCGGGCGATGCAGAGCCGCTGCTGCTGGCCGCCGGAGAGCGAGGTCGCGCCGTGATGGAGGCGGTCCTTCACCTCTTCCCACAAAGCGGCCTTGCGCAGGCTCTGCTCGACCAGATCGTCGTGGTCGCCGGGGATGCCGTTCAGGCGCAGCCCGGCCGCGACGTTCTCCGCGATCGACATGGTGGGGAATGGATTCGGCCGCTGGAAGACCATTCCCACCCGCCGCCGCAGATCGACCGGGTCGACAGAGCGCCCGTGAAGGTCGTGACCGTCGACCAGCACCCGGCCCGTCTGTCGCGATCCCGGCACGAGCTCGTGCATGCGGTTGATGCAGCGGACGAAGGTGCTCTTGCCGCATCCGGACGGGCCGATGATGGCGAGCACGGTGTTCTGCGGGACGGCGAGCGTCACGCCGCGCAACGCGTGGGTGTCCTTGAACCAGGCGTTGAGGTCCTGCACGTCGATCTTCATCGAGACAATCCGAAGCGGCTCCGGGTGAGGAGGCGGGCGAGGAGCGACAGCGCGCCGACGAGGAGGAGGAGGACCAGCGCAGCGCCCCACGCCTTGTCGTGCCAGTCGGCATAGGGACTCACCGCGTAGTTGAAGATCTGGACGGTGAGCGAGGCGGTCGGCTGGTCGGGAGAGAAGTTCCAGTACTGGTTGTTGAGCGAGGTGAAGAGAAGCGGTGCGGTCTCCCCGGCGGCGCGGGCGACGGCGAGCAGGATGGCCGTGGTGATGCCGCCGAGCGCGGTGCGGAGGACGACGCGCAGCGAGGTCCGCCACTGCGGCACGCCCAGCGCGAGCGAGGCTTCCCGCAGCGAACCAGGCACGAGCCTCACCAGTTCTTCGGTGGAACGGGCGAGCGTCGGAACCATCAGCACGGCGAGCGCCACGCCGCCGGCGAGCGCGGAGAAGCGCCGCATGGGAATCACCACGAGCGCGTAGGCGACGATACCGACGACGATGGAGGGCACGCCGGAGAGCACTTCGGCGGTGAACCGGATCGCCTCGCCGACCTTGCCGTCGCCCTTCTCGGCGAGGAACACGCCCGCCCCGACTCCCAGCGGGACGCCGATGGCGCAGGCGATGGCGACGATGTACCCGGTTCCCAGGATCGCGTTCGCGACTCCTCCCCCCGTCTCGCCGACGGGGCTCGGGAGCGCGGTGAAGAAGTCGAGGTCGAGAGCGCGGAATCCGTGGGAGACCACCAGCCAGAGCACCGACAGGAGCGGCAAGAGCGCGATGACGAGCCCCGCCCCGCACAGGCCGGTCATCAACCAGTTCACGGCGCGCCGTCGCGCGAGCGATTTCACGCCGCCACCCGGGCCGGACCGCGGCGGGAAATCCGGACCAGCGCCCGCGCTGCGACGTTGAGGAGGAACGTTACCGCGAAGAGGAGGAGGCCGAGCGCAGCGAGGGCCGAAGTGTGGGTCGCGCTGGAAGCCTCGGCGAACTCGTTCGCGATCACCGCGGGCAGCGAGTACCCAGGCGCGAAGAGCGACGCCTGGATGGTCGGCGAGTTTCCGATGACCATCGTCACCGCCATCGTCTCGCCAAGCGCGCGGCCGAGGCCGAGGATGGTTGCCCCGAGAATGCCGGCGCGCGAATAGGGGAGCACGGCGATCCGGATCATCTCCCAGCGGGTGGCGCCGAGCGCCAGGGCGGCTTCGCGCAAGGAGAGCGGCACCGTGCGCAGGACCTCGATGGCGATTGCGGTGATGGTCGGCAGGATCATGATCGCCAGGATCGTTCCGGCCGCGAGATAGCCGAAGCCGATCCGCGGCCCCTGGAAGAGCGGCAAGAAGCCGAGCGTGTTGGCAAGGAACGGTTCGACCGTCTTGCGCAAGACGGGAATCAGCACGAAGAGCCCCCAAAGCCCGTACACGACGCTGGGGATGCCCGCGAGGAGCGAAATGGGGAACGACACGATCGAGCGGAACCTGGGCGGGGACATCTCGGTGAGGAAGAGCGCGAGCCCGACCGAGACCGGCACGGCGAGCACCAGCGCGATCGCGCTCGTCACCAGCGTTCCGTAGACGTACGGCAAGGCGCCGTACGTCTCCCGGACCACGTCCCACTGCGACGAGGTGACGAAGCGGACGATGCCGACCGTGGCAAAAAGCGGCTTCGCCACTCGCCACAGTTCGGCGACGATGAGCGCGGCGACCACCAGGACGGTCACGCCCAGGACGCTGAGAGAAGCGCCCCATGCGCGGTCGGCCAGATTGTGGCGCCTGCGCGTCGTGGTCGTCCTGCGGCCCGACCGCGCCACCGTCACGATGTCACTTGCTGGCTGCAAGGACCGCCTTCCCCTGGACGGTGAGTTTGCGCAACGTGCTCTCTACCTTGCTGACGACCGGCGCGGGCAGCGGGGCGTACTCCAAGGCGGACGCAAGCTTCTGGCCGTCATGTGCCGCCCACCAGAGGAATTGCAGCAAAGCTTCGCCCTTGGCTGCGTCGGGCATGTCCTTGTAGACGAGAAGGTAGGTGAACGTCGAGATGGGCCAGGCATCCTTGCCCGGCTGATCGGTGATCGAGATGCGGTAATCGTCCGGGATCTGCGCCTTCGCGGCCGCGGCCGAAACCGCTTCCAGGGTCGGCTTCACCCACGCTCCGTCGTGGTTCTTCATCTCCGCGACCGGCAGCTTGTTCTGATTGGCGTACGCCAATTCGACGTATCCAATGCCGCCTTCGTTCTGCTTGACGAGGCCGGTGACGCCCTCGTTGCCCTTCCCGCCGAGGCCAGCAGGCCAGTTGACGCTCTTGCCCGTTCCAGGACCGCTCTTCCACTGCGCCGAGACCTTGCTCAAGTAGTCGGTGAACGAGTACGTCGTGCCCGAACCGTCCGACCGGTGCGCGACGGCAATGGGCATCTTGGGGAGCTTCGCTCCTGGATTGTCTTTCGCGAGCGCAGGGTCGTTCCAGTTGGAGATCTTGCCCAGGAAGATTCCGGCCAGCGTCTCCGGAGTCAGCCGCAACGATTGCAGTCCCGGCACGTTGTAGACGAGCACCACCGCTCCCATGACGGTGGGGATGTGCTGGATGCCCTGGGCCCTGGAAAGCTCCTCGTCGCTCATCGGCGCGTCGCTCGCGCCGAAATCGACGGTCTTCTCCGTGATCTGTTTGATGCCGCCGCCGGAGCCGATCGACTGGTAGTTGATCCGCACGTCCGGGTGCATCTTGTTGTACGTCGAGAACCATTTCGAATAGAGCGGGAACGGGAAGGTCGCGCCGGCTCCGTTGATGAGAAGCTTGCTTGCGCCGAGGACCGGAAGGGCCGCGAGGGCCAGGATGCCGATCGACAGGGTCCGTAGTTTCATGCCCGCCTTTGTATCCGACGGAATGTGACGTTCGGGTGACGAGCAGGGCAACTCGCGGCGTCAGGCTAGAGGCTTCCTGAGCCGCACCCAGAAACGGCTTCCGCCCTGCCCGCTCTCGACGCCCGCCTGCCCGGAAAGCGCCTGGGCGAGGTGCTTCACGATGGCGAGCCCGAGACCGGTCCCTCCGGACTCCCGCGCGCGTCCGGGGTCGGCGCGGTAGAACCGCTCGAAGACCCGCCCTTGCCGCCCTGGCTCGATTCCCGGGCCGGTGTCGAGGACGGAGATGACGACGTCGCTGCCCGCATCGTCGGCGAGCAGAGTGACGCGCCCTCCCTGCGGCGTGTATTTCACCGCGTTGTCGAGGAGGTTCACCAGGATCTGCTCGAGCGCGCGCCGATCACCCATCGCCCTGAGCCCCTCCGGGGCGTCGTAGCCGAGGGTGATCTGCTTGCCCTGCGCGGCGACGCGGACGAGGTCGAGGCAAGCGGCCGCGAGCGGCGCGATCTCCACGGCACCCATCTCCAGTGCGAACTCGCCGGTCTCGAGGCGAGAGAGATCGAGGAGGTCGCGCGTCAGCCGCGAGAGGCGCACGCAATGCCGCGCGATCATCTCCACGAACGTGCGCGCCGTCGGACCCAGCTCGGCGGGCGGAAGGGAAAGAATGGTCTCCACCGCGCCGCTGATCGCCGTGACCGGGGTGCGCAATTCGTGACTCGCGTTGGCGATGAAGTCGCGGCGGACGGCTTCGAGCCGCTGCTCCTCCGTCACGTCGCGGAGCACGGCGAGCGCGCGGCCTCCCGAGAGGGGCGAGATCACGGCGGAGATCGACTTCTGCAACGCAGGCAAGCGGAACTCGCCGCTCGACGGTTCTCCGGCGAGCGCTCGCGCACCCGCCTCGTGCAGCTCCGCGCTCCGGCTGATCTCGAGGAGCGTCCGGCCTCGCGAGCGCCCTTCGCCGACGAAGGAGTCGAGCCGCGAGTTCACCGCGGAAAGCCGGCCGTCCGGCGCGAGGATCCCGGCGGGGTCCGGGATCCCTTCGAGCAGCTGTCGCGGATCGAGGGCGGATCCGGCGGCGTCGTTACCCAGCAGGCGCGAGATCTGCACGAGCGGAACCGGCCGCTCCATCCCGGGACGGAGGCGCTCCACCTCCACCCGAACGGCGTCGAGCGCCTCCTCGAGCGTCACCTTGCGCCAGAAGAGAGCCACTCACTTCTCCTCGGGATCGACCATCCGGTAGCCGCTGCCGCGCACGGTTTGCAAAAGGTCCCGCCCTTCGCCGAGCTTCTCGCGCAGCCGCTTGACGTGCGTGTCCACGGTTCGCGTTTGCAATTCCCCGCTCATGCCCCAGACGTCGCGGAGCAGCGTCTCGCGCGTCTGCAGCCGTCCCACCCGCGACATGAACGTCGAGAGCAGGTTGAACTCGAGGGTGGTGAGCTGCATCTCGTTGTCGCCGACGAAGGCGCGATGGGCGACGACGTCGATGCGGACGGGGCCGATGCTCTCTTGCAGGACGTCGCTCCCTCCGTCGTCGCCGCGGCGAAGGACCGCGCGAACGCGCAGGATGAGCTCGCGCATGCTGAAGGGCTTGGTGACGAAGTCGTCCGCGCCGAGCTCGAAGCCGACCACGCGGTCGACCTCCTCGCCGCGCGCGGTCACCATGATGACGGGAACGTTGCGCGTCCTCTGCGAGCTCTTCAGCTGCCGGCAGACTTCGGTTCCCGGAATTCCCGGCAGCATCAGATCGAGCAGCACCAGGTCCGGCGTGCGGGTCCGCGAGATGGCCAGCGCCTCGTCGCCGCTGCGCGCCGAGAGCGTCTCGTAGCCGGCCTTTTGCAAGTTGAACTGCATCAGGTCGGCGAGGTCCTTCTCGTCCTCCACCACGAGGACCAGCGGTGCCGCGGTCATGCCCTTGTCTCTATCTGACCGGCGTGTCGGTAACGTGACGGGCCGGCAACTTCCTGGAGGCGGCCGCGAGCCGGGTTACAGAGTTGTGATGCCTCGCCGGCTTTCATTTCCGAAACATCCTACCTCTACGGCGTTCGTCCGGTCCGAGGAGACTCTTGTTTCCTGCCGGACACTCCTGTGGCATCATGTCGATCGCTCGCAGGGGGGCTTCCGGACATGCACGCTACGGACGTCGCCGTCATCGGCGCGGGTCCTTATGGACTGTCTTGCGCCGCGCAGCTCAAGGCTCGCGGAATCGATTTCCGTATCTTCGGCCAGCCGATGATCTTCTGGGAGCGGATGCTGCCGAAGATCAATCTCAAATCTCCGGATTTCGGCACCAACATCTATACGCCGGAGCCTGGCAACACCTTCGTCGAGTGGTGCCGGGAAAAGGGCCATTCGCGACGCGAGCCGATTCCCATGTCTCGCTTTACCGAGTACGGGCTCGACGTCCAGCGGCGCCTGCTCCCGATGGTGGAGACGGCGCAGGTGGCGAGGGTCGAGCGGGAGGGCGACGGCTTCGGGGTGTCGCTGGGGAACGGCACCCGCTTCCGCGCCCGCAAGGTGGTCTGCGCCGTCGGACTCGGCTACTTCGCCGACATTCCAAAGACGCTTTCGCGGTTCCCGAACTATTTCGTCAGCCACACTTGCGATCATTCGAATTACTCCGGCTGGGACGGCAAGGAAGTGATCGTCCTCGGCGGCGGGCAGTCGGCGCTCGAGGCGGCCGCGGCGCTGCACGAAGCCCGCGCCCACGTGCAGATCGCCGTGCGCGCCCCCGACGTGTATTTCGCCTCGCCTCCCAGCGAAGGCCCGCGCCCGTTGAAGGAGCGGCTGAAGACGCCGGCGTCGGTGCTCGGTCCGGGCTGGCTCAATTTCACGCTGCAGCGTGCGCCGCTGTGGCCCCACCTGCTCGCCGACGCCCGCCGGGTGCGGCTGACCAGGAACCATCTCGGTCCCTGGGGCGCCTGGTGGGTGCGCGAGCGGGTCGAAGGACGCGTGCCGGTGCTGGGCGACGTCGAGGTCGCCTCCGCGCGCGAGGACTGCTCGCGGCTGCGCGTCCGGCTGCGAAAGCACGACGGACGCGAGCGCGAGATCGCCGTCGACCACGTCGTCTGCGGCACCGGGTACTCTGCCGACGTCTCGCGCCTGCCCTTCCTCTCGAGCGACCTCGTCCACGATATCCGCCGTATCGAGCGGGCGCCGCGGCTCTCCCGCAAGTTCGAATCGTCCGTGCCGGGCCTGTACTTCGTCGGCCAGGCCGCCGCCCTCAGCTTCGGACCGCTCTTCCGGTTCGTCGCCGGGGCCCAGTACGCCGCGCCCACCGTGGCCCGGCACATCGCCTCCTCGATTGGCGGGAGGCTTCCGGTCCCTACCCTGCAAGCGACTCATGATGCTGCCTCGACCCGTAGTTGAGTTTCATCCCCGGCCGGTCCGCGTCGCCCCGGCGCCGCGCCCGCCCGTCCTCCTCACCATGGCGGGACATGCCGGCACGCTCGCGGCTGCCCGCTGCTTCGGCAATGCCGGCATCCACGTCACCGTCGCCTCCGACTCCGTGCTCCGTCCCGCGGCCTGGTCGCGCCACGCGAACCGGACGGTGCGCTGCCCGCCGCCTTCGGACCCGGTGAAGTTCCTCGAGTGGCTGCTCGAATTCGGGAAGGCGAACCCGGGACACTTCCTCTACCCGACCTGCGACGACTTCGCCTATCTGTTCGCTCGCCACCGCGAGGAGCTTTCGCGCAATTTCGTCCTGTACCAGCCTCCGGTCGAGGTGATCCTCGATCTCCTCGACAAGAAGTCGCTGTACGAGGCTTGCGGCCGGGCCGGCGTCGCCGTCCCGCACACCTTCTTCGCGCCGACCGATGCGGACGCCTACCGCGTCGCCGCGGAGGCGCAGTTCCCCCTCCTCATCAAGCCGCGCACGCAAGTGATGTTCCCCACGGCCATGAAGGGATGGCGGGTCGAAAAGCGCACCGATCTGGCGCAATCGCTCCGCGCCTACCGGGAGCGCAACTTCTACATCCCGGCCATCCTCGAGGACCGTCCCGACGTCGCGCACCCGATGCTGCAGACGTATCACCCGGAGGCGGAGGGCGGAATCGAGTCCATCGCCGGGTTCATCGACGAGCACGGCGGGCTCTTCGCGGCGCGCGCGGCGAGGAAGCTTTTGCAGCGTCCGCGGCGGGTGGGCATCGGGATCTGCTTCGAGCACGCGCCTCTCGATGTCGAGGCCAGGGAAGCGATCCGCAGGCTCTGCAAGCAGGTCGGATACCACGGGGTGTTCGAGGCCGAGTTCATCCGCTCGGGCAACGAGCGCCTGCTCATCGACTTCAACCCGCGCTTCTACGGGCAGATGGGTTTCGAGATCGCCCGCGGCCTTCCCTCACCCCTTCTCGCCTATCTGGCGGCGGTCGGAGACCGGACGGCCCTGCGCGAAGAAGTGGCCAAGGCGCAGCGCACGAGGTTCGACGAGGAGCCGCCCATCTACCTGCACCGATTCGCGCTCTCGCTGCAGATCTTCGCGCAGCGTGTTTCCGGAAGGATGCCGCGCGACGTCGCCAGGCGCTGGAAGGAGTGGTACGCGGCGCACCGGCGGATCGCCGTCGACGCGGCCTTCGACAAGCGCGATCCGGTTCCGGGCCTCCTGGAAGCGCTGTCCCTCGTCTGGGGCGCAGCGCGCCACCCGCGCGGCTTCTTGCGATCCATTCTTCTCGATAAATGAGGCAGGGGCTCGACGTCGCCCTCCGGGCGGCGTGCGTCGTGCATCTGGTGGTGCTCGCCGGAGCGACTGCCGTCGCCGCCTTCGTCGGCGATCGCTACTGGCCCGTCGCGCTGTTCTTGCTCCTGCCGCTTCCCGCGCTGGTCGCTCCCGCCGCGCTGATCGCGCCCGCGCTGATCCTCGCGCGAAGGTGGCGATGGCTTCTCGCGCAGGCCGTCGCAGTGGTCCTCGCCAGCGTCTTCCTCCTCGGCGGAGCGGTGTCGATTCCCGATCGTCCGACGGGTCCCACGTTCCGCGTTCTCGCCTGGAACGTGAAGTTCGGAGGCGCCGGGGTCCACGCCTTCGCCAGGGAGCTTCGTTCGGTCGACCCCGACGTCGCGATCTTCGAAGCGACGAGCCACGAGGTGCACGAGGCCCTCGCCCTTGCGTTCCCGTCGTTCCACATCGAGCGGCTCTCGAGCTTCTCGATCGCGAGCCGCTTTCCCATCTCGGACCGAAGCGTGCCCTGGGATCTCGCCACCCGCTCGGGCCCACCCTACGCCCGCTTCACGCTGCAGACTCCCTGGGGCCCGGTGAAGCTGTTCGCGGTGCACCCCGTTTCGCAGCGCGGAGCCTTCCGCGAGACCTTCCGCAACGGAGGGCTCAGGCGCGCGGTCCGGATGGCGCACTTTCTTTTCACCGAGGACTACGAGCGCAGGGAGAAGGAGCTTTCGGCGCTCGCCGCCGAGGCGGCCGCGGCTCCCCGCGTCCTCGTCGCCGGAGACTTCAACGTCGCCGGGCGCAGCCAGCTTCTCGCGTCGCTCTTTCCCGGCTTCCAGGACTCGTTCACGGAGCGGGGAACGGGTTTCGGATACACCTTTCCTGTCGGGCACCCGTTCCTGCGCCTCGACCGGATCCTGGGAAAGGGAGTCCGCTTCGCGCGCACGGGCGTCGGCGGAAAGCAGGCCTCGGACCACCGGCCCGTTTACGCGGACGTCGCGCTGCTTCCCTGATCTTCGCGCGCGGTCCGCACCCATTCCTTGGTGACCGGCCGTGCGGCAAGGACGGCGAGCTTCCAGATGACGAACGCGGGTGCGCAGGAGAGCGCCACGAGGCCGCGCGCTCCGCTTCCCGAGACCATCCATCCGCGGAAGACGTAGGCGACGAGGAAGACGGCGCAGGCGCCGAAGACCGCGAGCGCGGCGCTGCCATGCAGGGCGAACGCGGCGGCGAGGCCCAGAAGCACCGGAACGGCGAGCATCGAGAGCGGCGGGACGAGGAGATCGAGGGCGAGGTCGAGGCGGACACGGTCGCGCAGGCGCACCGCATCTCGCAACAGGCGCGGAGCGTGCAGCCTTGCCATCGCGAAGCGGCCTCCTTCCCACCTCCGCCGCTGCGAGGCCGCGGCGCGAGCGGTCGAGACCATCTCGCCGAACACGTGCGCCTCAGAGGCGTAGGCGACCCGGATTCCCGCCTCGCCGAGGCGCAGGCCGTACTCGAGGTCCTCTACGATCGAGAACGCCCGATGCGGTACGCGCTCGAGCGTGGCGCGGGCGAAGCACATGCCGTTGCCGCGCAGGCCGCAGGAGAGCCGGAGGCGCTCGCGGGCGAGGGGCCGCACGACGTGGACGAGTCCGAGCGCGACGCTCATGAGGAGCGTGCGCCAGGAGGCGCCCGGATTGCGCACGGCGTAGTCCGCCTGGATGGCAAGCTCCCCTGCGGTAAGGCGCGCCGCGAAGGCGCGGAGCAAGTTGCGCGAGACGATCGTATCGGCGTCGACGACCACGACCGCGTCGACGTCGCCGTCGCGCAGGATGGTCGCGAACGCGTGCTCGAGCGCGTAGCCCTTTCCGCGCCGTTCGGCATCGTAGCGGACGAGCACGTGCGCACCCGCCTGCCGCGCACGAACGGAAGTCTCGTCGAGGCAGTTGTCCGCCACCACGACGACGCGGAACAGATCGCGAGGATAGTCGACGTCGAGGAGGCTCCGGACGGTGGCGGCGATGCCGGCTTCCTCGTCGTGGGCGGGTACGACGACGGCGAAGCGAAGGCGCCCCTCGCCTTGCGCGGCGCTTGCCTTGGGACGCGCCGACAGGATCGCGAGCGCGAAGAGGTAGCCGCAGGCGGCGAGAAACGGCAGGCCCGCGAGCGCGAGGAGAAGGCCGATCATGCCGCCATCTCCGGCGCAGCCTTCGCGAACGGCACCGCGATCGTGCGCTTGCGGCGAGCGGGCCAGGCGCCCGTCACGACGGCGAGCTTTCCCACCGAGACGAGCGCCGGCACGAGCATGAAGACGCCTGCCCAGGCGTTGATCCCGATGTCGCCGTAGCACTGGTTCACGTACGCGACGATGATTCCCAGCGCGGCGAGAGCGAGGGCCTTGTGCGCCGGCGTGTGCGCGAATCGGTAGCAGCGCGCGGCCAGGAAGACGCCGGCGACGACCTGCGTCCAGATGAGGCAGAAGCCGACGACGCCGACGGAAGCCCAGAGGCCGAGCACGCTGTTGTGCGGCATGTACCGGTACTGCTTGTAGCTCCCCGAGATGTCGGGCAGCTTCCAGCGCTCGACGTACTCGTGTCCGAACCCGCTGCCGAGCAGCGGGTGATCGGCGACGGTGTAGACGAGGTTCCAGTTCTCGAAATCGCGCCACTTGGTGGAGCCGTCGCTATCGGAGTCGGTGATCGAGCGGATGACGCGGACCGGTTTGAAGATCCCTGCGTCGGAATGCCAGCCGACCCCGACATAGGGCACGAGCAGCGGCAGCATCACGATCACCGCCCGGATCAGGTTGCGCTGGAATCGCGTGCGCCGGCTGAGGAGCGCGTAGGTGACGACGATGCCGATCACCTCGACCCAGACGAGGCGGCGGTTGTTCGCGGCCATGCCGGCCGTGAGAACGGCGAGGGCGAGCCACGACCGGACCGAGTGGCCCGGCACCTCTCCCTCCCAGAGCGAGGCGAGGACGATGCCGAACGCCGAGGCGAAGACCACCGAATCCGCGTGCGTGGTCGCGACCGCCAGCTCGCCGCCCGGGGGAACGGGGAACGTCGCCGCGATGTAGACGGCGGCCCCGGCGCGGATGAGCGCCGCCCAGACGATGCCCCGCAGGAGCCGCTTCGAATCGGAAGGGCCCCGCACCGCCGCCTGGAAGAGAAAAAAGAGGATCGGAACGTAGGCGATCTTCTGGACCTGCCACAGCGAATCCTGGGTGCTCCCGCCGCGCGAGACGCCGTAGGCCCACTCGAAGCCGGTGCCGGCGAGCGAGATCATGCCCGCGACGGCGAGCGGCCAGGCCGTCTCGATCTGGCCTTCGCGATCGACTCGCGACCCCGTCGCCCGGCGGAGGACGGCGACGAGGATCAGGAAGGCCGTCAGGCAATCGAGGCCCGTGAAGCTCAGGGCCGAGATGCCCACCGTCTTGTTCAGGTTCTCGAGGAGGAGGTTGCCGAGCGCGAACGTCGGCGGCGTCACCTTGCCGCCCGCGAGGCGAGGTCCGTCGAGGACGGGCGCGAAGAAGGCGAGCAGCAGCAGAGCGACGCGCAGGGGCGCGGTCCAGAGAAGGCAGAGGACGGCGCAGATGCCTACCGGAGCGATGGCCGCGGCGATGTCGCCGCCCGCGAGGATGATCGCCGCGAGCGTCAGGACCGCAAGCAGGGCGGTGACGACGACCAGCCGCCACATCCCTTGCAGGGAGTCCGAACGGGAGATCACGTCCGCGAGACCCGGCCCAGGATGGGAATGGAAAGGTCGCGCTCGATCTGCCAGGGCTCCAGGACCCGGCGCGACGCCACGTCCGCCGCCGTCGAGGCGAAGAGGGCGAGGAGGAGCCCGGCGACGAGGCCCGCGCCGACGACCAGCGGCACCTTGGGCTTCGCCGCCTTGGTCGGGATCCGCGCCGGCCAGAAGACGCTGTAGCGGTACTTGAAGGCCGCTCGCGCGGTGTCCATCTCGATCTTCGCCGAATCAATCCGGTCGAGGAGCGCGGTGTACTTGCTGAGCGCCTGGTGGAGCATCGTCTGCTTGGCGATCTCGTCCGGCGACTCGAGGACCCGCTCGCTCACCTCGACCTTCACTCCCAGCTCGCTGGGAAGATTCGAGAAGAGGTGCTTCTCGCCGGGGTCGCCTCCACGGCGCTGGTACTCGGCGCGCAGCTCGTTCATCTCCCGCCGCAGCACCGACACCTGCGGCGATTCGTTCGACATGCTGCGCACGCTCTGCGCGAGGTCGACGACGATGGGATGGTTTTCCGAGTAGATCGACTTCTGCTCCGAAAGCCGGGCCTGCAATTCCAGGAGCCGCTTGCGGCGGAAGTCCTCCAGGTCGTCGATGGCGCGCTGCTTGGCGTCGATGATCGACTTGAGCTGCATCGATGCCTCGCTCGGGCGGGCGGGCTTCGGAGGCGCCGCGGGCGCCGGCGCGGGCGCGGGAGCCGAACGCGCAGCCCGCACGTTGCGCACCTTCGCCAGCGCCTCGGCGGCCTCCTCGACCTCTTCGCGCATGAGCGCCGAGTGGCCTTCCAGGATGGAGATCGCCTCGGCGATGTTGGAGAGCTCGCTGATGTGGCGGGCCTCGATGAACGACTGCTGCGCCGCCTCGACGATCGTGTGCGCCATCACCGCGTCGGGCCATTCGACACCGATGGTGACCGTGCCTTCGCCCTGCCAGCTCGCCGCGGCGGAGACGACGAGACGCTTCTCCAGCATGCCGAGCACGACGTCGAGCTTCACGTCCTCGGAAGGCGCCCTGCCGAGGAGCGCATTGACGCGATCCTTCAGCCTGCCCGCCGGCGAGCGGTGCGCGTAGAAGTGCGAGACGAGCCCGGTCTGCTCGATCAGCGCCACGAGGTTGTCGCGCCGCATGATGGTGTCCCAGACCGCGCGCGCCGGAGCGTCGGCGTCCGTCGGCATGTTGCGGCCGGGCACCGCCAGGGAGGAGATCACCTGGTTGCGCTGGCCGATGAGCTTCACTTCGGAGTCGTACTCCTTCGGCAGGACGTACAGCGAGAGCACGGCGCAGCCGAACACGGCGGCGAAGACGAAGAGCGCGAGCGCCTTGCGACGTCCGAGCGAGTGGATGGCGAAGGTCGCGTACTCGCGGAGCCTGCGATAATCGAACAGGTCCGACGGCTCGGCGCTTTCCTGGAGCAGCAGCGGCGGCGGTCTCTGGTTCAAAGGTTGCAGCGCCATTACATCAACCTCGGATAGACGAAGACGAGCCCGAGCACGTAGAGCGCTTCGAACACCGCCATCCAGAACAGCGTCCGCTTGAAGGCGCGCAGCGGGTGCGGGTCCTTCGCCAGGTTCGCGGGAAGCGCGATGGTCGCGATCAGGATCGACATGAGCAGCGCCTTGGACATGGCCTAGAGGCGCTCGCCGTACGCGAAGCCGACGCTCGCGAAGGCGCTCCACTGCATGGTCCGGGGCGACGCGGCGGAGTCGGCCCAGGCGGTCCTGCAACCGATGCTCGCATCCATCCTGCGGGTGAACGACCAGGAGGTGGTGCCTTCGAGTTGCCAGAGGCTGTTCTGCAGCTCGGTCTTTTGGGTCAGCGCGCGGGATCCAGAGCCGCGAACCTGGAAGGAGAGGTCCCGGAGCGGGGCGAAACCGACGCTCAAGCTTCCTTCGACCCGCGAGTAGGTGCCGCTCCCGAGCGGGTCTACCGCCGTGTCGAGCGCCACGCGGGCAGCGCTCACCACCTTGCGCCCGAAGACGAGCTCGCTCCGCGTCAGCGCGGCGACGGCCGTCGGACGCACCGGCGCGAGCGTCGAGACGCCGTTGACCTCGTCGCGGGAGATCGAAGCGCCGGCCCCGAGCGATCCTTCCGTCGACAGGTCGAAGCGATGATCGATGCCCACGCCCCCGGCCACGATCGAGCTGGAGGTGCCGGAGTTCAGGGTCGTCCGCGAGAACGAGGCCACCAAGCCCAGCGAATCGCGCCGGTCGAGCACCCAGCCGAGCCGCGCCGACGCATCGGCCGTGTGCTGGAGCGGCAGCACCTCTCGAGCGCCGGCGTCGGCTCCTCCGCTCGCTCCATAGGAGCCGCGCAGTCCGAGGAGGATCCCCGTCGCGAGCGCCTGGTCGAGCCCGGCGGAGGCTCCCCATTGCAGGTAGGGGATGACGCCCACGGTCGCGAGACGCGGATCCTCGACGGGGGGCAGGACCCGCTTCGGATCGGTCGGCTGGGGCGTGAGCGGGCGGAAGTCGCGGCGGCCGTAAGCGACGTCTTCTCCGAGCGTGAGCGTGCTCCCGCGGGCGAGCTTGTAGATCTGGGTGGCGAACCCGCGGTGCAGGACGTCCGCATCTCCTCGCGCGCGGAAGTCGTAGAGCAGGATCGGCGCGTAAGCGATGTCGCCGCGCAGGCGCCCGCTCGTCCCCGCGATGCCCGCGAGGACGTTGATCTGCTCGGAGAGCGACGGCGTGGGAACGCCCGCGGCCTCGACCGATCCGCTCCGCGTCTCGCTGCGCACGGAAAGCTGCCAGCCGGCAGTATCCGCGGCGAGCATCGCCCCGAGTAGAACCGCCGCGAGCATCAGCGCGCTTCCGCTCTCGGCGGCGCCGAGGTCCGGCCCTGCGCCACGTTCAAGTGCTCCTCGAGCCACGTCTCGCCGCGGAAGTGCCGGTACTGCTCCGCGCGCAGCCGATCCGCGAGCCGCCCCTCGGGCAACTCCACGTCGGCGTACGTCAGGACCTGATCCTTCGCGATGTCGCGCTTGAGCTTGCACCCCTCGACGAGGCCTTCGGGAAGATAGCGTCCGGAGCACATCTCCTCGGCGTTCACCGCCTCGCCGTAGGTCATGTACATGCCGTACTCGTCGAGGACTTCGCCGGCCTTGAGGTCGCGCTTGGCGAGGGCGCACACCTCGACCACCGGACCTCCGATCGACGGCGCCACGTCGTCTCCGAAGAGCGCAACGCGGGCGATGGCGTTCGGCGCCTCGAAGTGGACGAGGTGGTAGGGGATCCAGAACGGATAGAGCGGGCCCTCGCCCATCTTGTAGAGGTTCAGGTAGTGGCGCTGCTTCGGGTCGGGATGCTCGGCGAGGCAGAACACCTTCACGAGCGATGGGCCCACCGTGTAGTCGACGATCCCGCCCAGGGCGCGAAGCTCTTCGAGGTCGTACAGCTTCGGCGCGTCCATGATCGAGCCGTCGAACTTCAGACCGCGCGACATGCCGCGCGAGCGGACCTTGAAGCCCGTCGCGTTCGCGACGATCGACTGCTCGAAGCTGATCTTCGATCCGTCGGCGAAGGAGGTGACCATGGCCGCGTTCTGGCCCCACCGCTCCGCCCAGCCCTTCTGCGTGGTCGGGTTGCGATAGGGATCCTGCAGCCCCTTCACGTTCACCATCGCCCGCGGGATGAGACCGAGCCCCTTCACCCAGCGATAGAGGTTCATCTGCACGCCGGGCTCGTCGCCCTCGCAGGCAGAGAGGATCTGGCCGTGCTGCTTCGCGTACACGCGGAGGATGGGCCCGATGGTCGCGTCCACTTCCGCGTTCATGAGGACCACCGACTTCTTGTGCGCGAAGGCCTCGAGGATGACCTGGGCGCCGAACTCCACCGAGCCGGTCACGTCGACGACGATGTCCACCTCGGGCGAGCGGCAGATGGTGAAGGGATCCTCCGCGACGGCGGGCTTGCCACGGCGGATGGCATCGTCGAGCGCGTTCTGCGACTTCGCCACCACCACGTCTTCGCAGCCGGCGTATTTGTAAACGCCGATGGCGCGCTCCGGTTTGCGGTTGTAGATCGCCGCCATCCGCATGCCGCGCACGCTGTTGACGATCTGGTTCGTGAGCCCCTGGCCCATGAACCCGGCGCCGATCATCCCTACCCGGATGGCCGTGCCTTGGGCCTCGTGGGCGGCGAGCGCCCGGTCGACGATAATCATTGTCCCCCCCGAACTACCTAAACCTTTATCCTGCGCTCGAGCTCGGCCTGGATCTGATCGAACCGCTTCCAGGACTTGTCCTTGTCGGAAATGTCCGTGATCGGCAGCGGCCATTTCAGCCCGAGCCGCGGGTCGTCCCACGCGAGGCCGCCTTCGCTCGCCGGGGCGTAGAACTCGCCCACCTGGTAGCTCGTCTCGGTTCGGTCCTCGAGCGCCTGGTAGCCGTGGCCAAACCGTTCCGGGACGTAGAGGCCGCGGTGGTTGTCCGCCGTCAGCTCGACGGCGACGTGCTGGAGATACGTCGGGCTCTCCGGCCGCAGGTCGACGATGATGTCCAGGATCGATCCGCGGGTCGCCCGCACGAATTTCGTCTCCGCCGCGGGCGGGTACTGGAAGTGCATTCCCCGGACGGTTCCGCGGCGGTTGTTGAAGGCGATGTTCGCCTGCGCGATGACCGGCTTCAGCCCGCGCTCCTCGAACTCCTTCTGGCAGAAGACGCGGGCGAAGAAGCCGCGGCTGTCTTCCCGGCGCTCGATGTCGACGAGGAAAGCGCCCTTCAGCCTGGTTTCCGTGAAGATCATTCAACCCTCTGGAATTTTGCCGTCGCCCTGGAATCGAAATCTACCACGCAGCCCCCCGGCACGCGGAAATCGAATCGTTACAGGCCGAGGTCCACACTGAACGTGCTTGCACAAGGGAACCGCGTGAAATCCCACTGCGGCGCGGCTTTGTTGCTGGAAAACTCCAGGTTGTCGAATTGCCGATGCGTCTCCGTCAATTGATGACGGAAATGAAAGGACATCTCGGTGCCATTCTGGCTGCCGGGACTGGTGACCGATTCGTCGATCCCGGAGTGGTAGAGCACGTCGCCGAAGGTGACGCTCACCGGCCCCGCTGCCGGCGAGGCAGGAAGGTTTGCACATCCGTAAGGCTTGCCGTCGAGGAAGACGAACGCTTTCGAAGTCGAGGCCCACAAGTCGATCCGGCCGAGGCGGCCGACGCCGAGGTGCTCGCCGAGCGGATCGTGAGCGAGCCACTTCTGCGTGGCCTCGGCGCGCTCGAGGTTCGCGCGAGGGCACTGGTCGTTCACGTCCCAGGTGCGGTGATCGCACACCTGGAGCTCGAGGCGGCTCGGCCAACCGTCGAAGGCCTGCACGAGGAGCGTCGTCCCCGCGGGCAGGTTTTCTTGCAGTGGAAGCGGCGCGTCGCTGACGAGGAGCTGCGGGTAGCGGCGCTTCGTCGAGACGAAGTCCACCATCATGCTCGCGTACAGGTAGGTCGAGGCCGACATCGTCGCTTTCTTGCGCGCGGTCATGCGGAACTTCCCGTTGGTCAGGCTTCCCGCGTCGGCGAACGAAACCCAGAATTCGCCCAGCATCTGGCCGAGCGAGAACGCACCCGCTTCCGATGGGTGCGCCGGATCCTCCGTGCAGTAGAACCAGGCGTCGAAGCTCGCCGACGTCAGAGCGGCGCCGATGCCACCGCAGTCGTTCCGCGTGCTCGTCACCGTGAACGGCTCCGCAGGTCCGTTGAATCCGGCGGAGAAATCGGCCGGGGGTCTTGGCGCGGGCGAGACCTCGACGAAGGACCTCGCGATCGCTCGAGGGCGATTCGCCACGTCGTGCTGGCCGTTCAGGAACACCTCGGCCGTGGGCGACGCCTTTCGCACCTCCTCGAGGGTGAGAAAAGTCTGCGCGTTGCCGGCGGCGTCCTTGTGCTGGGGAACGATGTGTCCCTGGAAGGGACAACCGGTGGCGAGCGCCTCCACGACCAGCACGGTCTTGCCGGTGAGCCCGGACCATTGCGTCTCGAAGACCGGCTGATCGCCTTGTATCGCCGCGCGGGAGAAGCGCGCCTCTCCGGCCACGAGCTCGTCGTGCGAATCGTCGCAGAAGCCCTCGTAGAAGACGCGCTTGAGGGGCACCGTCCCCTCCGCGGGCGAGGCAAGCACGGAAAACGCAGCAGCCGGGTCGTCTCCCGCTCGCGCCGCGATCTCCGTCGCGCTCGAGTAGTAGAGCGTCGAGGTCCCGGCCTTCGAGGTCATCACCGGAACGCCCGTTTCCGGCCCGTAGAAAACGATCCCGTCATCTCTGTAACCCTGTGCGACGAGCTGATCGTAAGCGGCTTTGGAAGTCGTGTACGTCTTCACGCGCGTCGCGCCCCAGTTTCCGGCGGCGTTCGAGCATTCGTTGTCGGCGGAGGGCGCGTTCCCGCCGGCGGCATAGACCGGAACGCGATGGGGACCGGGCTCGACGTAGATGTGGCCCAGGGTCGCGTCCCCTTCCGTGCGGGCGAACCCCTCGACCTCGAACGCGACGCGGGTAGCGACCCAGCTTCCCGGGTGGTCTCTGGTGTCGAGCGGAACGGAGGGAGCCTCGCGATCGCCCGAGCAGCGGTACGTCTGATTCGCGAGGGTGACGAAGCCGGTGGCGTCTACCGAAACGCTTGCGGCGTCGGGCAGTGTGTAAATCCTGTAATCGGCGGCGCCGTCGACCGGCTCGAAAGTGACCCTTACACGATCGTCGTCCGTGACCGCGATCACATTACGAAGTTTTGGTAATGCCCCGACCCGCGGTCCGCTGGCGGGTTGGGGAAAGTCGATGTCGATCGGACCGGTCGTCTCCGGCTGGCCGGCGTCGGGCGTGGAGCCCGGGTCATGGCCAGCGTCCCCGGGATCGGGACGCGCGCTCGACGAGTGGCAAGCACACGCGAGCACGGCGCCGGCTGCGGCAGCGGTCCACGACTTCATGGTGGAGACCCCTGAATGATGTGGGATGTAGGTGCCGCGGTAGCTCCCCCCGGAAGTACCGCGCACTGCGATTCCTGTTAACATAAGTCGTTCGCAAATACTTCCGACCCTGCGGGGGGCCTACGAATATCGCCTGGGCGATCGTGAGCGCGCTCACGCTGGTGCTCGCTTGTCATTCCGAAGTCCCGTTCACGGCGGAGGAACGGGCGAGGCTCCTGCAACTCTCGCCTTCCGTTTTGCCCGCTCCGCCGCACGACGCGAGCAACCGATTTGCCGGCGACGCAAGAGCCGCCGCGCTCGGGCAGAAGCTGTTCTTCGACGCCGGATTTTCCGGACCTCTCCTCGACGGAGACAACGACGGCGGCGCGACCGCGCTCGGGGTTCGCGGCGAAGCGGGCAAGGTCAGCTGCGCGGGCTGCCACGTCCCGTCGGCGGGCTTCCTCGACGACCGGTCGCGGGGAAAGCAGATCTCGCTCGCCGCGGGATGGAACCTCCGCCGCACCCCCTCGCTCCTCGACGTCGGTCAGGCGCGGCTTCTCATGTGGGACGGCCGCCGCGACTCGCTGCACTCGCAGCCGTTCGGCCCGATCGAGAATCCGAACGAGATGAACGCCTCGCGGCTGTACGCGGCGGAGCGGATCTTCTCGCGCTACCGGGCCGAATACGAGCCCATCTTCGGACCGCTGCCGCCGCTCGACGACGCCTCGCGCTTCCCGCCGCTCGAGGCCCACAGCGCCGGATGCGACCGGCCGATCCGCGGCGCTCCCGCCTGCCACGGGAAGCCGGGTGACGGGGCGGAGTACGACTCGATGTCCGCCGCTGACCAGGACGCGGTCACGCGCGTGGTGATCAATCTCGGCAAGGCCATCGCCGCCTACGAGCGGCTCCTTTCTTGTGGTCAGGGACGTTTCGACGCATTCCTGCACGGAGATCCCTCGGCGATGACTGCCTCCGAGCAGCGGGGCGCGAAGCTGTTCGTGGGGAAGGCGCAATGCGTCCGGTGCCACTCCGGTCCGTTCCTCTCCGACCAGCAGTTCCACAACGTGGGCCTCCTGCCGCGCACCGTGGCGGCCGTGTTCACCGACGCGAACGATCGCGGCGCCGGGCTGGGTCTCGCCGCGGCTCTCGCCGATCCGCTGAACGTGCGCGGCAAGTATTCCGACGGCGACGACGGCAGGTTGCCCGACGCCGTGCCGGCAGGCGCGGAGGGCGCCTTCCGCACTCCCACGCTCCGCTGCGTCGCGCGCAGAGCTTCCTTCCTGCACACGGCGCAATTGCGCACGCTCGCGGAGGTGGTGGCGTTCTTCGATCGGGGCGGAGACCGCGCCGGGTATCCGGGTACCAGCGAGATCGCTCCACTCGGCCTCGCTGCGGACGAGCAGCAGGATCTGGTCGCCTTCCTGCTGACGCTGGAGGGACCCGGGCCCGCTGCCGCGCTATTGCGCTAGTCCGACTCCCGCGCGACCCCGAGCGCCGCTCGCTGGACGGCTTAGAGCTTGGCGCGCGCAGACCGCGCGCCTGCGGCTAGCCGGCCCGCTTTGTCTTCGGGCGTCGACCGAGCGTCGCGGCCGCCACCCGTTCCACGAACAGATCGAGCGTGGCGTTCTCCTCGATGTACCGCCGGGCCGCGGCGCCGATGCGCGCCGTCTCTTCCGGCCGGTCGAGCGCGCGGACGATCGCGGCGCGCAGGGCCGCGGGGTCGCCGGGCGGCACGTAGATGCCGTTCACCCCGTCCACCAGGGTATCGGTCTGGCCCCGCGTCCGGGTGGCGATCACGCACTTCCCCATCGCCATCATCTCCAGGATGGTGGAGATGCCGGTCTGGTAGTCGTTCTCTTGAATCGGCACCACGCAGACCGCCGAGCGGGCGTAGAGGGCGCGCAGGTCGAATCGCGAGTACTTCCCCCACTCGACGTTCGAGGGAAGCGGCGTCCCTGGTTTCAGGTCCTCGGCGATCCACGGGCTTCCCGCCGCGATGCGCAGGCGAATCGGCGCGCCGCGCACGGCCTCGATCAAGGTGGGATAGTCGCGCAAGAGTTGACCGGCGCTGCAGATCAAATCGGGCTCGGGCGGCGCCTCGAAGGGACGGAAGAAGCGCTGATCGGCGTGATAGGCGATGCGCTGCACCCGGCGCGCCGGCACCGAAAGCCGCTCGACCAGGTTCCGCTCCTCGGAGGTAGCGTAGCAGAGGAAGCGATCGATGCACCCGTCCACCCGCCCTACCGAGAAGAAGATCCGTTTCTTCACCGGAAAGAGGGTGTGGGCAATCATCGTGTGCGACGGCCGGTCGCGAACGAGGCGCAGGCGGGCGGCGAGCGGGATGCCGATGTCCTCGCCGGTGGTGAGGATCGCGTCGTAGCCGCGTGCGCGCTCGGCGCCGAGGAGCGCCAGCGCGGCGGAAGGACCGAGAGCGCGGTGCGTCGCCCGCACGAGCGGCGAACGCGCCGCGTCCACGTCCTGGAAGTCGAGGACGTCGGCGGAGAGCGCGCAAGCCAGCTCGAAGACGTCGAGGCGAGGCTCGCGATCGGTGAGAGCGGCGCGAGCCGAGGTGACCGGATCGAACCGTCCAGCGGCGAGGATGAGGCAGCGGGTCACAAAGGCCATGGTACTGCAAACCATCGCTAACGATGAAATTTGCGTAATTTTGACAATCCGCCGCGGCCCATGACACACAGGTCGGGATGGCGCGCGTCGGTTTCGTGATGGAGCAGACGCTCGGTAGCATCACGCATTACCTGAACCTCCGTCGAGCGGAGGCGGAAGCACCCGATGGGCTTCTGCCGCGCTGGATTCCTGTCGAATACAAGGCGGGGGTCCTGCCCTGGAGCGTGACCGGAAGCGCCGCGGCGCGGCGGGCGATCGGCGAGGCCTTCCCGGAGGTAGACGCGCTCTTCGTCCATACGACCACCATCGCGCTCCTCTCCGGCGGATTCTTCGGTCGCAAGCCCTCCGTCCTCTCCACCGACGGGACACCGCTCAACAAGGAGAACATGCGGCGCGAGTACGGGCTCGAGGCGCACGGCGATCTCGCCGCCCGCGCCAAGCGCGCCGTCCATCGATCGATCTACCGGCGCGCGTGTGGGTTCGTTGCCTGGTCCGAGTGGGCGAAGGCTTCGCTTTGCGAGGATTACGGATGCAAGCCCGAGGACGTTCTGGTGGTGCCGCCCGGAATCGATCTGTCGCTCTTCCGTCCCGGTGCGCGTGGAGGCGGCTTGCCGCGCTTCTTGTTCGTCGGTGGAGACTTCGCTCGCAAGGGTGGCGACCTCCTCCTGCGCGTTTATCGTGACCGGCTGCAAGGAAAGGCGGAGCTCGACCTGGTCACGCCGGCCGCCATAGAGGCCTCTCCCGGCGTGCGCGTGCATCGCGGGCTGCGCGCGAACTCGCCGGAACTGCTCCGGCTCTACTCGGAGTGCGACGCGTTCGTGCTCCCGACCCGGGCGGATTGCCTTCCTCTCGTCTGCCTCGAATCGCTCGCGGCGGGCCTGCCGCTCGTCGCCACCAGGGTGGGAGGAATCCCGGACTGCGTGCGGGAAGGAGAGACCGGCCACCTCGTCGATCCCGACGATGCGCAGCACCTCGGAGACGTGCTGGAGGCGCTCGCCCTCGATCCCGCCCGCCGGGAACGGATGTCCAGGGCGGCGCGTGCGGAAGCGGAGCGCCGCTACGACGCGCGCAAGACGGCGCGAGATCTTTTTGCCTTCGTCGCCTCGCGCACCTGACGGAACCCCGCCCGGTCTGGTAGGTTCGTTACACCACCAGCGGCTTTTTACATATTCGTAACGTCGCGGGCGGAGGAGCGGGCTTTGCCCGCGACGGGCGGAGGCCGAAGGCCGGAGCATGGGATTGGGGCGGGGGGAATGAGCGAAACGTCAGCCATGGCGGCGGGCTCCGTCGCGGAGCGCCCGGTGATATCGGTGCCGCCCCGGCGCAGCATCGCGCGCAACGTCGTCTCTCTTCTCCTCGGGCAGATCGGCACGATGGCGATCTCGATCGTCATCAGCGCCATCATCGGACGCGTCCTCGGCGCCGCGTCGCTCGGGCTCCTCTATCTGGTCATGGCGAGCATCAATTTCGCCGGCATCTTCGTGGAGTGGGGGCAGCAGGGATACCTCGTCGCCGAGGTGTCGAAGTTCCGCGAACGATCCGGCGAGCTGCTCGGAACCGCCCTCGTCGCCCGTTTCCTCCTCGCCGTCGTCTCGTACGCGCTGGCGCTGGGCTGCGCCGTCGTCCTCGGCCACGGTCCCGAGGTGCGATCGCTTCTCGTCCTGATGGCCGTCTGCATGATCCCCGGAAACCTCGCCACCACGCTGTCGCAGGGATTCCGCGGGCACGACCGGATGGAGCTCGAGGCGATGACGAACATCGCCAACTCCGTCTGCAACCTCGCCTTCCTGCTCCTGGCGATGAAGCTGCACGGAGGGCTCCGCTCCGTGGTCCTCGCCGGCGGCGGCTCGGTGGCGGTCTCGCTCGTCCTCTCCCTCTTCCTCTACCGGCGGGTGAAGATGCCGCCGCTCCGCCTGAATCGGCAGAGATTGCGGGGCATCCTCGCCGGCGGCGCGCCGTTCGTCTTCTTCAACCTGGCGCTGTCCGGCCATCCCTACGTCGACGCAAATCTGATAGCGATGCTCGCGAGCCCCTCCGTCGTCGGCTGGTACGCGGCGGCGCAGCGGTTCGTCGGGACCCTCATCTTTCCCGCCGGCATCGCGGGAGTGGCGCTCTATCCGACGCTGGCGCGCTTCTCGGGCGACGTCGCCGCTTTGCGGGGCAAGTCCCGCGATGCGCTGCGGCTCGTGCTCATGCTGGGCGCGCTGGTCGCTACGGGGACCGCGCTGTACGCGGACGTGGCGGTCTCGCTCGTCTACCGCAAGGAGGGATTCGCCCCGGCGATCGACGTCCTGCGCGCCCTCGGCCCCTACCTGTTCCTCATGTTCGTCAACATCCTGCTCGGAAACGCCATCCTCGCCATCGGCAAGGCCCGCACCGCCTTCACGGTCGCGAAGTTCGTCGCGCTCCTCATCGGGGGCCTCCTCGACGTGATCCTGATCCCCTGGTTCGAGTCGCGATACGGAAATGGCGCCATCGGCCTCGCCATCGCGCTCACCACCGCGGAGCTGGTGATGACGATCGCCGCCCTGCGGCTCGCGCCCGATGGCATCGTCGAGCGATCGCACTGGCGGCTCGCGGGGGCCGCGCTCCTCAGCGCGGGAGCGATGTTCCTCGCCGGAACGGCTTTGCAGGATACGCCGCTCGTGGTCCGGTTCGTCCTGCCCCTCGCCGTCTTCGCCGTGGCCATCCGCGCGACCGGCCTTTTCACCGTGTCGGACGGGCGCAGGATCTGGGAAGCGGCCCGGGTACGCCCGCAATCGGCCGCGGCATGAGTTTCCAGTGCTCGTGCGGCGCCGCAAGCTGTCGGGTCTTGCACGATATCGGCGCGCGGCTGTAGCGTGCGCTCGCCGGGAGGGGGCCGTCATGGGGGCGGACGGAACCAGGATCCCAGGGCCAATAACGCCGGAAGAGCGGCGTGCTCTCGATCTGCTCTACAGCGCGACCTATGAGGAATTGCGGCGTCTCGCGGCGAGCGTGCGGCGCGGCTCGTCTCTCGTCACCCTGACCCCGACGACCCTGGTGAACGAGGCCTGGATGAAGCTCGCCAAATCGCCGGCGGTCGCTTCGACGACGCGCCTCCATTTCAAACGGATCGCCGCGCGCGCGATGCGCCAGGTATTGGTGGAAGCGGCCCGCAGGAAGACTGCCCGGAAACGGGGCGGCGGGGGCATGGTCGCGATCACGCTCGACGACTCGATGCCCGATGCCTCGGCGTCGAAGCCCGAGGAGATCCTGGCGCTCGACGACGCGCTCGAGGAGCTTTCGCGTCTCGAACCGAGGCAGGCGCAGATGGTCGAATGCCGCTTCTTCGCCGGTCTCGACGTGGCGGAGACCGCGGAGGTCTTGCAGATTTCCGAAGCAACCGTCCAGCGCGACTGGCGCGCGGCCAAGGCATGGCTTGCCAGGGCCGTCCGGAAAAGCGGCAGCTGAAGCCATCCCCGGGGGGGGGCAGGATGGAAAGTGCACGCTGGGCGCGGATCCAGGAGCTGTTCCACGCGGCGGCCGATCTCCCGGGGCCGGACAAGCGCTGCGCCCTGAAATCGGCCTGCGCCGGAGACGAGGCACTGTTCGCAGACGTGCTTTCGCTGCTCGACGAGGACGCCCGCGCGACTCCGGAGCTCGATCTGGGCCGGATGGTCCACGATGTTCTCGGCGGGCCGGCGCTCGCCGCGGATTGGCTCGGCGAGTACAGGATCGTCAGCGTGCTCGGCGAGGGCGGAATGGGCGTCGTCTATCTCGCCGAGCGCAAGGACGTCGGGCGCCTCGTCGCGCTCAAGGTGCTTCGCGACGCCTGGGTCTCGCCGGCCAGGCGCGAACGCTTCGCAGCGGAACAGCAGACGCTTGCACGCCTCGACCATCCCGCCATCGCCCGCCTCTACGACAACGGCGTGCTCAGTGACGGAACTCCGTTCTTCGTCATGGAGTACGTCGACGGGAAGCCGCTCACCACCTGGTGCCAGGACACCCGGGCCGGTCCCGAGGAGCGGCTCCGCCTTTTCTACCTGCTCTGCGAGGCGGTGCAGTCGGCGCACGCCCACGCGATCATCCACCGCGACATCAAGCCGTCCAACGTGCTCGTCAAGCGCGACGGCAGCGTGCGGCTCCTCGACTTCGGCATCGCCAAGCAACTCGATACGGCGGAGGTGCAGGCGGCGAGGACCCTGACGGGCCTGCGCCTCATGACACCCGCCTACGCGGCGCCTGAGCAGTTTCGCGGCGATCCCGCCGGAATCCATACCGACGTGTACTCGCTCGGAGTCGTCCTCTACGAGCTCCTCGCCGGGAAGCTGCCCTTCGATCTCTCGAGCTGCACACCGGACGACGCGGAGCGGCTCATCCTCGAGCGCAAACCGGTTCCGCCGTCCGCCGCCGGATCGCTCGCGCTCGGGGCGTCCGCCTGGGCCGATCTGGACGTGCTGGTCCTCACCGCGATGCACAAGGATCCGCAGCGCCGCTATCGCTCGGTCGAGGCTTTGCTGCGCGATCTCGATCATTATCGACGGCACGAGCCGCTCGAAGCGCGGCCTGACGATCTCGGTTATCGACTGCGGAAGTTCGTCCGGCGCAATCGCAGGCAGGTCGTCCTCGGCTCGTCGGCGCTTCTGATCGCGGCCTCGCTCGGCACCTTTTTCACGTTCCGGCTCGCGCGAGAGCACGATCGCGCGGTCGCCGAGGCGGCTCGCGCCGAGCACGTCCAGCGGTTCATGCTCAATCTCTTCGAGGGCGGCGAGAAGGAGGCCGGCCCGGCCGCCGATCTGCGGGTCATCGCCCTCCTCGACCGCGGCGTGAAGCAGGCCAGCACGCTGCGCAACGAGCCGCTCACCCAGGCCGCTCTCTACGAGACGCTCGGCACGATGTTCCAGCGGCTCGGGAAGTACGACCGGGCCGAGGAGTTGCTAGGGCGCGCGGTCGAGCAATATCGCGCGCTACGCGGGCCGCAGGATCCGCTGGCGGCGCAAAGCCAGGTCGCTCTTGGGCTCGTGCGCTCGGACATGGCCAGGGTCGAGGACGCGGAGCGGCTCATCCGGGAAGGACTCGCGTTCCTCCGCCACAAGCTGCCGCCGGATCATCCCGCCGTCGCGCGCGCTCTCCTCGCGCTCGGCAACGTGCTCCACGGACGGGGGCGCTTCGACGACTCCGCGAAGGTCCTGCGAGAAGCGGTCGCGCTCCGCTCCAGACCGGGCGTGCCGCCGGTCGATCTCGCCGCCGCCCTGGGCGATCTGGCCGATGTCGAGCACGATGCGGGGCACGACGAGAGCTCCGATTCCCTCAACCAGCGGGCGCTCTCCATCTACCGGGCGCAACTCGGCGATGGCCACCCCCTCGTCGCCGGGCGGCTGGGATGGCTCGGCGAGAGCTCGCTCACGCAGCACAAGCTCGACGACTCGGAGCGGTACGACCGCGAGGCGCTCGCGATCTGGGACGCGTGGTACGGACCCGATCACCCGAAGACCGCGGAGGCGCGCATGGACGTCGCCCGCGTTCTGCTCGGGAAGAAGGAGCGCCTGGACGAGGCGGAAGCGCTATTCCGCCAATCGACGGCGACGCTCGAACGGGTTCAGGGGCCTTCGCACCCGGACGTCGCCGGCGCCCTCTACACGCTCTCCAACCTGCTCTACGTCCGTGGACGATTCCGGGAGGGAGCGGTGCCGGCCGGCCGCGCCGCGGAGATCTTTCTCGCCGCTTACGGCGCGGAGCATCGCTCGTACGGGATGGCGCTCGTCGCGGAGGCGACCAACTTGTTGATGGTGCCCGACTGGGGGCGCGCCGAGGCGCTCCTTCGCCGCGCTCTCGACGTCTTCCACGCGAATCTCTCGGACGACAACGGCGACGTCGCCGCTTGCAGATGGAAGCTGGGATTCGTTCTCGTCGGCCAGAAGCGATTCACCGAGGCAGAGCCTCTCCTGGTCGCCGCGTACGAGGCGATGAAGAAGGCCAACCAGCCCCTGACCGGGCCGTGGTGGACGGTGGGATCGATCCTCACGTACCTGACCGGGATCTACGAGACGCTCGGACAGCCCGAAAAGGCCGCGCGTTACCGGGCGGAGTGGCTTTCGGCGGTCGGGGCGGAGGGGCCCCTGCCGTAGGTCGACGAGCCTGGCGTGACGGTTTTTGCGCGCCCTTTGCGCAATGGATAGGCAAAGGGGGCACACATGAAGAAGATCGGCATGCTTCTCGTGGTCGCGGCGGCCTGTGGCGGAAGCGACGAGACCGACACCTCTGGAATGATCGGGAACTGGAGCGGAAACGGCTCCGTCTCCGCAGGAGCCCAGTCGAACCAGGGCACCGCATCCGTCGGAATCACCGCCGACGGGAAGAAACTCTCCGTCGCCGGTCTCTGCCTGACCTCCTCGGTCTTGCATGCCACGGCCGAGAGCGAGACGACCTTCACCATCGCCAACCAGGCATGCCCGCTCGTTGCATCGACGAGCCCGAGCGGTTGCCAGGCCATCACCCTCACCTGGGCGAGCGGCCACGGGACGATCGAGAACAACGTCCTGACCATCGCCACCACCGGAACGCTCTCGGGGTGCGGGCAGTCGATCGCCGCCACGTACAACTTCAACGGCCGCAAGTAGACGTAACCATCACCTGCAAAGGAAGGACGCGACCATGAAGATCGCCCTGTGGTTCTTTCTGCTCGTTCTGGCCGGCTGCGCGATGGCACCGCCACCGCAAGCCTACGCCCGCGAAGTGAAGCGCAAGCCGCAGTCGAGCGGCGTCATCGCGCTCCACCAGCCCTCGACGCCCGGCGACCGCGCGCTCGCCGATTCGATGATGAAGTCGAACTGCGGCGGCTCGGCGGTGAAGGTGCTCGACGAAGGCGAGGTGGACATCGGGGAGCACGCCGAGGGCGAAGCGCACAAGGAGAAGGGCCAGAAAGAGGAGAAGTGGTTCGGCATCATCCCGGTCAAGGACGAGAAGCCGGACCAGAACAAGACGAGCACCAACACCACGAAGCTCAAGGAGTGGCAGATCGTCTACGAGTGCTCCTCGAAGGCCTAGTCGCGTGGTTCCAGGATCGCGAACGTCCGCGTGTTCATCCGGTCGACGTAGACCGTCCCGTCGAGGTGATCGACTTCGTGCTGCAGGATCCGGGCGGGCCAGCCCGATACGCCCCAGCCGTAGGGCTCGCCTTCCTCGGTGAACCCGGTCACCTCGACCTCGCGGAACCGCGCTACCTGCGCGGCGTACCCCGGCACGCTCAGGCATCCCTCCCCGAACGTGACCTTCTGAGGGCCGAGGTAACGCAGCACGGGATTGACGATCACGCGCAGCGGAAATGCGACGCGCTCCCGGGCCTTCCGCTCCTCCTCGTTCAGATACGACATCGAGTCGGGCTGGTCCTCGAGCACGATGACACGAAGGGAGACTCCGATTTGCGGCGCCGCGAGGCCGACCCCAGGCGCAAGCCGCATCGTCTCCACCATGTCCCTGACCAGCTCGCGCAGCGCCTCTGTCCCGAACATGGCGGGCTCGACTTCCGCGGCCCGCTCGCGCAGCACGGGATTTCCCACCAGGACGATCTTTCGAAAGGCCACGAACGCGAAGCTACCTCAGAGCACGATCTTGCGCCCGTGAAATGCCTCCGCGAAACCGGAAGGCGAGCCGGCCTCGATCCCGCGGAGGCGGAGCATGGCCCGGAAGGTGTCCTCGCTGAACCAGCGCTTGTCGCGCTGCGTGCCGAAGGCGGCCAGCAGATGGGTAACCTTCGCCTTGCAGGTCTCCTGGTCGAGCGCGACGTACGTGTTCGGCCGGCCGAGGTCGCCGTCGAACTTGGGAATCTCGTACTCCAGCACGAGGTGATCGCGGAAGCTGTTGTAGGTGAGGTCCGAGACCAGCCGGTGGTCCTGGTGGCGGTCCTCGCGATAGTGGGTCAGCACCAGGTCCGGCCGGACCTCGCGTTTCAGCTCCTCGAAGAATTCCTTGATGGGGACCGCCGTGTACGGGAAGAAGCCGTCGCGGAACGACTTCAGCACGAGGCGCCCTTCCCGGGCGAGCGCGAGGAACGGCCGGGCTCCTTCCCGCGCCTCCTCGGCCCGCGCGTCGTTCCCGCTCAGGACCACCCAGGTGAGCCTCGCGACGGGAAGCTCCCGCAACAGCCGGAACAAGGTCCCGCCGCAGCCGATCTCGATGTCGTCGCTGTGCGCGCCGACGCAGAGGATCTCGTAGCCGCCGTGAGCCGGCGCGCCGAGGCCGAGTTTCAGCACGAAGCTACCCCGCCGCCGAAAGCGCGATCTTCTGCTTCCACAGCTCCCAGGGCGCCTTCCCGGAGTTGTAGAGATCGGTCAGCTCCTGCTGCTCCTTGAAGGTGTCCATGCACCAGAAGTTGTCGTACCGGTAACCGAGGAGCTTGCGACCCTCGATGAGCCGGTGGAACGGCGCGTTGACGAGCTCGTCGCCGGGCCGCATGTAGTCGAACATCTCCCGGCGCAGGCAGAAGAAGCCGGCATTGATGATCACGTTCGAGTCGCGGACCGGGCGGATCGACTGCACCTCGCCGTCTCCCAGCACGTCGACGAGGTGGAAGCTCTGCGATGGACGGGCGGCGAGGAACGAGGCCACCTTCCCTGAGGCGCGGAACTTGTCGACCATCGTGGGCAGGTGGAGATCGGTGAGCCCGTCCGAGTAGTTGGCGAGGAACATCTCGTCGTCCTCGACGTAGCGCTTCACCGCGCAGAGCCGCTGGCCGATGTTCGAGGAGAGGCCGGTGTCGACGAAGGTGATCTTCCAGTCCTCGATGTCGCTGTTCTCCAGCCGCATCTCGCGGCCGCCTTTCGTCATTGTAAAGTCGTTCGATACCCATTCCTCATAATTCAGAAAGAATTGCTTCACCACGTCGGCTTTGTAGCCGAGGCACAAGATGAATTCTTTGTGACCGAAATGCGCGTAGTACTTCATCAGGTGCCAGAGGATGGGCCGATAACCGATCTTCACCATCGGTTTCGGGATCTCCCCCGTGTATTCGCGCAATCGGGTACCGAGGCCTCCACAGAACAGGACGACCTTCATGGGTTCCCCCCCAGGAATTGCGAAACGCGTACGAAGTCGCTTTGCGTTCCGGCTGGAACAATTTATCCTCACTTCACCGGCTCAGCGCAACACGGGAACTGGCTCCGGGACGACCGCGCCTGAACATCCGTGCTCGCGCAAGCGGTAAACCGAGAGGGGAAAACGGCATGCGAGTTCTGGTCACCGGCCACACCGGGTTCATCGGCGCGGTCATGGTTCCGATGCTGCAGCGCGCGGGGCACGACGTCGTCGGGATGGACACCGGGTTCTACGACGAGTGCATTTTCCTGGGGTCGATGGCGAGAATCGCCAGCGTGCGGAAAGATCTCCGCGACGTCACCCGCGAGGACTTGAAAGGCTTCGACGCCGTCGTCCACCTCGCCGCGCTCTCCAACGATCCGCTTGGCGATTTCGATCCCGAGCTGACGTACGACATCAACCACCGCGCCACGGCGAGGCTCGCCTCGTTCGCGCGGGAGGCGAAGGTCCGTCGCTTCCTCTTCTCCTCGTCCTGTAGCAACTACGGCGCGTCCGGCGGCGACGGGCTCCTCGACGAGCGGGCCGCCTTCAACCCGGTGACCGCGTACGGCATCTCCAAGGTGCGGGCCGAAAAGGATCTGCTCGAGCTCGCGACGGACGAGTTCTCGCCGGTGCTCTTGCGCAGCGCGACCGCGTACGGCGTCTCTCCGCGGCTCCGCTGCGACATCGTCCTGAACAACCTGACGGCCTGGGCGGTGGCGACCGGGAAGGTGCTGATCAAGAGCGACGGCACCCCGTGGCGGCCCATCGTGCACGTCGAGGACATCTGCCGCGCGTTCGCCGCGGCGCTGGAAGCTCCGCGCGACACCGTGCACGCGCAAGCCTTCAACGTCGGACGGCCCGAGGAGAACTACAGGATCAGCGAGCTCGCCGAGATCGTCCGCGACACCGTTCCCGGCTGCACCATCGAGTTCGCCGGCGGCGCCCAGCCCGACGCGCGCAATTACCGCGTCGATACTTCCAAGATCGCCCGGGAGCTGCCCGCCTTCCGGCCGCAGTGGACGGCGCGCAAGGGAGCGCAGCAGCTCTACCAGGCCTTCCGCGAGGCGCGCATCGGCCTGGAAGACATCGAGGGATGGCGGTACCGGCGGATCGGACAGCTGCGGAAGCTGCTCGAGGCGGGACGGCTCGCGCCCGATCTGCGCTGGAAGAGCTGAAGGTACACGTGAACCTGAACGTGAACGGCCTTTTGCAGCCGTTCACGTTCGCGTGCACGTTCACGTTCACGTAATTGC